>JAQZBG010000441.1 GCA_029239165.1 Microbacterium sp. | reverse complement strand
CATGATGGCGTTCGCGAACCCGGCGAACAGCGGCGTCGCGAACATCAGCAGCATGATCGTGCCGTGCATCGTGAACAGCTGGTTGTACTGCTCCTTCGTGGGCAGGAGCTGCATGCCGGGGGCGAACAGCTCGGCGCGGATCACGAGCGCCATGACGCCTCCTAGCAGGAAGAACACGACCGAGGCGACCAGATACATGTAGCCGATGGTCTTGTGGTCGGTGGAGGTGATCCACCGCACGAGCAGATTGCCCTTCTGCTCCACGCGCGTGGTGCTCATCATCGCCGCCTGCCGCGCGCCTGCGGCGGGAGCGGTCACCGCGCTCGCGCCCCGGTCGTCGATCTCGGTCATGCTTCTCCTCGGTATGTGCGGATCAGTGAGGTCCGCGCTGACGGGCCAGATCGACGGCGGTCGCGGCTCGACCGCGGAACGACCGGCCGTGGCCGGGAAGGATGAGCTCCGCCGAAGTCTCGGCGAGCACGTCGAGAGAGCGGATCGCCTCATCGGTGTCTGCGGTGGCCGCGCTCGCCACGATCTGCGGGCCTTCCTCGCCCGTGTAGGGATCGAGGGTCACGAGGGCATCGCCGGTGAGCAGGACGCCCGCCTCCTCGAAGAAGTAGGCGCAGTGCCCGCCGGTGTGGCCGGGAGTCCACAGCGCCACGGGCGAACCCGGCACGTCGACAGGATGGCCGTGATGCACCCGTCCGATCGCCTCGACGCCGCGCACCCCGAGCGCTCCGGCGAGCGCCATGCGCGTGATCGTGGGAAGCCCCCGCGGATGGGAGAGGAGATACGGCACGCGGGGTGTGGCCGGGCGGTAGCTGTACGGATGCCGCGCGAGCTGTGCGTCACGAGAATGCACCAGCACCCGTGCACCCTCGGCGCGGATATGCCTGGCGACGCCGACGTGATCGAAGTGGCCGTGGGTGAGCACGACCGCGTCGATGTCGGCTTCGCGCGCGCCGAGGTGGGTCAGCAGCGATCGCAGGACGCCCCGGGTGGCAGGCAGCCCCGCATCGACGAGAGTCAAGCCGCCTGCGGTGCGCACGAGGTAGCAGTTCGCATCCGCGACACAGAGCCGGAAGAAGTCCGGCGCCACCTCGGTGATCGACCGCATCGCGCTCATGGTCGGCTGTCGACGAGAATGCGGGAGTGCGCCTGCCCGCCCAGCTCCCTGAGCACGTCGGTCATGCCGTGGAAGTCTCGACCGGGGAGCTCACGGATCGCGTCGATCGTCGTCACCTCGAGATGATCAACGACGGCGATCCGCAGCAGGTCATCCTTGGTGGCGGGGAAGTCGATGGTGCGCAAGGTGCTGCGCAGCCGCGCCTCGGCGTCGAGGTAGTCGGCGATTCTGGGGAGCGTCTGAATGGTCATGCCCACCATGGTCGACATCTGGCACGAAAGCGCGTGCATCTTGACACCGTCGCGCAGCGTGCTGTAGTTCCGCGGCGAGCGCAGGATTTTGGACGAGAAGCTGCCGGGCGTCAATACCCTCTCGCGCGAGAGGTGCGCTCACTACCTTCGGTGCATCCAGTCGCGGCGTCTTCGACCACCCGCGCACCGCACAGCGAAGGAGCATCATCATGAGCACGGCTGCAGAACCCACGACCGGATACGCCGGCTCGGCGATCCAGAAGACCGCACTGATCGTGGGAATCGTCTTCCTCCTCGTCGGGATCGCCGGATTCATCCCCGGCCTCACGCACGGGTCCGAGCATCTGCACGGCGCCGGTGCGGAATCGGAGGCTCAACTGCTCGGAGTCTTCCAGGTCTCGGTCCTGCACAACATCGTCCACCTGCTGTTCGCGGTCGCCGGGATCGCGGCGGCCGTGACCGCTCGCGCCTCGCGGCTGTATCTCGTCGTCGGCGGGCTCGTGTACCTGGTCGTCTGGATCTACGGCCTCATCGCCGTGAACAACGATCAGCTCAACTTCCTGCCCGTGAACGACGCCGACAACTGGTTGCACCTGGGCCTCGCCGTCGGCATGATCCTGCTCGGGGTCTTCATGACCCGTCCGGCTCGCGTCGACCGCAGGGATGCGAGGTCCCCGCGGGTCTGACCCATCGGCGTCACTCGAGGTGCGTACCGCGGTTCGGCAGAGCGGCCTCTGGGACAGAACTCGTCCCAGAGGCCGCTCGTCTGCGCTCGCGACTAGCCGCCGGCGCCGGTCAGCGTGAACGGCACGGTCGTGGCGTTGCCCGCCACGTCGTACACGACCAGCGTGTTCGCCCCGACCTTGGCGCCGAACGCACCCGGCTTCACGAAGTTCAGGTCGGACCAGACGTTGTCGGTCAGATCCTTCGCCACTCCGTTGACCGTGAGCCGATCGACCTTCCCGGCGTCGTTGAGCTTGTACGACACCAGGCTGTAGGTGCCGTTCGCGCCCACGGTGTACTGGCCGCCCTCCTTGACCGTCACGGCGGGAGCCGTGACATCGAGCGTGAAGGTGACCGTGGTGGCGTTGCCCGCCACGTCGTACACGACCAGCGTGTTCGCCCCGACCTTGGCGCCGAACACTCCCGGCTTCACGTGGTTGAGGTCGGACCAGGCGTTGTCGGTCAGGTCTTTCTCGACGCCGTTGAGGGTCAGCCGATCGATCTTCCCTTCGTCCTGGAGCTTGAACGACACCCTGCTGTAGATGCCGTCGCGACCGACCGTGAACTCCGCGCCGCTCTTGACGGTGGCCACGGGTGCCGTGGTGTCC
>JAQZBG010000440.1 GCA_029239165.1 Microbacterium sp. | reverse complement strand
CAAGCCGCACGACGGCGATCGGCAGTACCTGTCCCTCGGCACGGGGGAGTGGGACCCGCAGCGGCGTCCCTCGTGGGTCGACATCGAGCAGCTGTACCTCGTGCACGATGCCGGCATGCGTCGAGAAGCCGCAGCCCTGGATCGGGGGCGCTTCGACACGGTCGCGGCCGCGCTGACAGCCCGCTACGGGTGGAAGCGCGGCTGACCACGGCTGTCAGGATGGGTGAATGAGCACCATTTCACCCATCGTCGTCGACACCGCCGCCGCGGCTCGGATGTGGCAGCAGTACGCCGACGCCCATCCCGACGCCGTCGCCGCCTGCCCCGAGTACACCGTCGAGCACTTCGGTGACTCCGAGAGACTGGCCGACGAGTTGCTCGCGCACGTTCTCGAGGGGGAGAAGCGTGCGACCTCGTCGCTCGTGGCGGAGTACATCGCCGAGGGACAACCCCTCCCGCGCATCGGATCGCACTGGATCGCCTGCGACGGCCGAGGCGCGCCCCGAGCCATCCTGCGGACGACCGAGATGCGTCTGGGCGTCTTCGAGAGCGCGGACGCGCGATTCGCGTTCGACGAGGGCGAGGAGCATCGTCGATACTGGACGCGTATCTCCGCAGCGCTCGGGCGGGAGTGGTCGGAGAAGGACGACGAGATCGTGTTCGAGCGCTTCACGGTGGCGTGGCCGCCGGAGCACAGGGACGGCGGGCACTGATCGACCGCGTCGTCGCGGAGCGCGCGGAGGCCCTGGGCGAACCGCGAGAACGCCGATGGAGAGGAGCGGGGTCGGTGGGTGGGAGTCGTCATCGCCGCGGTTCACGCTCGCGCGGGTTTTCCGGCACTCGGTTGCGGAGGGGCCTTCTGACGGGCCTGATCCTCGGACTCACCGTGTTCCTGGGACTCTGGTTGACGGTCACGCCGGAGGATCTCGCCGCACGATGGACTCAGCTCGCTTTGGGCGCTTCGGCGGTGGTCGGTGTGATGGCCGGTTCGCGCCTGCCGTTCCTCGGAGTGGTCGTGACGGCTGCCGCGACAGCATGCGGATGGACCCTCCACGTCACTGCCGATCCGTTCATGTTGACGGGATTCGCGGTGTTCCGACTGGCGGAGAAGCGCGGAGGACGCAGGTTCCCGTGGTGGATGTTCGCCGGCGTCGTCCTCGTGGTGCTCACCTCGGCGTTCCTCGGTACGGAGGGCGTCGAGGATCGTTTCCGCGGGATGGTGTTGAGCGCTGTCGTGTTGTGCGTCGCGTGGGTGCTCGGCGTGCGGACACGAGAGGTCAGGGAGGAAGCGACGGCTCGGTCGCGCGCCGAGGAGCGTCTTCGCGTGGCGCGCGACGTACACGATGTGCTGTCTCACTCCCTCGGAACGATCGGGGTGCAAGCGGGAGTCGCCGCCCATGTGGGCACTCTCGGCACCGAGCAACTGCGTGAGGTGCTGCGGGGGATCGAGGGTGATGCGAGAGCCTCTCTGTTTCAGTTGAAAGGCCTCCTGCATCGGGAGCGAACCGGCACCGAGGCGGAGAATGTCGCGTCGAGTCCCCTGTCGACAGCGCTCGCACGTCTTGCGATGTCCGCTGAGCGGGCCGGTATTTCCGTCCGTGTCGACTCCGACGAAACGATCGATGGGCTTCCGTCCGATGTCCGTACGACGGTGCTCAGAGTTGTCCAAGAAGCGATGACGAACGTCATCCGGCACGCGGCGGCGTCCCTCGCCATCGTGAGGCTTCACGTGTCCTCGGAGTCGGTGACGGTGGGGATTCAGGATGATGGGCAAGGCGCTCCGCGCACGTTCCAGCCCGGTCACGGTTTGGCGGGTATGCGCGAGAGAATCGAGCTCCTGGGTGGGACGGTGGACTTCACCTCCTCGACGTCGGGCTTCACGGTGTCGGCGACCATTCCGCTGGTGAGAACTCCGAGCAGACCGCAAGGACGAATGTGATCAGGGTGCTCATCGCGGACGATGAATCGTCGATCCGCTCATCGCTTCGAATGCTGGTCGACAGCGAGGCCGGCATGGAGGTGGTTGGCGAGGCTACAGACGGCACGGACGCGGTCGAGCGTGCGGCAAGTCTGCATCCGGATGTCGTCTTGATGGACGTGCAGATGCCGCGGATGACCGGGCTGGAAGCGACCCGCGTCCTCACCGGGGAGCCCGACGGGCCGCGGGTGATCGTGCTGACGATGTTCGATCTCGATGAGTACGTGTACGAGGCACTCCGGGCCGGAGCCTCTGGGTTCCTGCTGAAGAACAGTCCGCCCGGCGAGGTGCTGCACGCAGTACGCGTGACACACGAGGGCAATGCGCTGCTCGCCCCGGAGGTGACGAAGCGGTTGATCAGACGTTTCGCCCCCGTGCGCGAGGACCACCGACTCGGCCACCTCACGGCGCGGGAGCGCGAAACGCTGGCTCTCATCGGGCAGGGCAGATCGAACGCCGAGATCGCGGATGACCTGTTCGTCACCGTGACGACCGTGCGCACCTACGTGAGCCGGATTCTGACGAAACTCCAGGCCCGAGACCGGGCGGGGCTCGTCGTCATCGCTTACGAGAACGGCATTGTGACCCCGGCATCCACGTGATCCGGCGACCCGAAGCCCGCGATTGTCAACTCTCGCAGACTGACGCCGGCACGCCGGCCCAGTTGGCTGGGAGGCATGATCGAAGTCAGTCACCTGGTCAAGCGTCACGGCTCACGCACCGTGGTCGACGATGTCAGTTTCACCGCTCTTCCGGGGCGGGTCACCGGCTGTCTCGGACCCAACGGCGCGGGGAAGAGCTCGACGCTGCGGGTCTTGCTCGGATTGGATCGTGCGACCAGCGGCACCGCGCTGATCGATGGTCGGCCGTATCGATCGCTGGAACGTCCGTTGTGGACGGTCGGAGCGATGCTCGACGGCCCCGGCGCGAACACGGGCCGCACCGCGAAGGCGCACCTGACCTGGGTGGCGCAGTCGAACGCCATCCCCACCCGACGAGTGGACGAGGTACTGGAACTCACCGGACTGCGGGATGCCGCGAAAATGCGAATCCGCGGATTCTCGCTCGGCATGGGGCGACGGCTCGGCATGGCCACAGCCCTCCTCGGCGACCCTGACGTGCTCGTGCTGGACGAGCCCACAAACGGACTCGATCCCGACGGCATCCGTTGGACGAGGCGCTTTCTGCGCTTCCTCGCTGACGATGGCAAGGCTGTGTTGGTGTCGAGTCACCTGATGAGCGAGATGCAGGACACCGCCGACGATGTCGTGATCATCGCTCGCGGCCGCGTTCTCGCAACGGGCAGCACAGCAGAGGTC
>JAQZBG010000042.1 GCA_029239165.1 Microbacterium sp. | reverse complement strand
GAGGATGGGCGCTAGAGCCGGCAAGATCGCCCACACCGGGCTCGTCGATGCTCGTCCAAGCGACCGAGGCGATCCGAACCGGAACGGTAACCCGGGTGTCTGGCGACATTGCCCGCATCGGGATGCTGAACGAGCGGCCTTGTTGTCGGCCTCTCGTCTCGGCGGTCATGCTCGAGCCGACCCCGCCGTCACGCCGGGGATCCAGGACAGCAACGTATGCCGCCCCCGCGTGGGGGCGGCATACGTGTTCGAGCGCCCCATTTCGCCGTTCCCGGGCACGCCAATCACCGCTTGCTGCGGCCACTCTCCACGAAGAGATTCCGATTTGTCAACACGTGTAGATTTGGGTTACAGTCCTGGTCACCACGATCACTGCATCGCGACGAAGAAGTCAGAAAGAGGTCAGAGATGTCCATGAAGCGAATCAAGTGGGTCCACACGGTGACATCCATTGGAGCGGTGGCGGCTGTCTCGCTGCTGGCCGGTTGCGCGAGCTCCGCAGGCTCCGAGAGCACCGACGAAGGGGGCCCGACCACCTTCAAGCTGATGTTCTCCAGCCCCAGTGCGCAGGAGAGCCCGTACGAGCGTCTCGCTGCCGCGTACATGGCCGAGTTCCCCGACCGCAAGGTCGAGCTCGACCGCCAGCCGATGGACCAGTACGACACGATCCTGCGCACGCAGCTGCAGGCCGGCAATGCCGCAGACCTCGTGCAGAGCGCGCCCGGCAGCGGCCAGCTCCGCTCGGTCGTGGCCCTCGCCGACGCCGGGTTCCTCGAGCCGCTCCCGGAGAGCTCGTACGAGATCATCCCCGAGGGGTCGGAGGATCTCTTCGCGATCGACGGCGTCGCCTACGGCCAGCCGCTGGACTTCACCGTGACGACCGGCGTCGTGAACATGACGGCCCTGGCCGGCTTCGGCATCGACGAATATCCGCAGACGTTCGACGAGCTCCTCGACGCGTGCGACGTCGCGAGTGCCGAGGGCGGCTCGTTCGGCACCCTGGCCGGCACGGTTCCCCGCAGCGTCGGAACGATGGCGCAGGTCATCTCGGCTACCCGCGTCTACGAGGAGACTCCGGACTGGAACCAGCAGCGGGCCGCCGGCGAGGTCACGTTCGCGGACTCTGAAGGGTGGCGCGACACGATCGAGACCTTCCAGACCATGCACGAGGCCGGCTGCTTCCAGCCCGGCGCCGAGGGCGCGGGCGGCGACGTCGCCGCCCGCCTGCTGTCGACCAACGAGGCCGTCGTGAACTTCGCTCCGGGCGTGGTTTCGGTGGAGCTTGCGAAGGCCGCCCCGGAAGACACCGAATGGGCGATCCAGGCGTTCCCGCCGGCGGACGGCGGTGAGCCGTTCATCATCGGCAGCTCCGACTTCTCGCTCTCGATCACCGAGGGCGCCGAGAACGCCGAAGCCGCCCAGGTGTTCCTCGACTGGCTGGCCGACCCCGCCCAGGGCGAGATGTACATGGAGGCGTCCGGCACCCTGCCCGTCTCCGGATACGCCGACATGGATCTGGAGTCAACGATCTACGCTCCGGTCGCCGATCTGCTGACGTCGGGCCAGACCGTCGCCCTCCCGGTCAACCGCTGGCCGAACCCGCTGGTGTTCGAGGCTCTCACCAACGGCCTGCAGGGGCTTCTCATCGGTCAGGGCTCGGTGGACTCGGTCCTCGAGGCGATGGACGCGGCCTGGGACCAGTAAGTCGACGGTGGGGAGCCGCACGGCGGCACCCCACCTTCACCAAAAGGACTTGAGCATGACATCGACCAAAACGGCGACGGCGCCGCAACGGAGATCGCAGCCGAGCATGACATCGACCAATACCGTGACGGCACCGCGGCGCAGATCGCATCCCGCCTCCCCATTCGCCCACTGGTGGTGGGCGTTTCCCGGGATCGCGCTCGCGGTCATCGTCCACTACATCGCGACGGCGGCGGGAGGGTTCTTCTCCCTCACCGACTGGAGCGGCCTGGGCGACTTCGATTTCATCGGATTCGCCAATTACGTGCGAATCTTCAACGATCCGACGCAGGTCGGCGCGATCCGGAACACGGTCGTCCTCGCGCTCGGCATCCTCGTGATCACGCAGTTGATCGGCCTCGGCCTCGCCCTGGGGCTGAACCGCGGCCTGAAGTCCCGCTACGTGCTGCGGGTCCTCTTCTTCATCCCCACCGTCCTCAGCCCGCTCGCGGTGGCCTACGTGTGGAAGTTCATCTTCGACTACACCGGTCCGCTCAACGGTCTGCTCGCGTGGATGGGCTTCGAAGACCTGGTCCGCCCCTGGCTCGCCGACCCGAACCTGGCGCTGTTCATGGTGCTCATCGTCATTTGCTGGCAGGGGACTGGCATCACCATGGTCATCTACCTCGCCGGGCTGGCCAGCGTGGCGCCGGAGACGGAAGAGGCCGCCGCGATCGACGGCGCCGGTGTGTTCGCGCGATTCTGGCACGTCGTCCTGCCGTCCCTGCGACCGGCGCTGGCCATCTCGACCACGCTGACGATCATCTCCGGGCTGCGCACGTTCGACGAGATCATGGCGCTCACCGGAGGCGGACCGGCCGGCACCACCGAGACGCTCGCGACAGCCGTCTACAAGCAGTCATTCGCGCTGGGGCAGTTCGGGTACGGCGCCGCCCTCGCGCTCGTCATGACCCTCATCATCCTGGTCTTCGCGATCGTCCAGCAGCGCATCACCAACGGCGATGGGAAGGAGAGCTGATGTTCCGCTACACATTCGCGACGGGCGTCCGCGAGGTCCTCTTCTGGATCGCCGCGCTGATCTCGCTGATCCCGTTCTACTTCCTCGTCGTCATCGCGTTCAAGTCCGATGAGGAGTTCAACACCACATCGCTCGTGGCGCCGCCGACGAGCCTCGACTTCAGCAACTTCATCGCGGTCGCCACATCCACGGGCAACTCGAACGTCCTGCACGGCCTCGCCGTCAGCATCACGATCACGACGCTCACGGTGCTGCTCCTCGTCGCGATCGGATCGGTGACCGGATACGTCATCGCTCGGAAGACCTCGAGGTGGAGTCGCGTGGCGTACTACACGTTCCTGGTCGCGATCATCCTCCCCAGCCAGCTCGCTCTGGTGCCGTTGTACATCGGGGCGCGTCAGCTGGAGCTGACGGGATCGATCCCCGGAATGATCATCGTCTACACGGGACTCTTCGTCCCCTTGGCGACGTTCCTATACGCCGGATTCTTCCGCGGACTCGGCACCGAGTACGAGGAGGCCGCCCTCATCGACGGTGCAACCCGGGGTCAGATCTTCCTCCATATCGTTCTGCCGCTGATGGCGCCGGCGACCGGGACCGTGGCGATCATGACCGGTCTCATCGTGTGGAACGACTTCTTCATCTCGCTCATCTTCCTCGGCGGATCCGACGTACAGACGCTGCCGGTCTCGATGTACTACTACGTCGGGTCTCTCGTCTCTGACTGGAACGAGATATTCGCGATCGTCATCATCTCGATGATCCCGATGCTGACGTTCTTCCTGCTGGCGCAGAAGAAGTTCATCCAGGGCTTCGCGGGCGGGCTGAAGGGATGAGTTCGACATCGCAGGCGCACGACAACGCTCCGAGCACGCCACGCGTGGCCGTCCTCGGCAGCGCGAACGTCGACTACGTGACGTTCGTCGACCGGATGCCCGAGGGGGGCGAGACCATCCTCGCTACGGATGCGCTCGTCGCCGCAGGAGGCAAGGGCGCCAATCAGGCGATCGCCCTCGCGAGAATGGGAGCGCACGTCGCGATGTTCGGCGCCGTCGGCGACGACTCGAACGGTGACCTCGCGCTGCGCCATCTGGAGGCGGCCGGCGTCGACGTCAGCGACGTCGAACGGGTGGCCGAGCACACCGGCTTCGCGACGGTCACGGTCGACGCCGGCGGCGAGAACCGCATCGTCGTGGCCACCGGCGCGAACTCGTGGGTCACGCCTGAGTATGTGGACCGCCGACTCGATCGGCTCGCGACGTTCGACGCGGTCGTCATGCAGCTCGAGATCCCGCTCGAGTCCGTGGCCCACGCCGCCCGGGAACTGCAAAGGCGCGGAACACGGGTCATCCTGGACCCGGCTCCCGCTCCCGACGTGCTTCCGGCCGGTCTGCTGAGGAGCGTCGACATCGTTAAACCCAACGCGTCGGAACTGCGGCGACTGACGGGCGAGTCGGACGTCGTCGCGGGCGCGGCCGCGCTGATCGCGACCGGAACCCGCTGCGTGGTCGCGAGCCTCGGCGCCGACGGCGCGATCGTCGCCGTGCCCGGACACCCTGTCGTCCGCATTGACGCCGAGCCGGTCGAGGCGATCGACACGACCGGTGCGGGCGACAGCCTCACCGCTGCCATGGCGTTCGCCGTGGCCGCCGGTCGGTCTGTCGAGGACGCCGTCCGCTTCGGAGTCGAGGTCGCCACCGCGGTGGTGCAGCACCGCGGTGCCCAGGCAGCGGTTCCTTCCGCGGATCAGCTGACGCGGATGTGGGCGCGGGAGGCGGCCCCAGCGAGCACAACGCACGAACAGAACACGATCAAGGAGAACATCTCATGAGCGCGGATCTTCGCGACAAGTTCCACGGATGCATCGCCGCGAGCTTCGTTGGCTCGGCGATGGCCGCCCCCGTGGAGGGGACGACCTGGCAGGAACATGAGGCGACGTTCGGGCGCGTCACCGATCTGCTCCCGTCCGTGCACAGTACGACCGGGTGGCGGCGTCCCGCCGGCACCACCGAGGAGGGCGTCGAGCGACAGAAGCGCTTCCTCGCCACCATCTTCCGCCACGGCCGCCGTGTCACGGGCGACGAGATCGTCGCGCAGTGGCTCGAGGACTTCGACCCGCGGGTCGCTGAACATGTGAACGAGCCGTTCGAGATCCGTGCGCTCGGCATGGCCGCGGCGGGTGTGCCCGCGCGGGACCTTGGGGGTTACTCAGACCTGACCGCGCACGTCGCCTTCGCGTCGGCCGCGCAGCCAATCGGTCTGATCAACGCCGGCGACCCCGATTCGGCCCTCGTCGACGTGCTCGAGATCGGCCGCATGTACCAGGCCGCGAACAGCAAGGGCATCCTCTGGGCGGTCGTGACCGGCGTCGGCGTCGCTGAGGCCACGCGTCCCGGCGCCGACGTCACGAGTGTCATCGACCGCGTGCTTCAGCTCGGCGATCCGCAGTGGGTGGGGAAGGAACTGCACCGTCATCTCGATGCCACGCGTGACATCGACAATGCCGCCGAGCTGCGGGACTACTTCGACATCATCTATGGCGGAATCGGCATCAAGTACCCGACCAGCCATGCGAACGAAGTCGTGACGAAGGCGCTGTGCCTGTTCCGCCTCACGGAAGGCGAGGTCGCAGCGACCATCACCGAGGCCGTGAACTTCGGCCGCGACGCGAGCAGCCTCGCGGCGATCGCCGCTGGGCTCAGTGGTGCACTCGCGGGAGCGGGCGGAATCGAAGAGAACTGGATCGCGACCGTCGATGCCGCCACAGCCGCCAACGAGTTCACCGTGTCGCGCGAACCCGTCGGGCAGCTCGCGGACCGGCTGTACGAGACGTTCCACGCGGGAATCGTTGCCAAGAAGGACTTCGTGGAGCGGATGGTGAACGCGTGAGCGAGCAGCACAACGGCAGGACAGGAGACACCGTGAGAGAAGTGACGTTGCACGACAAGATGCGCGGAGCCATCGGGGGGACGTTCCTCGGCTCGGCGATGGGCGTGGCCGTCGAGCATCACCCCTGGCCGGCGATCGTAGAGAAGCACGGTTTCCTCGAGGAGTTCGTGCCGTGGACGGTTCCCTTCCCCGGATGGGAGAACTTCCGATTCGTCGCGGGCACGACCGAGGACGGCGTCGAACGGCAGAAGTTGATGATTGCGGCGATCGCCAAGAAGGGTGGCCGGGTGACGGCGGATGACGTCAAGGAGGCGTGGGTCGAGCACATGAACCCGCTGGCCCCCGGCATCATCTCGATGTACTTCGAGGGCACGCTCCAGGAGATCGCACAGAGCGGTATTCCGGGCGGAGACATCGGCCGGTACTGCGACTACGCAGGTCTCAACAGCTTCGCGCGGGCCTGTCACCCGATCGGTCTCATCAACGCCGGCGATGTGGAGGGGGCAAAGCGCGACATCCTCGAAGTGGGCCAGCTCTACCAGACGGCGAACAGCCGCGGCCTGAAATGGGCGTGCGTGACCGGCGTCGCGATCGCGGCCGCTACCATCCCCGGAGCCACCACGGACTCGGTCTTGGGCGCGGTGTTCGACCACTGCGATCCCGACGAGGTGCTCCGCGAGCTCGAGCAGCATCTGTCGGCGACCGCGGCCATCTCGGACGTGCGCGATCTGCGTCGCTACTTCGACGACCACTACTCCACGAGAGGCGTGACGTTCAGCATGGCCTACGCGAACGAGGTGGTGACCAAGGGCATCACCATCTTCCGGATGACCGGCGGGGGGACGCGCGATGCGATCATCGCGGGGACCAACATCGGCCGCGACACCGACTGCATCGCCGCCGTCGCAGGTGGTATCGCGGGTGCGCTGACGGGTACCGGCTCGATCCCGCAGGAGTGGTTCGACACCGTCGACGCGGCAACCCGTGTGAACCGGTTCTCCACGTCGCAGCGCAACGTGCTCGAGTACGCCGACGACGTGTACGACGCCTACCTGCGGCGCCTGAAGCGCGAAGGCGCATACGCCGACATGATGATCGCGGCCTGAGGAGTTACGCATGCGGATTGCACTGTCGAACGACCACGCCGGCTTCGCACTGAAGCCGTACGTCAAGGACCTGCTCACGGCGCTCGGCCATGAGGTAACCGACGTCGGGACGGCTGACGACACACCTGTCGACTTCCCGCTCATGACGCAGCGCGTGACCCGACTCGTCGTCTCCGGCGACGCGGATCGAGGGGTGCTGGTCTGCGGGACCGGGGTGGGAGCGGCAATCGCGGCCAACAAGGTGGCGGGTATCCGGGCGGCCGTCATCCACGACACGCATGTCGCGCGGCAGGCCGTCGAGCACGACGACGTGAACGTCGCCTGCCTCGGGGCCTGGATCATCGGCTCGAAGATCGCCGCCGACGTGCTCACCGAGTACCTGGCCGCGTCCTTCAGCACGGCACCAGAGTTCCGCCGTCGCGTCGAGCAGTTGGCGGCGATGGACGCCGCGCGGACCTCGGTCGAGGGCAGCCGGGACAACGCGTGAGGGCGCTGCGGCGGGCGGCGACCAGGAAGGACGTCGCTTCGCTCGCCGGCGTCTCGCCCGCGGTGGTGTCCTATGTGCTAAACGACGGACCGAGGCCGGTCGCCGGGCCGACTCGAGAGCGGGTGCTCGCCGCCGTCCAGGAGCTGAACTATCGACCTGACGGTCTCGCCCGGTCACTTCGTCTCGGATCGGCGCGGACGATCGGCGTGGTGGTGCCGGATGCCGTTAATCCGTTCTTCGCCGAACTCACGAACGCGATCGAGACCGCGGCCAGCGCTCGCGGCTACGGCGTCCTCGTCTCGACGACGGCCAATGATCCGGATCGCGAGCTGGCGGTCGTCCAGAACCTGGTCGAGCGGCGGATTGACGGGCTCATCTTCATGTCGTCCGAGAAGCGTCACGGCCTCGAGGACCTGCTCGGACTCGACATCCCCGTCGTCGCTCTCGACCGTCTGACGGGGGAGGCGCCGGTTTCGACGGTGCAAACGCGCAACGAGCTGGGCGCCCTCACCGGGACGAACCACCTCCTGTGGCACGGACACCTGAGGATCGCCTTCCTCGGGGGCCCAGACCCGACCGTCACGCGCGCGCGACGGGCAGGCTGGCGCGAGGCGCTGCGACGTGCAGGCGCCGATGCGGAAGTGGAGACAGTCGCACCCTTCACCTTCGAGGGAGGGTGGGCAGCAACACGTGAGCTCTTCGCCGGAGGGGCCCGCGGGGTCACCGGGATGCTCGTGTGCTCAGACGTTCAGGCAATCGGCGCGCTGAAGGCCCTCGATGAACTCGGCCTGCGTGTTCCCGACGACATCGCTCTCATCTCTTTCGACGGAACCACGATCTCGCAGTACACGAAGCCCGCGCTGACGTCGATCGTCCAGCCGATATCGGCATTCGGCGAGCAGGCGGTCGCCATCATCGTCGACAGCCCGGGTACGGTCCAACACGTCCTCCTGGACGGAGTGCTGGAGGTCCGCCTCAGCTGCGGATGCGGGTCACCTCACGCGGGAAGAGATCGTGCGCACAACCGCACGACTCCCGCGCGATGAACTCGTATTCGACGTCGTCGAGCGCGAGCAAGCGCGCAGACTCGTCGGCGCCGAGAAGCCGATCGACAGCCTGCCTCGCGATCTTCACGAGCGGGGAGTTGACCGTGGTGAGCGTCGGGCCGCGGAATCTCGCGGCTTCGCTCATCGCCTCGAACGTGATTACGGCGACGTCGTCCGGAATCCGGATTCCACGATTCCGGGCAGCGCGGACGAAGCCGTGCGCTTGCGCCTCGGTGTCGATGAGGACGGCATCGATCCGAGGGGACTTCGCGAGGAGCTCTCCCGCAGCGAGGTAACCGCCGGTTCCGGTGGGATCGGTGAAGATCAGCGACTCGCCCTCCGCGAGACGTCCGCCATGCGCTTCGATCGCAGTCTGCGCGCCCTGCAGGCGACGGCGCGGAACCGGAGACGTCGAGGTGCTGGAGATCACGCCGATTCGCTGCCGCCCGTGACTCCGGCAGTGTTCGACGGCCGCTCCCGCTCCGCGGACCATGGCGACCGGCCGGTCGACGAGCACGACGGGCATTCCCAGCGTGCCGACCCAATTCGCCTGGGCATCCGGATCCACGCTCATCAGGATGACGCCACCGACCCGGCGCTCGGCGAGTTCGCTGAGCTGCCTGCGCTCGGCCTCGAGTGATGCGTTGGATGTCGCGACCAGGAGCTGCTTCCCGGCTTCGAAAGCATGCTGGGTCACTAGCTGCATGAGCGTCGCGAACGACGGGACCCGAATGTCGGGCACGACGAAGCCGAGCGATCGCGTGCTCCCGAGTCGGAGTGATCGCGCGGTTCCGTCGGGACGATACGCCAACTCCGCGACGGCCTGCAGCACGCGCTCACGCGCGTGCGCGGAGACGGGACGGGGTCCGTTGTTCAGCACGTACGACACGACCGCTGGTGACACACCCGCCGCCTTGGCGACATCGGCGCGCGTCACGGACATCCGCCCATCATAGGGTGCGGCCCGGGCTCCGGGTCTGCCCGTGGATCGGCATCCGTCCGCGAGCCCGGGCAGCTCGGTGCGGACGCCGTTGACCTTCTCGAGGTTCGCCCAGCTGCGGCCCCCAACACGGCGTACTCTGCCACGACTCGCCCGAAACCTGCCCCGTTCGAGCTGAACGATGCCGCGCCCTGCCGGCACCCGCTAAAGCTGACGTGTCCGCGGTGGTCATTGAATAGCAGGGTGGACGGCGGCGCGTAGCGAAAGCGGGTGCGGTCGGGATCGTCACCGTACTCCACGCCTGGGGAGAACCATCGACCGTAAGGGTCGTCACCCTCGAACGATCCCTTCGTCGGATGGTGAGCTGGATCGCCTCGTCGGTGCGTTCGAGCATGACCGCGATCCCATGTCGTCACTGACATGCCGGGGAGACCTCAAGCAGCGTCGGCTCGCGTTACTTGCAGCCGGCGCCGCGTCGACGTCGCCGTCGCCGGCGCCGGCGCCCGCGCCGCGCCCGCTGACTCACCACGCGTGATGCGGTCAGGGCAGCATGGGATCGACCGCCTGTGCGCTCCGCAGCCCACCCTGCACGATGGCGGTCCCACTGCGGTCAGAGCATGCGCACCACATCGGCTGAGCGCTGGTGGTTGCGCCGTTCGAATGCAACCCGCGAAGGAGCCCCATGCGCTGTAGACGTCCCGGATCGTGCGTGCGCCCGGATGAGGATCCGGTTCGAGACTCGTCGCCTATGGCGGGCGCCGGTCGCTCGAGGGCCATGTTGAGCAGCCGATGGTCACTCCACCTGGTGCTCGACAGTCACGGTTGCTGAACCAGTCAAACCATCAGAGTTCGCCTCAATCCGTACCGTTCCGAATCCAACTGCCGAGACGAAGCCGCTTTGGTCGACAGAGGCGATCTTTGGGTCCAGGGATCTCCATTGAACGTCCGTGAGAGTGAGCCGGGCTTCATCTTCGTACATGCCCGTCGCAGTCATCTGGACCTCGCCGTTCTGGTACAGCGTCTGCGCGCCGGGAGTCACTTCGATGCTGACTAGGCGCGGGGCCGGTACCACAACCGTCGCCGTTGTGATGAATCCGCGCACTTCTGCAGTGATGATGGCGGTCGTGTTCCAGCTGATCGCTTGCGCTGTGCCCTCGTCGATTGCGATCTGCACCGACTTAGTGTCACTCGAACTCCAGCGGACACTTTCGGACAGGGCGCGGACAGTGCCGTCGCTGTAGTCGCCCACGACGGTGAATTGGTGTCGAGGCTCGCCCGGGCGCAGTTCGAGCTGTTCCGGTTCGATGCGTATACGGATCAGATCGACGGTGTCCACGGAGTCGCTCTTGACGGAGACAGTAGCCGAACCGACCACGCCATCCGCGCTCGCGCTGATTTGTGCCGTGCCGGGCGCGATGGTACGCACTTGACCGTGAGCATCGACACTTGCCACCTCTGGATTGCTTGTCGTCCAGGCAGCCAGCTGGGATAGGTCGAGTTCGGTCTGGTCTTCATACGTCCCAATCGCGACGAACGCCTGTCCCTGGCCTGGCGTGAGTTCGACGGAGGGCGGATTGACGGTGATAGTGGCTAGGGCCGCTTCGGGCAGGTTCACTACGGTGACGGTAGCGGTCCCGCGTTTGCCCTCCGAGTCAGCGGTGATCGTCGCCGTCCCGACTGCAATGCCGGTGACTATTCCGTCTTCGACCGTTGCGACCGTGGTGTCTGACGATCTCCATTCCAGGCTGTCTTCGTCCGCCTTGGTTCCGTCGGATCGTTGAATTGTGGCGATCAGAACGACCGAATCCTGAATCAGCAGGGTTGAATCGGGCGGGTCCAGCGTGATCGAGTTCACAGTCGCAGTCCCAACGATGCCTGTCGCGGGGTGCGTGACGACGACCCCCGCCACCAGGACAACCATTGCCGCGATCCATACCGCGTACAGCCGGTAGAGGTGTAAGCGATAACGACGGGCGCCCTCAGTTACTGCCCTCTCCACATCCGGCGGAAAGGCTGCTGCTCGCTTGTCTGCGGAGGCGATGAGTGCGCGGCGAGTTGGGTCGTCCATCAGCGCCTGCCATCCTTCGGACCGAAAGCGAGAGTCGCCTGAGCGTCGCGCAAGTCCGCGGCGATATCCGCGAGCGGTCGTTCGGTGATGTTGGCGACCTCCGCGAGCGGCAGGTGGGCGAACTCGCGTAATACCACGACGGTGCGCGCCGGAAGCGTCAGCAAGAGCAGCGGATTAAGCGGCGCAGCATCCTGAGTCTCGAGCGTCGAAGCCCGCCCGGCCCATTTTGCGTGGGACTCGAGGAGGTGTACGAACACGCACAGTACGTACGGGCGGAGGTTTGCTGTCACGGGTCCGCGCCACTCAGATGCGGTCTGAGACCACGCCGCTTCGAGGAGTGTCGTGGCAATCTCCGGCTCTGGACAGAGGAGTTGAGCGCAAAGACTGAAGTCGCCCTTCTGCGCCGTGAAAGCGCGCGACAACTCCTCCTGCCTGTCCTCCAGAGACGCTCGTACCTTGACTCCAGAAGGGAAGCCAAACTCCACATCTCGAATGGCCGGAAAGAGAACCGCGGCGAAGAGCGCCCCGATCCCCAATACGAGGAGTGCGAGACCGATTGTCCGATCAGGGAGGATGAGCGCGGCCCAGATCGCCGCCACGGCCACGATGAGCACAACGACGCGCTGGGGGGTGATCGCATGTCGGAATGTCCGACGAGGCACCTCACACATGGGTTCGGGAGCACAAGGTCATTACTTCCATGTCATCACCTCTTCTCGTGGCTTGCCGGTTTCGGCCACGGTCACGCGAGCACCCCTTTGATCCGCTGGGCACTCAAAGCTCCGTCAGCGTCCCAATCACTCGACTGCAGAGAGCGTGATACACGCGTCGTGATACAGCGGGGCGGGGTAAGCGCCCTCTTGCGCAGCTGACGCCGTTGCGCAGCTGACATGGTGGGCCCAGCTGTCCGCCCGTCGACTCCGTCGGGCATGGCGCGACGGCTTCGCGCAGCATCCATGCGAGCGCAATGAGCTGGCGACGGCATCGGCATTCTTGAGAGCGTGATGTTTGGGGGTGGCTCCGTATGGCCACACTGGTGGTGCACCCGGCCTAGGCGCGCCATTCAACGACCATGTACCGCACATTTCCGACCTCGCCGGTGTTGATGTCACCCTCAGTCCTGATTGTCAACTCGTTGCCGTTACCGCAGCTGACAGCGCGAGCGAGAAGAGCGAGTTGTAGTTGGGACGATTCTGTTCCAGCACGGAGTAGGGTCAAGTCCCGAGCAGTGGTGTAGGTCGAGTTCCTTCGATGTGCTGACGGGTTAGGCGGTGAGTTCGAGGACGGCGGTGCGGCTTCGTTCGCCGCACGCACATGGATCCCTCAGCGGGCCGAAACTGACTGGGAAGCAGCTCTGGTTTGAATGAGGGCGGCGGCTCGCTGAATGCTACGAGCGCGCACCCACTCCGATCTGC
>JAQZBG010000439.1 GCA_029239165.1 Microbacterium sp. | reverse complement strand
ACTCATCGACGACTCGATGCCGTTGATCGCGTTGACGGCACCGGTGTCCACGTCGCCGGCGAACAGCGTGACCGACTTCGTGGTCGCGATGGCCGTCTGGCCGCCGGGCGTCGACGGATCGAGCGTCGCGGCGGTGAACGGCGGCGAGAACATCCCGTAGTAGCCGAACTGACCCGGGTGGTTCACCAGCGTGCCGTGCGTGAGGAACCCGCCCCACGACAGACCCGCCATCGCGCGTTGCGCCGGGTCATCCGACACGTTGTACTCCGACTTCACCAGCGGCATCACGTTGCCCGACAGCTCATTCCAGATGTCGAAGGGCGCGCCTGAGTACCCCGGCATCACCACGACCATGGGCTTGATCTCGCCGTGTGCGTAGAGGTTGTCGAGGATCTGGCTCGCCCTGCCGATTTCGGTCCAGGCGGCATAGTTCTGCGCGAAGCCGTGGTACAGGTACAGGACGGGATAGGGCTCGGCCCGGTTCGGGTCGTAGTCGACCGGCGTCCACACCTTGAGCTTCGAGGCGCCGAACGCACCGTTGTAGCTGAGCGTCGCGAGCTGTCCGGTCTCGTCGGCCCGGGCACCCGCCAGCAGCGGCGTGCGCACGCCACCCGGGACGAACAGCTGGCTCTCGATGTTCACGACATTCGTCGTGTCTTGAGGATCGTGGAACGGGACGCCGTTGACCTCGTAACGCCAGTAGTAGTAGCCGTCGATCGGTCCGATCGTCGTGCGCCAGCGGTCGCCCTCCTTGGTGAGCGGGATGCGGAACCATTGCCCGTTCGGAGCCCAATCGCCCCACAGCACGACGTCTTCGGCGTCGGCCCATTGGGTGCCGGTCTCGAAGGTGACCATGCCGTTCTCGTCGATGTGAGGAGTCGTGATGCTCCCCGCGCCGGGCGCGATGTAAGGCTCGGTGAGCGGTCGGTGACCGTCGCTGAGGCCGTGGTCTTTGACGCTCGGCTGGAAGGCACGCGATGCGAAGTCGCGCAGGTTCTCACGCCAGGTGTCCCAGACCCCGCCGGTCTCGGGATGCACGCCATCGAACTCGAGCCGAACGCCCGCCTGCTGAAGCGCGGTCATGGCCTCGTAGGTGCCGTTGTAGTTCGGGTCGAGGGTGTTGCCGACGTAGAAGCGCAGCAGATCGGTCTTGGCATTGATCTTGCGAGCAAGGTCGGCCGTGACCGCGGTGCTGTCGGAAAGGTAGCCGGACAGCGAGCCGACCGAACCGAAGACGTCGGGCTCGGCAGCCGCGAGTTCGACAGCCTGCGCCGCGCCTCGCCCGATGCCGGCGATCGCGGTCTCCTTGACCTTGCTCGACACGTTGTACGCGGACTCGACGGCGGGGGCTATCCCGTCCAGGAGCTCCGTCCCCGGGTTTGCGTCACCGGCGTCGGCCATCACGACGACCATCGAAGTCAGGTCGCCGTTCACCGCGAGGTTGTCGAGGATCTGACTGGCGCGGCCGAGTTCGAGCCATTCGCGGAAGGACTGGCCCTGGTCGGAGAGCAGGTAGAGCACGGGAAGCGCCTCGGCCGCCTTGGTGGTGTACTCCGGCGGGGTCCACACCGCCACCGACTGCTCGGACTGGGTCACGGGCGACTGGTACGTGAGTTCGGCGACGGAACCGCCGCCCGCGGCGACGTCGTCCATCCAGGCGACCTCTGGCCCGGGGATGAAGAGGGTGTTCCAGTCGGGGTGCGACGTGACCTCGACAGGGGTGTCGCCGTTGCGGAAGGCGACCCTTGATCGGTCGGCCATGGTAGCGACGTACTGGTAGTGGTACAGGCCGGGCTCGAGCGGGCCGATGTTCGCGGTGCAATTCGAGCCGCTCGCGTCGAGCCCCATCCTCGCCCACGTCTTCGACGGCCCGAAATCACCCTCGATCTCAGCGCCGGCACCCGTCGAGTTGCCGCAGGCATTCGACGGAACACTCGACTTGGGAACTGTGAAGCGGTGATAGATCCCCGACTGCGACTCCCACGGATCAGGAGCGGCTGAGGCGGGGGCCGCCGTCAGCGCTACGAGCGACGCAGCGAGAACGAGTCCCGTCGCTGCCCGAGCTCGTAGGCCACGCGGCCACCGCACCCCGGTTTCATTCTTCATTGAACAGCCTTTCTTCGAAGGATGCAGCGGCAACCCCGCACGCGCTGCTCGGCGCACGCGCTCCCCGAGAGCAGCCTTCTGCGGCTGAGATGACGGGGTAGTACACCGGTGTAGTAAAAGTGAAGCTACACCGGTGTACTACAACGTTGCAATATCTGATTCACAGCGTCCAGCAGAGCGTCACGAACCACTCGGGTGGGTGTTTCCCCTGCCCTTGTCAGTGCCGGCGCGTAGGAATGCGGGCCGTTGGTCGTGTCCGTGGCTGGTGAACCCGTAGAAGGCGGGCAGCAGGAGGAAGACGACTGATGCGACCAGGGGGTGGAGGAGCACTCCCGCCACTCCAGCCGCCAAGTAAAGGACGACACCGATGAGGGCGCGGGGGCGTTCGCGCGCGAAGTACGAGTCGTCCACCTCCTCGTTGGTGAGGTCGGGGTGCCGCGCCAGGTAGGAGAAGAACACGAGCCAGGACAGGCACAGCAGTGCACCGACTACCGCGTACAGCGCGACCGCGACCCGCTCGTCGTCGATGTTGCCGGTTCGGGCCGTCTCGGCGATCACCGCTGTGGGCCAGGGCACCAGGGCGAGCGTGGCGAGGATCCCCAGATTCGCCCACTGC
>JAQZBG010000438.1 GCA_029239165.1 Microbacterium sp. | reverse complement strand
GGTCAGATCGCGGCACGCACACTCACGAAAGGCGAGATCGTCCCGGCGGCCGCGCTCGCGGATGCCGACAGCGACCGCAGCACCACCATCGTGGTCGAGAGCGGCACGGGGATCCCCGGGGAAGTGCAGGCGGGTACCGTCGTCGACCTCTGGTACGCCCCACCGCTCGACGACGGTCGCACCTATGACGTTCCACGGATCCTCATCACCGGCGTGGTCGTCCGCGACGTGATCGAGGCGAACGGCATGCTGGCCGACACTGCGACGGCCCGGCTCGAGCTCGTGATCGACAGGAGCGACGCAGCCGACGTGCTCGCTGCGATCACCGGCGGGGCGTCCCTCTCGGTGCTGCCGGTCGGGGCCGGCTCGTGACGGCTGTCGTGGTCGCGATCCCCGAACCGCGTGCCAGCGAACTCGCGGCGGAACTGGAGCTGGAGGGTGTCAGGGTGCTCGCCGTCGTCCCCGTGTCCGCCGACATCGACCTTCCTCGCGGCGCCGAGGCGATCATCGTCACAGCTGCACGCGCTGCACTCACGGCGGAGCTGGTCTCCACCTGCGATCGAGCCGGAGTCCGCATCCTCGCCCTCGGAGGCGGCGACACCCGTCTGCTCGGGCGGCTCGGGCTGTCCGCCGCACTGCGCCCCGAGGCGGCCGGCTGGGAGGTCGCAGCGGCATTGGCCGTCGATGCGCCTCATGAGCCCGCCGCGCGTTCACACAGACCGCACCGAGTCATCGCGGTATGGGGACCTCACGGAGCGCCGGGGCGATCCACGATCGCCATACAGCTCGCGGTGGAACTCGCGCGGTCCGGCCGCAGCACCGCCTTGGTCGATGCCGACACCGTTGCGCCGTCGCTCGCGCTCCTGCTCGGCCTCAGTGACGACGCACCCGGCATCGCCGCTGCCTGCCGACGCGCCGAGCGCGGCGCCCTCGACGCCACGGAGCTGACTCGGCTCGCGACCACGGTCTCCAGCGGTGGCGACACGATCGAGGTGCTCGCCGGCATCAACCGCCCCAGCCGGTGGCCGGAACTGGGAGCAGCTCGGCTCCGCATGGCGCTGAGCGCGTGTCGCGACTGGATGGAGGAGACGGTCGTGGACGTGGCCGGCGCCTTCGACGCGGATGACGAGGTGACATACGACATCGCCGGACCTCGCCGCCATGCCGCAACCTCGGCGACGCTGAGCGAAGCCGATCTCATCGTCGCCGTGGCAGCGGCTGATCCGGTGAGCATCAGCCGCTTCCTTCGAGACCACGCGGAGGTACGTCGCCTCGCCGCGCCGACGCCCGTGTCTGTCGTCGTCAATCAGGTGCGGCCCGGTCCGCTGGGGATCGACGCCCGCGGGCAGGTGCGGCGCACGCTCGAGCGCTTCGCGGGCATCACAGACGTCACGTTCCTGCCGTTCGACCAGCGCGCTGCCGATGCCGCGTTGCTGCACGCCCGCCCGATGACGGATGTCACCCCGCGCTCGACGCTCGTGGCCGGCATCCGACGCCTTGCAGCGTCGCTTTCTCCGCGCGACGCGGAGCCGGCTACTGCCGGTAGCTGGCGAGGAAGTTCCCCAGTCGCTCGACGGCTTCGCTCAATACTCGGGGCTCGGGGAGCGTGACCAGCCGGAGGTGATCCGGCGTCGCCCAGTTGAACCCCGTCCCCTGCACCAAGAGGATGTGCTCGGAAACGAGCAGGTCATAGACGAGGCGGGCATCGTCCCTGATCTCGTGCACGTTCGGGTCGAGCCGCGGGAAGGCGTACAGCGCCCCCTGGGGCTTGACGCACGAGACCCCTGGAATGGACTCGAGCCCTTCCCACGCGATGTCGCGCTGCTCGTGCAGACGACCGGTCGGAGCGATCAGCGCGTCGATGGACTGCACGCCCGAGAGCGCGGCCTGCACTGCATGCTGGGCGGGCACGTTCGGGCAGAGTCGCGTCGACGCGAGCAGAGTGATCCCCTCGATGAAACCCTTGGCATGAGCCTGCGGGCCGGTGATGACCATCCAGCCTGATCGGTAGCCCGCCACCCGATACGTCTTGGATAGACCGTTGAAGGTCAGGCACAGCAGATCAGGAGCGAGCGTCGCGGTCGGGATGTGCACGGCGCCGTCGAACAGGATGCGGTCGTAGATCTCGTCGGACAGCAGCAGCAGCTCATGCTCGCGAGCGATCTGCACGAGCCCTTCGAGGATCTTGCGCGAGTACACGACGCCGGTCGGGTTGTTCGGATTGATGATGACGAGGGCCTTGGTGCGCGGTGTGATCTTCGAGCGGATGTCCTCGAGATCGGGCTGCCACTCGTCGTCTTCATCGCACAGATAGTGCACAGGCGTACCGCCGGCGAGGCTGGTCATCGCCGTCCACAGCGGGTAGTCCGGAGCCGGGATGAGCACCTCGTCGCCTTCGTCGAGCAACGCCTGCATCGTCATGGTGATGAGCTCCGAGACGCCGTTGCCGAGGTAGACGTCGTCCGGGTCGAAGCGAGGGAAGCCCTCGATCTGCTCATAGCGGCTCACGACCGCGCGGCGGGCCGAGATGATGCCCTTGCTGTCGCTGTACCCGTGGGCGGAAGGCAGTGCCGCCAGCATGTCGTGCACGATCTGGTGGGGAGCATCGAAGCCGAAGATCGCCGGATTCCCGGTGTTCAGCTTGAGGATCTTGTGCCCCTCGGCCTCCAGACGCGCCGCCTCGACGAGGGCGTTTCCGCGAATCTCGTACAGGACGTTCTTGAGC
>JAQZBG010000437.1 GCA_029239165.1 Microbacterium sp. | reverse complement strand
CCACGCGCAGATCGCCGCGGTCGAGGAAGCTCTCAACCCCGACGGGCTCAGCGCCCCCGCGCCGCGGTGGACGCTGACCTTCCTTGAAGGCCGTCCGGTGGCTGAGCTCGACACCGGCGTCATCGTGACGCAGGATGCCGCCGGCGAGGTCGTCGTGCGCTACGACGAGGGCGACGAGTTCGCCTGAGGTCGGCGCCCAGGCTGTCCACGCGCGGGTTAATCCACGCACCGGCTGGTCTCCCCACCGGGAGTTCTCGCCACCGGCCGGTCAGCGCACGCGGAGGGTGAACTCGGCCTCGGCGACGAGCGAACGTCCGTTGTCGCGGGCGGTGCCGCGCGCGCGGTCCATCGACAGACGCGTCGCGCGCGCCCGCATGCGGGCGTGGGCGAAGCGTGCAAGGGCACGGGAGAGCGCGAGCAGCGCTCGATCGAATGTCGTGGGGGCGAGCGCGCGAGGGGCGGTCGGCAGCGGGGTCGTGAACGTCGTCATGATGTGGGTCCTTCGGCGGGCAGGGGGAAGACGTCGGCGCGCATCGTGACGACGCGGAGGCCTTCGCCGGTTTGATCGCGGTAACGGGAAACGGTCTCGGAGATGACCGCTTGAAGCCGGTCGGCGAGCTCCGCCATCTGAGCGACCGTGAGGCGCGCGCTGGCGGTGGAGATGAGGCTCTTGTCGAGCCACTGTTCGTCTTCGTCCCAGCCGTGCGTGACAAAGGTCATGAGCTGCTGCTGTCGCAACGTGAGTGTCTCGGAGTGCACCGCCTCCATGACGGCGCGGCCGGTCGGCGTTGACGCCATCTCGGGATTGAGGAGGGTGACGGCTCCGGCGGGCCGCTCCCACCACCGCTCGCGAGCGGTGCCGCGTCCCGGGACCTCACGGATCAGGTCCTGGCGCGCAAGCGCCCTCAGGTGGTAGCTCGTCGCTCCCGTCGACTCGCCGGTGAGCGACGCCAGCCCGCTTGCTGTCTGCGGCCCGTACTGGCTGAGCAGATCGTAGAGGCGGACGCGCAGGGGGTGCGCGAGAGCACGAAGTGCACCCGCGTCGAGGACGCGCCCTTCGGGACGCGGGTCAGTTGTCATGAATACAAAGATATCTTTGCAACTGGAAATATGCAAACATTTCTTTGCATACGCTCGGTCGTCGCGTGACTACGCTGGACGAATGACGGATGCCGTGACCAATCCCCTCCTCTCACCGCCCGCTCTCCCCTACGATCTGCCGCCCTACGGCAGCATTCGCGCCGAGCACTACCTGCCCGCGTTCCGTGAAGCGTTCGCCGCGCACCGGGCCGAGGTGGAGCAGATCACTTCGCAAACCGACGCGCCGACCTTCGAGAACACCCTGCTGGCCCTCGAACGCAGCGGGGCTCTGCTCGACCGCGTCGCCCGCACGTTCTACACGGTGTCGTCGGCGGACGGCACGGCCGAGATCCAGGCCGTCGAGGAAGAGCTCGCGCCGCTCATGGCCGCCCACAGCGACGCCATCCAGCTGGACGCGACCCTTTTCGCCCGCATCTCGGTTCTTCACGCGCAGCTCGATGAGCTGGGTCTGGATGCCGAGAGCCGCTACCTCGTCGAGCGTCACCACCGCGAGATGTCCCTGGCGGGTGCCGGTCTCGACGACGCGCAGAAAGCGCGGCTCACCGACCTCAACCAGCGTCTCTCGGTCCTCACGACGACGTTCGAGAAGAACCTCCTCGCCGACACGAACGATCTCGCCGTCGTGTTCGACGACGCGGCCGAGCTCGACGGTCTCAGCGAGGGCGAACTGTCGGCCGCTGCGCAGGCCGCGACCGCCCGCGGGCTCGACGGTCGGTATGTCGTCACCCTCACGCTCTACACCGGTCACCCCTACCTCGCCTCCCTCGCGAACCGCGAGAGCCGGCACCGTCTCCTCGAAGCCTCGCGCGCACGCGGCACGCGTGGCAACGAGCACGACAACCGCGAGGTCCTCCGCGAGATCGTGCGGTTCCGCGCCGAGCGCGCCGCCCTCCTGGGGTACCCGTCTCACGCCGCCGCGATCCTCGCCGACCAGACGGCCGGGTCCCCCGAAGCGGTGCACGATCTTCTCCGTCGCCTCGCCGTGCCCGCCGCGGCGAACGCCCGGTCCGAGCAGGCCGCCCTTCAGCGCATCGCCGACGCCGATGGCATCCGGATCGAAGCCCACGACTGGGCCTTCTACACCGAGAAGGTGCGCGCGGCCGAGTACGACCTCGATCGCGCGGCCCTGCGCCCCTGGTTCGAGGCCGAGCGCGTGCTCCGCGACGGCGTCTTCTTCGCCGCCGAACAGCTGTACGGCGTGACGATCACCGAACGTCACGATCTGCAGGGCTACCACCCCGACGTCCGCGTGTTCGAGGTGCACAACGCCGATGGCAGTGAACTCGGACTGTTCCTGCTCGACCTATACACGCGCGACTCCAAGCGCGGCGGCGCCTGGATGAACTCGATCGTCACCCAGTCGGCCCTGCGCGGGACGGCTCCTGTCGTCGTCAACAACCTGAACGTCAACAAGCCGGCGCCGGGCACGCCCACTCTGCTCACGCTCGATGAGGTCACGACGCTCTTCCACGAGTTCGGTCACGCCCTGCACGGGCTGTTCGCCACCGTCACCTACCCGCACTTCGCGGGCACCGCGGTCCACCGCGACTTCGTCGAGTTCCCGAGCCAGGTCAACGAGATGTGGATCCTCTGGCCCGAGATCCTCACGAACTACGCCCGTCACATC
>JAQZBG010000436.1 GCA_029239165.1 Microbacterium sp. | reverse complement strand
TAGATCTCGTACTGCGCGGCGTCGGCGTGCAGATTGATCTCCTGGTGCGGGTGCTTGCCGAAGTAGTGCGTCGGGATGTCGCCTGCGATGACGACCATCGGGATCGAGTCGAGGGCCGCGTTCGCGACGCCGGTGGTGGCGTTGGTGAGACCCGGACCCAGGTGCGTCAGCACGACCCCGGTGCGCCGTCCCGCCCGCGCGTAGCCGTCGGCCGCGTGCGCGGCGATCTGCTCGTGGCGCACGTTCACGAAGGAGATCTGCTCGCTCTTCTCGAGCGACGCGAGCAGAGCGATGTTCGTGTGACCGCAGAGCCCGAAGACATGCTCGACATCGCGTGCTTCCAGGTAGCGAACGATCTGGTTCGAAACCAGGTCCTTCATGAGGTGCTCCTTCTCTCGTCGCCGGTTTCCGGGACCGATCGGCGCGCCGGGCCCGTGTAGGTGTATCCGATGGACTTCGGCAGCGGGCCCTTGATGCGGCCGCCCTGGACCATCTGCTCGCTGGCGTGCGCCAGGATGCCGACCGAGCGCGCGAGGATGAAGACGCCGCGCCCGAGCTCTGGGGTGAAGCCGAGCTCGCAGTAGATGACGGCGGTCACCCCGTCGACGTTCATCGGGATGGGCCGGGGTTTTGCGGCACCGATGGCCGCCTCGACGGCGCGCCCGATGGTCGCGAACCGTCCGCTCACCGTGCCCTCCGCCGCCGCGGCATCGACCAGCGACAGCAGACGCGGGGTGCGCGGGTCGAGCGGGTGGAACCGGTGCCCGAATCCCGGGATGTAGGTGACGCCCGCATCCCGCCGGCGCTGCAGGGCGAGGCCGACGGCCTCGTCCAGGCCCTGCCCCTGCTCGAGTGCGGCGTCGATCTCGAGGTACAGCTCCATGCACTGCTGTCCCGGACCGCCGTGGATGTCGTCGAGCACGTTGATCGCCGATGCCATGGCACCGTTCACCGGCACGCCGCACGTCGTCGCCATCCTGGCGATCGCGATCGAGGGGGCCTGCGGCCCGTGGTCGACGGAGGCGACCAGCGCGGCCTCCAGCAGCGTCACCTCCGCCCGGGACGGCAGCTCGCCGCGCAGCATGAGCCAGATCGTGTCGACGAATCCGACGCGGCCGATGAGCTGCTCGATCGGGTAGCCGCGCAGCGCGATCTCGCCGGGGCGGATGTCGATGATGTCGGTCTCCCACCAGTGCCGCGCCTCGTCGACGAGCTCCTCGGCGGACATCCCGCTCCCGGCGCTGCGGTCTTCGGTGGTGCTCATGACGCCGCCACCGCGGCGTCGGCCGATTCCAGCGCGGCGTCATAGAACTCGCCGAACAGCTCCTCGTCCGACGGGCGGTCCTCCGCGATCGTGCGCGAGACCCACGTCATGTTCAGGTAGTGGCGGAGCGAGACGTTCTCGGACGTGATGTTGCCGCCCCACGTGCCGCATCCCATCGACGAGGTCATCGGCATCCCGTTCGTGAACGATCCGGCGTTCGCCTTCGAGTTCGGCTGCCGCACCATGATGCGCGAGACCGGCATGTGCCGAGCGAAGTAGTCGATGTGCGCATCGTCGGTCGAGGCGATGCCGCAGGAGTGCCCCTTGCCGCCGATGTCGTACAGCCGCTTGGCGCGCTCGACGCCGTCCTCGAAGCCGCCCTCGTACGCGTGGACCGCCATCAGGGTGGTGAGCTTCTCCTTGCAGAACTGCCGGTCCTCGGCGATCCCGTCGCCCTCGACCACGATGAACCGCCTGTCGGAGGGGATGTCGAATCCCGCGGCCCGCGCGAGGTGCTGAGGTGAGATCGCCACGGTGTCGGCGAGCCGATGACCCTCGGCATCCCACATCACCGCCTGCAGCGCGGCGCGCTGCGCCGTCGTCGCCAGATACCCGCCTTCGGCCTGGAGCGCCTCGAGCATCTCGCGATACCGGGCGGCGGGCACGAGCACGTTGCCGTCGGCGGAACAGCCCGAGCCGAAGTCGGACGTCTTCGAGAGCATGCAGTTGCGCGCGGTCTCACGGAGGTCGGCGGTCTCGTCGACGAACTCGGTCGCGTTTCCCGCACCCACCCCGTAGGCCGGGGTTCCGGAGCTGTAGGCGGCGCGCACCAGCCCCTGGCCACCGGTCGCGATGACCAGGTCGGAGCGGCGCATGATCTCCTGCGACGCCGAGAGGCTCGGCAGCGTGATGCACTGCAGGATGTCGGCGGGAGCACCCTGCGCCTCGAGGGCCTCGCGCATCAGCCGGACCGTCTCGAACGTCGTATGCTTCGAGCGCGGGTGCGGCGAGAACACCACGACGTCCCTCGCCTTGATCGCATAGATGGCGTTGCCGGCGGGCGTGAGGTCCGGGTTCGTCGTCGGGACGACGCAGCCGATCACGCCGACGGGCTTGCCGTACTTGACGAGCCCCTTCTCGCGGTCCTCTTCGATGATGCCCACCGACGGGCTGCGCAGCGCGTCGCGAAGGACACCGCGGATCTTCATGCGCTTGTTCATGCGGCTGTCGAAGTCGCCGAGGCCCGATTCCTCGATGCCCATCCCCACCAGACGGTGGAACGACGAGCGATTCGCGACCGCCCAGGCGACCGCGCGGATCAGGCGGTCGACGCGATCCTGATCGTAGGTCTCGATGACGGCGAGCGCGGCTCGCGCCCGTTCGAAGACCTCGTCGAGCTCCGCCTGCTGCTCAGGCGAGAGGGATGAGGGTGCTGAAGCGGCCATGACAACTCCGTCCATGGGCATTG
>JAQZBG010000041.1 GCA_029239165.1 Microbacterium sp. | reverse complement strand
GCGAAGCTCACGATGATGCCTACCGCGAGGAATGCCGTCGCAAGACCCGCCAGCGCGACCACGAGCAGCGTCATCCCCGCGCGCCACCGGGGGGCGACGGCCGAGCCGAGCGCCAGGAGGGCCATGGGCGCACATAGCACCGGCGCCCACGCGGCGATCGGCTCAGGGATCAACGACGACCACCCGGCGAGATCCGTGGTGGGGAATCCGGTCGCGATCGCCAGTCGTCCCGCTGCGTCGGCGGCGGCCTGCGGGCCCGCCCAGACCAGGCCGGGATCGCCCAGCAGCGCCAACGGCGTGCCGTGTGCGAACTGCCAGAAGACGAGAGGCGCGAAAAGGGCGGCTGTCGGCACGAGGAGCCACACCAGGCGACCCGCGCCACGGAACTGTGCGGTGCCGAGCACGATGCCCACCGCCACGACCCACAGCAGCGCGAGCGCCGGCGCCAGAGACGGAGCACAGGCGATCACGGCGGCGAGCAGCAGGGATGCGCTTCCGGCCGCGCCCCAGGATCGATGCGCCACCACGACCGAATGGAAGAGCCACGGGAGCAGGAGATGCACGAGCACGGCGCTCGGTCGCCCATCGACGAGCGCGGTGAGGAAGGTGGGAGCCAGCGCCCACGCGACACCGGCGAAGATGCGCAGCCCGGACCGGTCGGTTACTCGCATGGCAGCGAACCACCCGCCGAGGACCGCGAGCGGAAGGGCGAGGATCCACAGCAGCACCATCGCGAAAGACGGTCCGGCCGGCCACAGCGAGCCGAGCACCGCCACGACGGAAGCGAACGGGTCGGCGGGGCCGACGAGATCGATGGCCGTGCCGCGCACGCCCCATGCCGCGTCGCTCCAGAGCGCGGAGACGGTCTGACGCAGCGGCAGAAGAGCCCCGCCCCCGAGCGCCGGCCACGCGAGCAGAGTCGTGAAGGAGGCGATGCTCACGACGAGCGCGGCGAGCACGGCCCAGGCGCCGCCGCCGGAGAAGAAGCGCAGCTCGCTGGCAGCTCCGTGCTCACTGCCGTGCCCGTCGTCGAGGCGCCGTCGCAGATCGGAGGATGTCACCCGCAGCGGCGCGATGCTCGCCCAGGTGGACGAGCGGAAGGCGCGAATGCGCGACCGCGACCGCGTGACCGCTCCGACGCGCAGCATCGCGGTGAGGCCTGCACCCCACTCGGGGAGCACCGCCTCCGGCCGTTTTCCGACGAGATGGGTGATGGAGCGCCACAGCGCGAGCGGAAGCAGACTGAGCCAGTGCAGCGGCACCGCCGCCGCGGGGGCGTAGGCGAGACGTCGGTGCAGTTGTGCCAGACGAGTGACATAGGCGCGACGGGATCGACCGGTGGGTAGTGCGGCCAGACCATCCGGGGCGACGGAGACCCGCGCACCCGGTGAGAGCACGAGCCGCCCACCGCCGAGGCGTGCGCGGACCCCGAGGTCGAGACCCTCGTCGGCGCCGGCGAGCGCCGGGTCGGGCCGCAGTGCATCGCGGACCTCTCCGCGGACGAGAATGCCGCGCACGTCCGAGCCGAGCGCGTCGTCTGTGCGATCGTGCTGGCCCTGGTCGAGTTCCCCTGCCGCGAGTTCGACGGAACGGCCGAGCGTCGTCATGCTGACACCGAGCGAGACGATCTCACGGTCGTTGTCGGTCGCAACGAGCTTGGGGGCGACGATCGCTGCGGAGGGCGACCGCTCCAGCGTCCCTCGGAGTCGCTCCAGCGCCCTCGGATGCGGGGCCGTGTCCTGCGCGAGCAACCAGATCGCCGAGCCGGCGGGCACGCGCGGACGGGCAAGTTCCACGGCTTCGGCGAACGACGTCGTCGTGCGGGCTTCGATGATCCCCTCGACCGCGGCCCCGACCGCTTCGCTCTCGCGCACGGAGGACGCATCGCCGCACATGACGAGTGTCACAGCCTCTACGGGTGAGGTCTGGGAACGCACGGCTTCGAGAGTGCGGAGGAGTTGCGCGCGGGAGGAGGATCCGGGGCGCGCGACGATGATGGCGTGAACTCGGGCTGGCATGACCTCGTCAGCCTATGCGGGTCCGCACCCGCCCTGGAGCACTGGATGCGGCGCGCCCGCGAAGCGAAGCGGCGTCGACCGCGGTGGGACGTGCCCGGCTCCGCCGATCAGCTGGCGCGACGCTTGAGCTTGCGACGCTCGCGCTCGGAGAGTCCGCCCCAGATGCCGAAGCGCTCATCGTTGTTGAGCGCGTACTCGAGGCATTCGCTGCGCACATCGCAGGTGGTGCAGATCCGCTTGGCGTCTCTGGTCGATCCGCCCTTCTCCGGGAAGAAGGCTTCGGGATCGGTCTGCGAGCAGAGCGCATCGGCCTGCCAGGCGAGGGCGTTGTCATCATCGGCGGCGTCCGTGCGCCGCACCCCGGGAACACCGAGGTTGATCGGATCGACGAACCAGTTCTCCGGTACGTCGGAACGGTATCCCGTCATCTCGATCTCCAACCCTGTCTCCGCCCCCCGGCGGGCCGTGCGCATGACTAATTACACCCGTGTCATTCGCTCCGGTCAAGTCGCGGATCGTAAACCCTCAAGCGACTCTTGAAGGTTCTTGGGGATCCATCGGCGTGTCGCGAGGGGCGAACCAGGTCTCAGCGCCCGGGCCCGGCCACGAAGGCCTCGCCCGGACCAGACACGGTGAGCGTGCTCTCGTCCGCGCCTGCGAAGGCCACGGTTCCGACGGGGACCTGCGCCTCCTCGCCGGCGGATGAGACGACCGTGACCGTCCCGGCGGTCGCGAGCACCATGGTCGGCCCGGCGACCTCGACCGTGACCGGAGCTCCGGTCAGCGTGATCCGCCTGAGCGCGAAGTCGGGCACGGGAACCGGATACGTCGTGACCGCATCGCCTTCCGCCGGTCGCAGCACCGGCACCTCGCCGGGGGTCGCGTCGAGGATCGAGAGCAGTTCGGGCACGTCGATGCGCTTGGGGGTGAGTCCGCCGCGGAGCACATTGTCACTCGCCGCCATGATCTCGACACCGAGTCCGCAGAGGTAGGCATGCAGCAGGCCGGCACGGAGGAACACGCCCTCCCCCCGCCGCAACACCACGTGGTTCATGAGCAGCGCGACCACCACACCGGGATCCCCCGGATAATTCGCCGCCACGGCCGCGATGGCGCTCAGCGTCGTACCCCACTCCCCTGCGTCGGTGCGTTCCGATGCCGCCAGCACCGCGGTGATGATCTCGTCGACCTCGCTCTGCGCGTCGCCGCCGAGCAGCCAGCCGATCACATCGCGCAGGGCGTCGGCGCCACCGACGAGACGTGAACGAAGCTGCGCCACCCCGTCGGTGTCGTCCAGCAGCTCGAGCAGAGCGAGCGTGTCCTTCACCGGCCGCAGGCCGCTCAGCGATTCGAACCGTTCGCTGAGGGCCACGATGAGCTCCGGCTTGTGGTTGTCGTCGCGGTAGTTGCGCTGCGGATCGTCGGCAGCGAGCCCGCTCTCCCTCACCCAGCCATCGCGCGCCTGCGCGATCGTCGGATGCACCTGAATCGAGAGCGGCCGCCCGGCGGCGAGCAGCTTCAGGAGGTACGGGAGCGTGCCACCCGTGATCTGATCGAGGGTACCGCCGCCGGCGACGTCGGCGGGGTCGCCCGGATGGTCCCCGAACCACACCTCCGCCTCAGGGGAACCGGTCGGCGTGCGACCCTCGAGTCCGGCGAGAAGGGAATCGGATCCCCAGGCGTAGTCGCGGGGGGCGTTCGTGAGGCTCAGCAGCATGCCACCAGCGTAGAGCCGCGCTGCGGCGTTCAGCCACGCGCCGAGTACGGCGCGGTAGCCTGAACGCGATGGCCCAGTACACCAGACACCCGGTGACAGCCCCGCCCACGGCGCCGGAGCGCGAGTCGACGGGGCACCTTCTGCTGCGCGGATACGTGATCCTCGTGCTCATCGTGACGTTCGCGCACACCGCGGTGTACAACCTCGTCGGAATGGAGGGCGCCGCGGTCACGCTGGTCGCGTTCACACTCGCGACTCTCGGCATCGGAGTTCCGATGCTCGCCCGCAACCGCCCGCAGCCGTTCCGCTGGCGTCGGCTGCCTTGGACCGCGATGGGCTACGCGACATTCGCCCTCGTATCGGTCGCGTGGTCCCAATGGCGCGGACCCACGCTGATCACCTGGGTCCTGTTGGCCGCTGTCACCGTGAACGGCCTGTTCATCGCGCACGTGCTCACGTGGCACGAGATCATCCGGGCCCTGTCTTCGACGTTCAAGTGGATCCTCGGGCTCTCGCTGGCCATCGAGCTGTGGGTCTCGCTCGTCCGGCATGGTCCGCTGCTGCCGAACTTCACCACGGTGCCGGACGGTGAGATCGACCCTCAGTGGTACTGGGTCAGAGACAACCTCTTCGACGGCGGACGGATCCAGGGAATCGTCGGCAACGCGAACCTGCTGGCGATCATCTCCCTCTTCGCGATCATCACCTTCGGTGTGCTGTTCGCCGCCCGCGCGCGCTGGCGGACCACGCTCGCCCTGTGGATGCTGCTCGCGGCGTATTTCCTGCTGCGCACGTCCTCCGTCACGGCGCTGGCGTGTGCGGCCGCCGCCGGGCTGGTCCTCCTGGTGGCGTTGCTGATGCGCCGCGCCCGCACTCCGGGGGCACGCACGCGGATCTACGTGACGGCCATCGGCGGTACGGCGCTGGTCGCCGCGGCGGTCTGGCTGCTGCGGGAGCCGCTGCTCGGACTCGTCGGACGCAGCTCCGACCTCACCGGACGCTCTGATCTGATCTGGTCGAAGGTGCTCGAGCGCGTGCGAGAGCACCCACTGTTCGGCAACGGGTTCTCCAGCCCCTGGATCCCGACGGACCCGGCGTTCGACCACTGGATCGTGGATCACGGCATCACCGTGTTCCACGCGCACAACATGTGGCTCGACGTGCTGTTCCAACTCGGCGCGCTGGGGGTCGTCCTGATGGGGATCGCCTATCTGAGCCTGCTATGGCGGTCCTGGTTCTTCGCGGTGGACCGGCCACGGTGGGACCTCCACGCCCGGCGTCCGTTCTCGCCGCTGACCCTCCTTCCGAGCCTCTTCACCGTGGTGCTGCTGGTCCAGGGCTTCTCGGAGTCGACACCGATCATGCTCTGGGGCTGGATGCTGCTCGTGCTCCTGTCGTTCAAGCTGAAGTCGGTACCACTGGTGGGCGTCGGGGAACGCGACCTGGTGTTCGAACGCGGCACGCGACAACGGCGGGTGCCGTGACCAGGGCCCGTCCGCTGGTCCGCCTGCTCGGCTCGGTGGAACTCGCGCGAGCTTTCACGCTCACCGCGCTCACCGCCATCTTCGGCTCGTACGCGATCGGACGGATGACCTCGACCGTCACCGTGGCCACGATCACCGCGGTGCTGTGCGTGCTCGGCGCCGCGATCCTCTGGGTGCGCCGTGACGAGCTCTCCCCGCTGCGGATCGCTCCCTCGTCCCTCTTCGCCTTCCTGGGCTGGGCGCTGGTCAGCATGGTGTGGACGACGGACCGCTCGGACACGTTCTTCGGATGGATGTCGCTGTTCGGGTATGCGTTCCTCGCGATCACCATCGGGCACATCCGTGACACGTTGCAGACCGTGCGTGCCATCGGAGACACGCTGCGGGTGCTGCTGGCCGTCTCACTCGGGGTGGAGATCCTCTCCGGCATCCTGCTCGATCTGCCACTCACCTTCCTCTCGATCCAGGGCAACCTCGCTGCCGGCGGCCCCGTGCAGGGGCTGTTCGGAAGCCGCAACATGCTCGGATTCGTCGCGGTGATCGCCCTGATCACCTTCGTGATCGAGTGGCGGACGCAATCGGTGAACGCGCCGCTCGCGGTGGTCTCGATCGGACTCGCCGGATCCCTCGCGTTCCTCTCGGCATCCCCGACTGTGCTCGTGCTCGCCGGGGCCGTCGGTATCGTGACCCTCGCGCTCACCATCGTGCGGCACACGTCGCCTGCTCGACGCAACCTCGTGCAGTGGATGCTGGGCATCCTGGTGGCGCTCGCGCTCACGATCGCGTTCGCCCTCCGCCATCAGATCATCGCCCTGCTCGATGCCGGATCGGACTTCTCGATGCGCGCGACACTGTGGAACACGATCCTCGACTTCGTCGACGTCAAGCCCATCCAGGGCTGGGGATGGTTCGGCGACTGGGCGCGCGGCGAGTACCCGTTCACCTACATCAACTTCCAGCTCGACGATCATCACCAGAGCGCGCTGAACGCGTTCTTCGACGTGCTGTTGCAGCTCGGAGCCGCCGGGCTGGTGCTCTTCCTGCTCCTCGGAGGGGTCGCACTCATCCGATCCTGGCTGGTCGCCAGCGTCCGGCGGTCGGTGGTCTACGCGTGGACGCCGATCATCCTGGTGACGCTGGCCGTCGACTCGATGTTCGAGAGCTTCACACTCGTCGGCCCCGGGTGGTTCATGCTCGTCCTCTGCGCACTGCGCGCCGGGCAGTCGCGCTCCTGGCGCGAGAACATCGATGCCGCGCATACGGGTGCGATCCCGACGCTGCGGGCCCAGGAGTAATCGGGATCGGCCGCCTGCGGAGTCAGCGGGTGGCGCGCAGTTTCTGCGCCCAGGCGATCGCGTCGCGAACCCCGTCATCGACCGACCGCTGGGCATGCCACTGCAGGACGGCAGCGGCGCGATCCACGATCGCGAACGCGCCGGCCTGATCGCCGGGTCGACGCTCGGTCTCCGTCACCGGAAGCGGTTCGCCGGTCACCCGCTCGAACGCCGCGACGAGCTCTCGCACCGTCACACCGTCTCCCGTGCCCAGGTTGATCACCTGGTAGGGGTCTTCGTCCGTCGCGACCTCATCGAACTTCTGCACGGCCGCGACGTGCGCGAGAGCGAGATCCCAGACGTGGATGTAGTCGCGAAGACCCGAGCCATCGCGGGTCGCCCAGTCCGTTCCCGTGATCGTGAAGGGTTCCCCAGCCGCGCGCGCCTGCATGATCTTCCCCAGGGCGTGCGACGGCGTCGGGTTCTGCAGGCCGGTCCGCAGCCGCGGGTCGGCGCCGATCGGGTTGAAGTAACGGAGGGCGATCGCGCGGAAATCCCCTGCGCTAGACGCATCCTCGAGGATCTGCTCGACCATCGCCTTGGTTCTGGCGTACGGGCTCGACGGTGCAAGCTTTCCGCTCTCGTCGACACCGTCGCCTGTTTCACCGGCGTAGACGGATGCCGAGGAGCTGAACACGACGCGCGGGATGCCCGCCTCGCGCAGACGTCGGAGCAGGACGATCGTCTTGCCGACGTTGGCGTCGTAGTATCCGAGCGGGTCTGCGACCGACTCCGGGACCACGATCCGAGCCGCGCAGTGGATCACCGCGTCGATGTCGGGGTGATCGGCGAGCAGAGTCGCCAGCACGGATTCGTCGGCGATGTCGCCGACGTAGAGGTTGCGGCCTTCACCGAAGGAGCGGAGTCCCGTGGAGAGGTCATCGAGGATGACGACGTCGATGCCGGCCTCGATGCATGCCGTCGCGACGGTTGAGCCAATGTAGCCGGCGCCGCCGGTGATCAGTACCTTCATCGCGGTCAGTCTACCCAGCGCACCGGGAGCGGCACAGTGCGGCTCTCCGCAGACGCGAAGGTCAACGACGGTAGGCTACTCACTGCTCGTCGAATCCCGCGCTGTCCTCGGACAGCGGCCTGCGGCATCAACATCGGAGAACCCCCCAGTGGCCCACGTCCTTCAGAACGTCGTCTTCCCACTTGATCGCGACCCCGATCTTCTTCCTCTCTACGCCGACCCCGAGACGTGGTCTGTCATCGAGGACGAACCTGTCCGCGTGTCCAATCGCGCTCACCTCGGGAACATCCTCGGCCGACACCGCGCCCGGATCGTCGCCGGCCGCCGGGTGTCGATGGGGACGTACTTCAACGCCTTCCCCGCGTCGTACTGGCAGCACTGGACGAGCGTTCGAGAGGTGCAGCTCACGGTGCGCACCACGGGTCCCGCGACGATCCTCGTCTACCGCTCCAACGGGTCGGGCATCCGCCAGCGCGTGGCGACCCGCGAGGTGACCGGTGAGGCGTCGACCTCGTTCGACCTCGACCTCACCCAGTACAGCGACGGCGGCTGGATCTGGTTCGACATCGTGGCCGATGAGAAGCCGGCCGTGCTCGAGGGCGCAGAGTGGACCACCGAGCAGGCGCCGACGCGCACGGGCAAGGCATCCCTCGGCATCACGACCTACAACAAACCGGACTACTGCGTCGAGACGCTGCGCGCGCTGGCGGCGTCACCGGACGCGCTCGAGTTCGTCGATCGCATCTTCCTGATCGACCAGGGCACACAGCTCGTCGCGGAGCAGGACGGCTACGACGACGTCGCCGCGCAGCTCGGTGACACCCTCCAGGTCATCCGCCAGGACAACCTGGGCGGCTCCGGAGGCTTCGCGCGTGCGATGCACGAGACCCTCCAGCGTCCGGAGAGCGACTTCGTGCAGCTCCTCGACGACGACGTGCGGCTCGAACCGGAGTCCCTGCGCCGCTCGATCGTCTTCGGACAGTACGCGACGAACCCGGTGCTGGTCGGCGGTCACATGTTCGACCTGCTCGATCGCCCGAAGCTGCACGGCTGGGCCGAGGTCGTCGACGAGGGCCCGTTCATGTGGCGCAACCTCTATCAGGAGAAGATGCCGCACGACTTCGGGGTCTCGAATCTGCGACAGTCGAGCCTGCTGCACATGCGGATGGACGCCGACTACAACGGCTGGTGGATGTGCCTGATCCCGCTCGACGCGATCCGCAAGGTGGGCCTCTCGCTTCCGGCGTTCATCAAATGGGACGATGCCGAGTTCTGCCTCCGTGCCGGCGAAGCCGGATTCCCGACCGTGTCGATGCCCGGTGTCGCCCTCTGGCACGTGTCGTGGGTCAACAAGGACGACTCGATCGACTGGCAGGCCTACTTCCATGCGCGTAACCGCATCGTCGCGGGGCTGCTGCACTCGAACGTGCCGCGCGGCGGGCGCCTGCTGGTGCACAGCCGACGCGTCGACCTCAAGCACCTCATGATGATGCAGTACTACCCGGTGGCGCTGCGGGCTCAGGCGCTGCGAGACGTGCTCTCCGGCCCCCAGCACATGCGCCACAACCTGGCGACGGCGATGCCGGCGGCCCGCGCTCTCGCCGCCGAGTATCCCGAGACCGTCGTGCACCGCGACCCGACCAAGGTGCTGCACTCACGCCGCGGACGTCAGGTGTACAAGCGGCTCCCGAAGAACGAATTCGACAGCCCGAAGGGACTGCGGCTGAGGTGGTTCACGCTCAAGACGCTGGCCGCTCATTTCCTGCATCGACCGTCGCCGGCGAACATCGCCCAGCCCGAGGTCGAGTTCGGAAAGGGTGACGCGCACTGGTGGCGCGTCCCGACCTTCGACAGTGCCCTCGTGAGTGCCGCAGACGGCTCCGGCAAGAACATCTACACGCGCGACCGGGCGAAGTATCGTCGCATGCTGCGCGACACGATACGACTGCACACCGAGCTCCGCCGCCGCTGGCCGGAACTTCAGAAGCAGTACCGCGACGCGCTCCCCGATCTCGTCTCTCCGCAGTCCTGGCAGCAGATCTTCGAGGAGAAGGCATGACCGCGGCGCCCGCTGCATTCGACCCCGCCACCGCGACGATCGTCATCGTCACCTACAACCGCTCGCACCTGCTCTCGGGCCTGCTCACGAGCATCACCGCGATGGATCCCAAGCCCGGCCATGTCGTGATCATCGACAACGCCTCCGCGGATGACACCACCGATGTCGTCGAGTCGTTCCGCGAGGACATCGGAACCGAGATCGTGTACCGACGACTCGAGAAGAACACCGGAGGCTCCGGTGGCTTCAGCGAGGGCATGCGCACCGCCTACGAGCTCGGCTCCGAGTGGATCTGGATGATGGACGACGACGTCGAGGTCCTCACCGACGGTCTCGCGAAGATGGGCGCCTGGAGCAGCCGGTTCAAGAGCATCCAGGGCCGCCGCTTCGACTACGACGGCAGCGAGTTCTACTGGCAGTACCGCATCGCGGAGCGCATGGGCATCCCCATCCCCTTCGCTCCGTCCGGGTTCGACGAGAGCGGCTACAAGGAGATGAACAGCGGCTGCTTCGAGGGCATGTTCATCCATCGCTCGATCGTGCAGCAGATCGGTCTGCCAGACCCCCGATTCTTCATCTACTGGGACGACCAGATGTACGGATGGCTGGCTTCGCGACGAACGACCGCCGTGATCGTCGACGAGTTCGTGCTGCGCCGCACCCGTGAGATCAAGCAGTGGGACATGGGCATCCGCCACATGAACGCGTCCAGCAATGCGTATCGCTACTACATCATGCGCAACCGCGGATTCATCAAGCAGTACTACCGCGTGCACGGCGTCTACAACCCGGTGCTCTTCGGCCTCGGTACGGCTGCGACGTTCTTCAAGGAGCTCATCCGACTCGTGTTCGTCGAGCGGACCGTGCGCGGCACGAGCAACCTCTTCCGCGGCATCCGGGACGGCGGAAAGGCCGGGCGGGACCGCAGCTGGCAGCCGATGCCTCCTCTGGAGTCATGAATGTCGATGGACGAACCGCAGCCTGAGCTTCGCTGGGCTCCGCTGCCTCCTCAACCGAAGCGGACCGGGCGGGTCTGGCTGATCGTCGGGCTCTCCGTCGCGGCTCTCGCGATCGTGGGGCTCGTGCTCTTCTTCCTGCTCCCTCGGGGCGAGTCCCCCGCGCCGTCGGCCTCCGCATCACCGACGCCGACGGCGACCACAGCTCCCACGTCGACGCCGACTCCGACTCCGACGTCGACGGCCACGACCGCTCCCGAGCCGGAGCCCACGCCCATCCTCACGCAACCCCCAGCCACCGATCCGACGATCGAGGTGTTCCGGGGACAGGTGAGCGGGTGGCTGAACGACGCCCCACGCGGGCTCGACATCATCGCGGGCGCGAGCGGGCAGGACGCCCTTCCCGTCGTCGACACGCTGCAGCAGGACGCGCAACGTCTGTCCGATGTGCAGGCGCCCTCGTCGATCGCCTCGAAGTGGGACGACGGCGTTGCGGACTACGCCCAGCGCCTCACCCAGCTCCGCACGGCGATCACGAACGATTCCGGGGTCCCCGCGGCCGTCGATGCCGCGCGGAAGTCCGTCGATGCTCTACGGAGCCTCGTCGGGCTCTGAGCCATCCGATTCGCCGGTCGGCTCGCTGAGATGATCGGCCGTCACACCGCGTAGTCGGCGTTGTAGCGGTCGAGGACCTCGGCGATCGGCGCATCGAGGGCGAGGGCGCCCTTGTCGAGGTAGAGGCCGCGGGTGCAGAACCGTCGGAGGTCACGCTCGTTGTGGCTGACGAAGAACAGGGTTCGCCCCTCCGCCAGCAACTCGTCGATGCGCTTGTAGCACTTGTCGCGGAAGGCCTTGTCACCGACGGCGAGCACCTCGTCGACCAGCAGGATCGGCTCATCGAGCTGAGACACGACGGAGAACGCGAGCCGGACCTTCATCCCGTTCGAGAGGTGCTTGTACGGCGTCTCCTCGAAGCCGGCGAGCTCCGCGAACGCGATGATGCTGTCGTAGCGACGGGAGACCTCGTCCCGCGACATCCCGTGGAGGCCTGCCGTCAGCCGCACGTTCTCCCGCACCGTGAGATCGCCCACGAATCCGCCCGTGATCTCGATCAGGGGGGCGACGCCGCCGTTCACCGAGACGGACCCCTCGTCGGGGAGCAGGACTTTGGCGACCAGGCGCAGCAGCGTCGACTTGCCCTGTCCGTTGCGGCCCACCACGCCGATGGATTCCCCCGGCTGAACGGTGAACGAGACATCACGGAGCGCCCAGAACTCACCAGGACGCGAACGCCGTGAGGCGCCGGAGAAGAGATCCTTGAAACTCCGTCGACCCCGCCGGTTCCGGCGGAACCGGACTCCGAGTCCCTGCACTTCGATCGCCGCCGACATCACAGCTCCTTCAGCACGGGTCGTTCGAGGCTCCGGAAGGTCCAGACACCGAGAGCGAGGATGACGACGCACATCACGGCGCTGATGACCACCGGCTCCGTCTGCCAGAGGTCGGGGAAGAATCCGACCCGGTAGAGCGTGAAGATGCCGGCGAGCGGGTTGAACGCGCCGATCGTGTCGAAGGGCGCCGGCAGATCGCGGAAGCTGTAGATGACGGGCGACGCGTAGAACAGTGCACGAAGGATCAGTGCCGTGGTGCGCTCAAGATCCGAGTACAGCACGCAGAGCGGAGCCACCAGGAGCCCGAGCCCGACCAGCAGCATGATCTGCAGAAGCACCGCGACCGGGAACCAGAGCAGCATCCAGTTCACCTGCGCGCCGCTGAAGACAGCGAAGAGGACGAGCACCGGAATCGAGAGCAGGAACTCGATCCCCTTGCTCAGCACGATGCGGTTCACCCAGATCGAACGCGGGATCGCCGTCGATCGCACGAGCCTGGCATCCTTCTTGAACGCCCGAGTGAAGTCCGACACCGAGGTGTTGAACCACACCCAGGGCAACAGCGCCACGATCAGGAAGACGATGTACGGAGCTTCGCCGACGCTCCTGTTGAAGACCTGCGTGAAGACGAACCAGGGTCGCGGGCCGACAGCAGCCACAGCGAATGCAGATAGCGCCGGGGCGTCCCGGGCGCCCCGACAGCAGCGTGACTCACGATGTCGAGTCTAGGAGAGACTGTTGTTCCAGAGCGACAGCGCCGAGCCGATGGCCATGTGCATGTCGAGGTACTGGTACGTTCCGAGCCGGCCACCGAAGTGGACGTCCTTCTCCCCCTTGGCGAGTTCGCGGTAGGCCAGCAGACCGTCGCGGTCGGTCGGGGTGTTCACCGGGTAGTACGGCTCGTCCTCGCGCTCGGCGAAACGCGAGAACTCGCGCATGATCACCGTCTTGTCGGAGTCGTACACGTCCTTGCGCTCCGGGTGGAAGTGCTTGAACTCGTGGATGCGCGTGTACGGCACGTCCATGTCCGGGTAGTTCATGACGCTCGTGCCCTGGAAGTCACGGACGTTCAGCACTTCCTGCTCGAAGTCGAGCGTCCGCCAGCTCAGCGCGCCCTCGGTGTAGTCGAAGTATCGGTCGACCGGACCGGTGTAGACGACGGGAAGCTGACCGACGGTCGCCTTCTTGCTCAGCGGCTGCGCGTCGTCGAAGTAGTCCACACCGAGCTTCACCTCGATGTTGGGGTGGTCCGCCATCCGCTCCAGCCACGCGGTGTAGCCGTCGGTGGGAAGACCTTCCCACGTGTCGTTGAAGTAGCGGTTGTCGTACGTGTAGCGCACCGGGAGTCGGCTGATGATGTCGCCGGAGAGCTTCTGCGGGTCGGTCTGCCACTGCTTGGCGGTGTAGTCGCGGAAGAAGGCCTCGAACAGCGGGCGCCCGACGAGGGCGATGCCCTTCTCCTCGAAGTTCGCGGCCGTCTTGGCATCGAACTCGCCTGCCTGCTCCTTGACCAGCGCGCGCGCCTGATCGGGCGTGTAGGCCGACTGGAAGAACTGGTTGATCGTGCCGAGGTTGACCGGCATGGGGAAGACCGTGCCCTTGTGCGTCGTGTAGACGCGGTGGACGTAGTTGGTGAAGCTGGTGAAGCGGTTGACGTACTCCCATACCGTCGCGTTCGAGGTGTGGAAGAGGTGCGCACCGTAACGGTGGACCTCGATACCGGTCTCGGGCTCCGCTTCGCTGTAAGCGTTGCCGCCGATGTGTGGGCGGCGGTCGATGACGGTTACCTTGCGGCCGGCTTCGGCGGCACGCTCAGCGATGGTGAGGCCGAAGAAACCCGACCCGACGACGAGAAGATCCATGTGCTCCATCGTATCGGCGTCTGGCTGAGAGCTTCAGCCAGCGCTGATCCCCATGGCCTCGGCGAGTGGCGGTGCGAGCCGGCGCACGTAATCGAGGTTGAGATGGTCGGCGTCGTAGTACACGACCACACCTCCGATCACGGCATAGCAGTTGTCGACATCGCAGAAGTAGGGATCGGCGTCGAACACGCGGATATCCGGGGACTCAGCCTGCGCCGCGGCGAGAAGATAGGGATCGCGAGGCTGTGCCTCACCCCGAGGAACGGCGCAGGCGAGCGGGTCATCGGCGTTCACGAGGACGCAGTCCGGCGACCGTACCTCCCCGTTGAACGGGACCCCTCCCAGCGCGACGACCGTGGTGCCGGCATTCGCCCACTCCGTCCAGGTGCGAAGGAGACCGTCGACGAACTGCTCCTCCTGCGTGCGACCGGTCCCGTCGTCGACGAACTGGACCCGGCCGGCGGATGAGGTGAGCACGTAGTCCGGGCTCTCCCGCACGACGGCTTCACGGACCGCCGTCGCCCACTGCCGACACCGATCCCGATCCGTCACCGACGCGGGTTCGCGGAAGCCGGTGAACGGCGCATCGATGACCGGGCATCCGCCTCCGTAGGACAGAAGCACGGTCCAGTGATTCTGCCTCGCGAGGTCGAGCACGGCACCCTGCCACTGCTGCGCGTGGGAATCCCCGACGAGCCACACCGTCGTCTGCTCCTCGCCGTCGCTGAAGTCGCACTCCACGGTGGCGGTCTTGTCGCCGAAGGGCAGTCGGTCCGGGCGTGCGCTGCACTCGGGAGGAACGGCGTAGTACGAGTTCCTGGATCCCATCACGTTCTCCGCTGCCGGGCCGAAGCGGTTATCGCACGTCACCCCCGACGACATCGCCTGAGGCCCCACACAATCCTCGATGGTCACCGACAGCGGAGGCAGGTCAGCGGCGGCACGCACCTTCCCCGCTACGATCAGTCCTCCCCCGGCGAGGATCACCACACCCATCCCCGCCAGCATCGCGAGGAAGGTGCGGCGGTTGGATGACGAGATCAGACGCCACCTCTGGCCGGGGCGCTCGATGAGACGGTAGGTCAGCCAGGCGAGCACCAGCGCTGCCCCCAGGATCCCCGCTTTCATCACCGTGGACAGCGTGCTGTCGAGGGCGAACGGCATCAGGACGATGAGGGGCCAATGCCACAGGTAGAGCGAGTAGGAGACGTCGCCCAGCCATTGCACCGGCCGCAGGGAAGTCAGCCGCGAATGCCAGAGATCCTGCGACACCGTGCCTGCGGCGATGACGGCCGCCGTGCCGAGGACGGGGACGAGGGCCCACGCGCCGGGGAACGGCGTCGTGGGACCGAAAGCCAGCGCTGACCCCGCGATCGCCGCGAAGCCTGCGATCGCGAGGGGATTCGCCACAGCTCTCGGGAGCCGGGCGAAGGGAAGGAGGGCGAGGAGTCCGCCGACACCGAACTCCCACGCGCGCGTGTACGTGACGAAGTAGGCCTGGCTCGGCATCCCTGCGGTCGCGACCACACTCACGACGATTCCGCTCACCACGACCACGGTGAGTGCGATCGTGGCGACTACCCGGGGCGGCCAGGACCTTCGCGAAGCCCACCACCACGCGGCGAGGAGGAGCAACGGCCAAACGAGGTAGAACTGCTCCTCGACCGACAGGGACCAGTAGTGCTGCGCGACCGTCGCCTGATCGTTCAGCGCCGAGTAGTCCACCGACATGGCCGAGAGGTACCAGTTCTCGACGTACCCGGCACTCGCCATGATCTCCGCCCCGGCCCGCGTCCAGCGCGGATACGGAAGGAAGAGGAAGGTCCCGACAGCGCTGACCGCGAGCACCAGGAGCGCAGCAGGAAGCAGCCTCCGAACCCGCCGGGCGTAAAACGATGCCAGGGCTATGCGTCCGCTCGCGCTCGCCTCACGGACCAGATGGCTCGTGATGAGGAATCCCGAGATGACGAAGAAGACATCGACCCCGACATAGCCGCCCGTCAGCCTGGTCGGCCACAGGTGGTTCAGAACGACTGCGAGGATGGCGACCGCGCGCAGCGCCTGGATGTCAGGCCGGAACCCGGTCCGCGACGTCGTCGGCGCGGACAGCAGTTGCGTCAGCTCAGACCCCGACGTTCGCGGCGCCGACGACGATGCGCGGCGT
>JAQZBG010000435.1 GCA_029239165.1 Microbacterium sp. | reverse complement strand
GACGCACCCCTCGTGATCGACGCGGGCGCCGATCACCGGCTCACGTCGGCGTCCGCGTGGGACGCGTTCTACGGCGGCACCTTCCACGAGCCGTGGACCTACGGCGTCCCGGAGCTCCTGGTCGACGGCGTGAAGCAGCGCGAGCACCTCCGCGGCGCGACGCGCATCGCCGCTCCCGGCTGCAACGCCTCCACGGTGAGCCTCAGCCTCGCTCCCGGTGTCGCGGCCGGAGTGATCGACCCGTCCGACATCGTCGCGGTGCTGGCGGTCGGGCCCTCCGGAGCCGGTAAGAGCCTCAAGACGAACCTGCTCGGCAGTGAGATCCTCGGCACCGCGAATCCGTACGCGGTCGGCGGAAGCCACCGGCACATCCCCGAGATCCGTCAGGCGCTCGCCGCGGCGTCCGGGGCGGATGCCGCGGGAATCCGCATCTCCTTCACGCCGGTGCTCGTCCCGATGTCGCGAGGAATCCTCGCCACCTCGACCGCTCCGATCGTCGAGGGCGCGACCGATGCGCAGATTCGCGATGCCTGGCAGAGCGCGTACGGCGACGAGTCGTTCGTGCAACTGCTGCCGGAGGGACGCTTCCCGCGCACGGCCGACGTGCTCGGAGCCAACACCGCCCTCATCGGTCTCGCGATCGATCGCGCCGCGAACCGCGTCACAGTGGTCACCGCCGTCGACAACCTCGTCAAGGGCACCGCCGGCGCTGCCATCCAGTCCATGAACATCGCGCTGGGTCTTCCCGAGAACCGCGCCCTCTCAGTGAACGGAGTCGCGCCGTGAGCGTCACCGCCCCCGCAGGATTCGAGGCGGCCGGTGTCGCCGCAGGCCTGAAGTCCACCGGCAAGCCGGATGTCGCCGTCGTCGTCAACCGCGGGCCGCGCAAGGTCGGGGCTGCCGTCTTCACGAGCAACCGCGCCAAGGCGAACCCGATCATCTGGTCGCAGCAGGCCGTCGCCGACCGCATCGTCGAGGCCGTGGTGCTCAACTCCGGCGGCGCGAACTGCTTCACCGGGGCGTTCGGCTTCCAGACCACACACCAGACCGCCGAGAAGGCCGCCGAGCTCCTCGGCGTGAGCGCCGGCGACGTGCTGATCTGCTCCACCGGACTCATCGGCACCGGAGACGAGACGTTCCGGCAGCGGGTGCTCGCCGGCACGGAGCAGGCGATCGCCGAGCTCAGTGCCGACGGGGGCGACGCCGCCGCGCAGGCGATCATGACCACCGACACCGTGGCGAAGACGGCGGTGGTCAGCCGAGACGGCTGGACGATCGGCGGCATGGCGAAGGGCGCGGGGATGCTCGCTCCCGGCCTCGCCACGATGCTCGTGGTGATCACGACCGACGCCGTCCTCGAGCCGCTGCAGGCCGACGAGGCGCTGCGCCGCGCGACGGGTCAGACGTTCGACCGGCTCGACTCCGACGGCTGCATGTCGACGAACGACCAGGTCACGCTGCTCGCCAACGGCGCCTCCGAGGTCGTTCCCGACCTCGACGACTTCGCCGCCGCATTGACCGAGCTGTCGCAGGAGCTCGCGGTGAAGCTGCAGGGCGATGCCGAAGGTGCCAGCCACGACATCACCATCGAGGTGCAGCATGCCGTCAGCGAGCAGGAGGCGGTCGAGGTCGGCCGGTCGGTCGCGCGCAACAACCTCTTCAAGGCCGCGATCTTCGGCAACGACCCGAACTGGGGACGAGTGCTCGCCGCGATCGGCACCACGAACGCACAGTTCGACCCCTACGACGTCGACGTCTGGATGAACGGCGTGCGGGTCTGCACCGAGGGTGGTCCGGATCGCCCCCGTGAAGAGGTCGACCTGACGCCGCGCGCAACGCACCTCGTGATCGATCTCAAGGTCGGAGAGTCCACGGCCACGGTCCTCACCAACGACCTCACCCACGACTACGTGCACGAGAACAGCGCGTACGCCTCATGACCGACATCCAGGACACGCCGGCTGAGGTCGCCGCACAGAAGGCCACCACGCTCATCGAGTCGCTGCCGTGGCTGAAGAAGTTCCGTGACCAGATCGTCGTCATCAAGTACGGCGGGAATGCGATGGTGTCGGAGGAGCTGCAGGACGCCTTCGCCCAGGACATCGCCTACCTCCGCTACGTCGGAGTGCTGCCGGTCGTCGTGCACGGCGGTGGCCCGCAGATCTCGAACATGCTGCAGCGGCTCGAGATCCCCAGCGAGTTCAAGGGCGGGTACCGCGTCACCAACACCGAGGCGATCAGCGTCGTGCGCATGGTTCTCACCGGTCAGGTCAATCCGCAGCTGGTGTCCAAGATCAACTCGCACGGTCCGATCGCGACCGGTCTCAGCGGGGAGGACGCCGGACTCTTCGGCGGCCGCCGTCGCGGTGTCGTGATCGACGGCGAAGAGGTCGACCTCGGCCGCGTCGGTGATGTCGTCGAGGTCGATCCGACTCCGGTGCTCGATCACCTCGCAGCGGGCCGCATCCCGGTCGTGTCGAGCATCGCGCCCGACCTCGACCACCCCGGGCAGTCGCTCAACGTGAACGCGGATGCGGCGGCCGCCGCTCTCGCAGTGTCGCTGAATGCGCGCAAGCTCGTGATCCTCACCGACGTGCCGGGGCTCTACGCCGACTGGCCGAACCGCGACTCGCTCGTGTCGCACCTGACGTCGGAAGCGCTCATCGAGATGCTTCCGAAGCTCGAGTCGGGGATGATCCCGAAGATGCGCGCCTGCCTGGACGCCGTCGAGGGCGGCGTCGACGCGGCAGCGATCATC
>JAQZBG010000434.1 GCA_029239165.1 Microbacterium sp. | reverse complement strand
CCCTGTTCCCGCGGGGCGCGGTCGCGACCGTGTTCGGGCCGGAGGGGGGATCGGTGCCGTCGGTGCAGGAGTGGGCGCGCTGGGCGGGCAGCATCCCGCACACCATCGTGACCGGCATCGGCGCACGAGTGCAGAGGAGCGTGGCATGACGACGAAGGTCCTGGTCATCGGCGGAGGACAGAACGCCGAACACGAGGTCTCGCTGGCATCGGCGGCGGCGGTGGCCGCAGCGCTGCGGATGGGCGATCACGACGTGACGTGCGTGACGATCGACCGCGACGGGATCTGGCGCGTCGAGGGGCGTCCGAACGGGGGATCGCCGGCCGAGTCGCTCGCGCTCGCGTTGCCGCTGCTCACCCGCACCGACGTGGTGTTCCCCGCGGTGCACGGCGCTCTCGGGGAAGACGGTGCTCTCGCGGCGCTGTGCGCGCTCGCCGGCGTGCGCGTGGTGGGGTCGGGGCTGCGGGCGGGAGCCATCGGCATGGACAAGTGGACGACCAAGCTCGTGGCGGATGCCGTGGGTCTCGGCACCGCCCGTGGCCGACTCGTCGCCGCCGATGACATCGGTGACGTGGAGTTCGAGGGCGAGGTCGTGGTCAAGCCGGTGTCTGCCGGATCGAGCCACGGGGTGAGCCTGGTGACGGAGGAGGGGCAGCTGCTCGCGGCGCTGCGGGAGGCGGCGCGCTTCGACCGGCGCATCCTCGTCGAGGAGGTCGTGCGCGGGCGCGAGATCGACGTGGCGGTGCTGCGCGAGAAGGGCGGCATACGGTGGGCGGCGCCGCCGCTGGAGATCCACGCGACCGGGCTCTTCGACACGGCCACGAAGTACGACGGCAGTGCACGGTTCTCCGTGCCGGCGCAGTTGGATGCCGCCGAGACGGCCGCTCTCAAGCGTGCGGCGATCGCCGTGTTCGATGCGCTCGGGTGCGACGGTGTCGCACGCATGGACTTCTTCCTCACCGAGCGGGGGCCGGTGCTGAACGAGGTCAACACGATGCCCGGGCTCACCGCGGCCTCGCAGGTGCCGCGGATGTTCGCCGCGGTCGGCGTGAGCTACGTCGACCTGGTCTCGCGACTCGTGCGCGCGGCCTCGTGACCGCGCCCGCGCCTCGCGTGGGATGGCCGGATGTCGCGAAGGGCATCTGCATCCTGCTCGTCGTGCTCTGGCACGTGGTCACGAAGGTCGTGGTCGGCATGCCCGATGCGGGAGCGGTGACCGATGCCTGGGTGATGCTCAACGCCCAGCTGCTGCCGCTGCGCATCCCGCTGTTCTTCCTGGTCTCCGGGATGTTCGCGGCGCGGGCGGTGCTCGCAGCGGACGGCGGCTCGTGGCGACGGCGGGCCGGGCGGCTCGCGGTGCTCTACGTGGTGTGGGTGCTGATCCAGACGGCTGTGCTCGCGCTCGCGCCGGAGTTCGACACGGCGAGGGCGACCAGCGGGTGGGAACTGCTCGCGCAGCTCACCCTCAGCCCCACGAACCTCTGGTACCTGCTCGCGCTGGCCGTGTACCTGGTGGTCGGGCGGCTGACGCGCGGGCTCCCGACCGTGGCCGTGCTCTCGGTGGCGTTCGTGATCGCCGCGCTGGCCGGGGCCGGCCTCATCCCCGACCTCGGCAACCTGTGGCAGCTGGTGCAGAACCTGTTCTTCTTCCTCGTCGGGCTGCGGCTGCGCGGCGCCGTCGAACGCTTCGCGGACAGGAGCGGCGTGGGCGTCCTGCTCGCGCTCGCCGCCGGGTACGCGGGAGCACTCACGGTCGTCTCGGTGCTCGGCATCCGCCTCGTGCCGGGAACCTGGCCGCTGCTCTGCCTGGTGGCGGTGGGGTTCGGGGTGTCGCTCAGCGTCCTCCTCGACCGGCACACCGAGGCCGTCGCGCGGCCGCTGCGCTGGATGGGACGGCGGACCCTGCCGATCTACGTGCTGCACATGGTGCCGCTGGCGTTCATCGACGCCGGACTGCGCGCGACGGGGTGGCGGACGACACCGGTGTTCGAGCTCGTCGGCCCGCTCGTGCTGACGACGGTGGTGATCGCCGTGTGCCTGGCGGTTCACGCACTCCTGGTGCGCATCGGCCTCGGCGCGCTGTTCGATCCGCTGCGGGTGACCGACCGGCTCACGGCCGGTATCCGGCGGTGAACCTCTCGACAACCGCCGAGCGACGGCGGACCATGGAGTCATGGCGGCCTTCACAGCGGACAACGCATTCAGCGGATTCAGCGTCGACGACATCGACGCGGCGAAAGAGTTCTACGGCACGACCCTCGGGCTCGACGTCGAGGTGAACGCGATGGGGTTCCTCGACCTGCGGCTGCCGAACGGCGGGTCGATCCTCGTGTACGCGAAGCCGAACCACACGCCGGCGAGCTTCACGATCCTGAACTTCCCGGTGCCGGATGTCGACGCCGCGGTGGACGAGCTCAACGAACGCGGCGTGCAGACCAAGATCTACAGCGACGACGAGTTCCCCTCCGACTCCCGCGGCATCGTCCGCGGCAACGGGCAGGGGCCGGACATCGCGTGGTTCCGCGATCCGGCCGGAAACGTGCTCGCGGTCATGCAGGCCTGACGCGGCACACGTCCCTGGCGGAGATCTCCGCGTCGGGAGGTGATTCTCACGCGAAGCATCCGCCCGTGGGGGCGGTGTCCGCCGGAGGCGCCATCGAACGCGCCCGCCGTCACGTTTCGGTAACGGAACGGGGTCGTTGTTGCGCGCATGATTCCCTCCTGTTTCACTCCTATTACAACTTTCAATTTCTACTGAAGTTT
>JAQZBG010000433.1 GCA_029239165.1 Microbacterium sp. | reverse complement strand
GTCGGTGACCATGGCGAGCCCGATCGCCGAGGTGGGCACGGACTTCCCGGCGGAGCTGGCCCGTACCCGCGACGGACACTTCCTCTACACGGCCCTGCGCGGCAGCAACACGATCGCGGCGCTGCGAGTGCGCGGCGGTGGCGAGGCTCTCGAGTCGGTCGCGCTCGCCGATGCGGGTGTCGACTGGCCACGGCACCACCTGGTGCACGAGGGAAAGCTGCTCGTCGCCGGCCAGCGCTCCGACACGATCACGCTGCTCGACCTCGACGAGCGCACGGGTGCGCCGCTCGGCATCCGTCACGAGGCGCAGGTGCCGACGCCGACGCACTTCCTGCCGGTGCGCTGAGCCGGCCGCAGTCGCGCGCGGAAACCCGCGCTTGACCTCAACCTCACTTGAGGTTCTAGCGTCGTCCTCATGACCACAGAGACCGGGCACACGCCCGCGCCAGCCGCACCCGCACCCACCCCGCGCATCCTGAACAGCGAGTACGTCTGGATCACCGCGTTCGCCGGGCCCCTCGCCACCGGCGTCATCGGCATGGTGATCGCGGGGAACTGGGCCGACCGTCGCGGGCCGGTCGCCCCGCTCTACACCGCGGTCGCGATGTTCGTCGTCGGACTGCTCGTCGCCGGGCTCGCGCCGAGCATGGAGATCCTCGTGCTCGGACGGTTCGCCCAGGGGCTCGGCAGCGGAGGGCTCATGGTCGCGCTCTACGTCGTGGTCGCCCGCGTCTACCCCCAGGAGCTCCACCCCGCGATCTTCGCCGGATTCGCCGCAGCCTGGGTGATCCCCTCGCTCATCGGGCCGACGATCGCGGGCGCGGTGACCGAACTCTGGAGTTGGCATTGGGTCTTCCTCGGTGTGGTCATCCTCGTGCTCGTCGCGCTGCTCATGGTGATCCCCGCTCTCCGCGGGCTCGCGAACGACGGCGACGCGAGCACGCCCTGGGCTTTCGGGAGGCTCGGCTGGTCGGTGCTGGCCGCGGTGGCCGTGCTCGCGCTGAACCTGGTCGGCGACATCCCCGGCGTCGGTCCGGTCCTGGCCGTCGTCGCCGTGGTCGTCGCGCTCATCGCCGTGCGACCGCTGGTCCCCCGCGGCACCCTGCGCGCTCGCCGCGGGTTGCCGTCGGTCATCCTCGTCCGCGGGGTGGCCGCGGCCGCGTTCTTCGGCGCGCAGGTCTACCTGCCCTATCTGCTGACCGATCGCTATGACCTCTCGCCGACGCTCGCGGGGCTGTCCCTCACCGGCGGCGCGCTCGCCTGGTCGGTCTCGGCGACGGTCCAGGGGCGGATGGGCACTCGCCTGTCGAGCGTGACGGCCGTGCGACTGGGGACGATTCTGGTGCTGGCCGGCATCCTGCTGACCGTCGCGACCGCCGGCTTCCGGTGGGACGCGCTGATGGTCGCTGTCGCCTGGGTCGTCGCCGGGGTGGGCATGGGGTTGATGAGCCCGCGCAGCAGTGCCCTGACCCTCGCGATGTCGACGCCCGCGGATCAGGGCTTCAACAGCGGGGCCATGACCGTCGCGGATTCGTTCGGCAGTGCCATGGCCCTGGCCATCACCGGGACCCTGTTCACGGCACTCGCTGCCGCAGATCCCTTCCTCGGGGTGTTCGTGCTGGCGGCCGTGGTGGCGTTCGCGGCCGCGGTCCTCGCGCCGCGGATCCGGGTCGCGGTCGCCGGAGAAGCGGGCGCGGCCGCATGAGCGTGGACGCGGGAGTCACCGAAGAGAAGGAGAGGGGGACCATGCGAGCCATCGTGCAGCGCGAGTTCGGAGAATCCGACGTCCTGAGGATCGAGGAGACGCCGCTGCCGATCCCCGGCAAGGGGGAGGTGCGCGTGCGCGTCGCAGCCGCGGGTGTGCATGCCGTCGATCTCGACATCCGGCGCGATGCTGCCCCGCCGTCGATGCCGCGGCCGACACTTCCGATGACGCCGGGACGCGAGATCGCCGGCGTCGTCGATGCCGTGGGTGCCGGTGTCGATGCGGCCCTCGTCGGAGAGCGAGTCGTCGCCCACGTCGGGTTCCGCAGCGGCGGATACGCCGAGTTCGCGCTGGCGGCGGCATCGGCGCTGCACCGCATCGCCGATGGGGCGACGTTCTCGCAGGCGGTCGCGACTATCGGAACCGGCCGAACAGCCCAGCTCGTGTGGGACGCGGCGCAGATCCGCTCGACGGATGTCGTCGTGATCCCCGGAGCGTCGGGAGGTCTCGGCAGTCAGCTCGTCCAGCTCGCCTTGTCGGAAGGGGCCACGGTCGTCGCACTCCACGGAGGATCGGCGAAGCGCGATGTGGTCGAGGGGCTCGCACTCGGCGAGAAGCATGCGCGCGGCCGGCTGGTGCCGCTCGACGCGAACGACGAGTCCTGGCCCGAGCTCATGGCCGAGCAGCTCGACGGAAGGCAACCGTCGGTACTCGTCGACGGTGTCGGCGGCGCCACCGCCCGAACAGCCTTGGAGAGTCTCGGACGAGGAGGGCGCGTCGTGATCATCGGCTGGTCGAGCGGAGAGATCCTCCGCCTCGACACGGATGACATCGTGCGCGGCTCGCTCACGGTCACCGTTCCACTCGGGCGTCCCGTGGCGGATCTGCGTGCGCTCGAGACGGCAGCGCTCGCCGCGCTGTCCGAAGGTCGCACCTCTCCGCCTGTCGACGAATATCGGCTCGAGGACGCCGGGGTCGCGCACGATGCCATCGCGCAGCGCCGCCAGCGGGGGAAGATCGTGCTCGTGCCCTGAGGTCGGTGATTTGCGCGCGCGGCGGCGCATCCGTACTCTGATGAACGGTGTTCAGGTGAACACCGTTCAGGAAGGATGAGCGATGACCGACTCCCCCCGTGACACCAGCGCGACCCTCGGCCGCGTGGCCGTGTTCGCCGCCCTCATCATCGTGCTCGGCACGGTCGTCGTCCCGCTTCCCGGTGGAGTGCCCATCACCGGGCAGACGCTCGGGGTGATGCTGGCGGGCCTCGTGCTCGGGCCGCGCGTCGCCCCCTGGTCGATCGCCGTCGTGCTGGTACTCGCCGCGGTCGGGCTCCCCGTGCTCGCCGGTGGCCGCGGCGGTCTCGGTGTCTTCGTCGGTCCGACCGTCGGCTACATGATCGGCTGGATCGCCGGCGTCGTCGTGATCGGACTGCTCCTGCGCACCGGACGCTTCACGTGGTGGCGCGCTGCCGTGGCAGCCTTCGTCGGCGGGGTGCTCGTCGTGTACGCGTTCGGCATCCCGGTGCAGGCTCTCGTCACCGGCGTCCCGCTCGACCTCACCGCGCTG
>JAQZBG010000432.1 GCA_029239165.1 Microbacterium sp. | reverse complement strand
CGCCGTCGCCCGCGAGCTCCTCTGCAACGCGATCCGCCATGCTCAGGCGGACCACGTTTCGCTCGACGTCACGGCGTCCGACGACCGGGTGGCCGTCGTCGTCGAAGACGACGGTGGAGGTATCCCCGCGGACGCCGCGCTCAGCGGACTGGACAACCTCCGCCAGCGCGCAGAGCAGCGGCGGGGCGCCTTCGTCGTGGAGTCCTCGCCCGTGGGTACGACGGTTCGCTGGATCGCCCCGACCGGGTCGGCATCCGGCACCAGCCTGAAGGAGAGCGGATGATCACCGTCTTCCTCGTCGACGACCACGAGATCGTCCGCCGCGGACTTGCGGGGCTCGTCGGCGCGCAGCCCGACATGGAAGTGATCGGCGAAGCCGGCACCGCGCGTCAGTCCCTGGGCAGGATCGAAGCGACCCAGCCCGACGTCGCGGTTCTCGATGTGCGGCTGCCCGACGGCAGCGGCATCGACGTCTGCCGGGACGTGCGCTCGCGCCTGCCGTCGGTGGCGTGCCTGATCCTCACGGCCTACGACGACGACACCGCCGTCTCGGCCGCGGTGCTGGCGGGGGCAGCCGGCTATGTACTGAAGAACATCGGCGGATCCGGCCTGGTGGATGCCATCCGCGCCGTGGCCGGCGGGCGCACTCTGCTCGACCCGGACGCCGTGACGCGTGCGAAGGCCGGCATGCATGATCGAGCGGACGAGGATCCGCGTCTGGGCTCACTGGGGCTACGGGAGCGGCAGACGCTCAAGCTGATCGCCGACGGTCTGACGAACCGGCAGATCGGCGAACGGCTCGGCATCGCGGAGAAGACGGTGAAGAACTACGTCTCGTCGATGCTGAGCAAGCTCGGTCTGGAGCGCAGGACCCAGGCCGCGATCTTCCAGCTCGAGCACCCCGATCCGGACTAGCGCCGTATTCCGCCCCGTGTGTCGGACACCGCGATGAGCTTAGAGCGCCTGTTGCGATCCTGAGCCCGGGCCGTCCGCCGAGGCGGCAGACGGCGTGAGATCCCGCTCGATCCTCCCCGCGCGCACCGGCGGCACGACGCACACCGGGCAGTCCGCCCGCCACAGCACCTCCTGCGCGACCGAGCCGAGCAGCGTTCCGGCCAGCACTCCCCTGCGATGCGTTCCAATGAGCAGCAGAGACGATCTCGAGGCGAATCGGAGAAGGGCCGCAGATCGACTGTCGCGGATCAGTTCCTTCGTGACCGAGAGGGTGGGGCGCCGGCGCGCCACCTCTCGGGCGGTGTCGTCGAGTATCCGACGGTGTCCACCGATCACCACCGCCGGGTCCACCGTGAGCGCGGTGCCGTAGTCGAAGGTGGGGCTGGGCATCAGCCACGAATGCACCAGGCGCAGCCCCGTCCCTGTCGTGCTCGCTTCCCCGATGCCGAAGTCCAGTGCAGCGTCAGAGGAATCGTCGTCCGCGATGCCCACTGTCACGGGATCACCGCCCTCGGTCCACCCGGCAGGAACGATGCACACCGGCGTCTGGACACGCAGGCTCAGACGCAGCGGTGTCCAGCCGTTCGCGGCGGCTCGTATCGGGTGCCCGGTGTGGATCCCGATCACGACGAGGTCCGCTCCTTGCGCGGCCTCCGCGAGCGAGGCGGTCACCTCTCCGTCGAGGCGATGCAGTTCGACCTCGAGGCCGGGAATGCGCTCCCGCAGGGCGGCCTCCGCCTCCGCGAGGCGCTCGACGCCCGGAGTGCGGTCCTTCGTGGAGGGCGAGGCCACCAGGACGACATCGACCTTGGTCATGCCGCGGGCCGAACGCGCCGCCGTCCAGTTGAGCGCCGAGACCGCCGCGGGGCTGCCGTCATAGCCGAGGACGATGCGTTCCATGGAAGTCTCCCTTCCCCGGTGCCGGAGTGGCTCCTCTCTTGAACGTAGCCAGGCCGACCTCGCGGGGCCGGGACGTAGGTCCCGCCGTGCGGACGCCCACCGCCGCCACGCAGGACCAAAGCCCCGCGAATGGTCCGGCGGACGCGGTCGACTGGGGGAAAGGGAGAGGACGACATCATGTCTCATGTGGCGAACCGTTTCACCGGATGCACCATCATCGTCACTGGCGGAGGGGCGGGCATCGGCAGGGCCACGGTCGAGCGACTCGTCGCAGAGGGTGGTCGAGTCGTCGCGGTCGACGTGTCGGCGGACCGCCTGACCGCTCTGACCGACGAGGTCCAGGGCGACATCACGACCGTCGCCGCCGACATCACCGATCCGGCGTCGACCGCTCGGATCCTGGATGCCGCCGGACCGCGGATCGACGGGCTTGCGAACGTCGCGGGGATCATGGACGGCTTCGAACCGACCGCGGAGATCGCCGACGCGACATGGGATCGTGTGCTGGCCGTGAATCTGACGGCGATGATGCGGCTGACACGCGCGGTGCTCGCTCCGATGCTCGCGCGGGGTGCCGGAAGCATCGTCAACGTCGGCTCCGAGGCGGGCCAGCGCGGCTCCGCCGCCGGCACGCCGTACACGACGTCGAAGCACGCCGTGAACGGATTCACCAGGAGCACCGCGTTCTTCTACACGCCGAAGGGCATCCGCTGCAACGCCGTCGCGCCGGGACCCGTCGCGACCAGCATCGAAGCGCCGTTCCACTCCGATTGGGCCGGAGAACGTCTCGGACCGCTGTTCCAGACGAATATCCCGCGCGTCGCTCGTCCCGAGGAGCTCGCAGCCGCCATCACCTGGCTGCTGAGCGACGACGCGTCGAATGTGTCGGGCGCCATCCTCTCGGTCGACGGCGGCTGGG
>JAQZBG010000431.1 GCA_029239165.1 Microbacterium sp. | reverse complement strand
CTCACTCCGCTCGCCGGCGACATCTCCCCGCGCTGGCGGGCACTCGAACAACAGCTGCGCGTCTCGCGTCCCCACCCTGAATCGTTCCGGAAGGACCCTTCGTGACCCTCGTCTCCGCTCGCGACCTCGTCTCCGCGGCATCCGCCGCCGGGGTGGGGATCGGCGCGTTCAACGTGATCCACCTCGAGACGGCCGAGGGCCTCGTCCGTGCCGCAGCGCTCGCCGAGCTGCCCGTCATCCTGCAGATCTCACAGAACTGCGCCGACTATCACGGCGGTCTCGAGCCGATCGCGCTGGCCACGCTCGCGGTGGCTCGCCGCGCGCAGACGCCCGTCGCGGTGCACCTCGACCATGCGGAACGACCCGAGCTGGTCGATGAGGCCATCGCGCTGGGCTTCGGATCGGTGATGTTCGACGGCGGCGCGCTGCCCTACGACGACAACGTGGCGCTCACCGCCGCCGTCGCGGCGCGGGCGCACGCGGCCGGCGTGTCCGTCGAGGGCGAGCTGGGCGAGGTAGGCGGCAAAGACCGTGCCCACGCACCCGGCGTCCGCACCGACCCCGACGAGGCGCGGGCGTTCGTCGCGGCGACCGGTGTCGATGCGCTCGCGGTGGCCGTGGGCTCCTCCCATGCGATGACCGACCGTTCGGCGTCGCTCGACCTCGAACTCATCGCCCGACTGCATGCCGCGCTGCCCGTTCCGCTCGTCCTGCACGGGTCCTCGGGAGTGGCGGATGCCGTGATCGCGGACGCCGTCCGGGCGGGGATGACCAAGATCAACGTCTCCACGCACCTCAACGGGTTCTTCACCCGCGCGGTGCGGGAGAAGCTGGGCGACGACGAGCAGCTCGTCGACTCCCGCAAATACCTCGCACCCGCGCGCGACGCCCTCGCGGCCGAGGCCGCCCGCATGCTCCGCCTGTTCGCTCTGCAGGCCGCCTGATGAAGCGCGCGGCGCGACTGAACGCGATCCTCGACCTGCTGGCGGCGAACGGCGAGGTCACCGTCGAGGAGCTGGTCGACCAGTTCGGCGCTTCGTCGGCCACGACCCGCCGTGATCTCGATTCGCTCGCCGAGCAGCGGCTGCTCACCCGCACCCACGGCGGAGCGGTGGCGCAGACCGTCGCCTACGAGCTGCCCATCCGCTACAAGAGCCACCTGCGCACGCACGAGAAGGCCAGCATCGCGCAGACCGCGGCCGGCCTCGTCGCACCCGGAATGGTGGTCGGGCTGTCCGGCGGCACGACGACCACGGCCATCGCGGCCGCGCTCGCCGCCCGTGACGACCTGTCCGGCAACGGCGGGATCACCGTCGTCACGAATGCCGTGAACATCGCCGCGCAGCTTGCCACGCGGCCAGACATCAAGGTCGTCGTCACCGGGGGCGTCATCCACTCCCGCAGCTACGAGCTCGTCGGTCCGTTCGTCGAACAGCTGCTGCGCGGCGTCCGCCTCGACATCGCCTTCATCGGCGTGAACGGGATGGATGCCGCCGCCGGTGCCACCACGCAGGATGAGCGCGAGGCGGCGGTGAACCGGATGATGGCGGAGCGTGCCCGGCGCGCAGTCGTGGTGACCGACGGCAGCAAGCTCGGCGTCGAGGCCTTCTCGGCGGTCGGCGGTGTCGAGCTCTTCCCGACCGTGATCACGGATGCCGGAGCGGATGCCGAGGCACTCGCCGCGCTCCGGGCCGCCGGGTACGCGGTGCTGGTCGCCGGAGAGGCGCTCGCCTGACCCCGGACACCCCAAGGGCCCCGACGTCCCCAGATCGTCGAGGCCCTATGAGGGTGCCGCGGCTGTGCCGCGACACCCCCGAGCAGATGGTGTCCGTGTCGTACTCACGCTCCCCAGCGCGCATGATTCCCCAGATCCGACTGCGCCTCCCTCGCGCCTCAACCCTTCGAGGCCCTTCGCATGGCACCTTCTGAAGAACAGGAGCGCCCGGCATCGGTTCTGATACAGCGAATGGAGAAAAAGCTCAGAATCCATCGCCGTGGCATTGGAACGGGGCGCTGAGCCCGGTCTCAGCCGTGGCTCGTGCGAGGGCTGCTGCGGGGGGCGCGCCCTCGGACAGACCGACGTGCACGGCGCTCAGCAGCTCGGCGGCCACGTCGTCGGGCACGGCCACCGGCGCCGCGATCACGCAGTCCGCGCCCGCATGCAGCCACACCCGCGTCATGCCCAGGGCCTCCTCGCCCCAGCGCACCGAGGAACGCCCGAGCTCGCAGGCCGAGAGGATCACGGTCGCCGGGACCCGCGGGATCAGGTCGACGTCGTAGCCGAAGAGGATGCCGTCGGCGAGTTCGAAGCCCGAGAACAACGGGTTGTCCACCGCGTGTCTGCCGTGCGCGGCGATGTGCAGCACGTCGCTGCTCGCTGCGAGGTCGGTGACCGCCGCCACGGTCGCCTCGCCGGCCTCGAGGATCCGCGTCGCCGCACCACTGCCGTTCCAGGCGCCCGACGCCCTCCGGACCTCTTCGCCGGCACGGGGGACGCGGGGACCGGCGGCGAAGCCGATCGCCGAGGGGAGCTCTCGCTCGCGGGCGCGTCCTGTCAGCAGCCGCGAGACCGAAGTCGCGAGGGTGAAAGGGAGACCAGCCATGCCGGGCAGCATCGCCCACGGCACCCCGCCGAGCGCCCCGGGCACGGTGATCGCCAGACGACGTGCCGAAGAGGCGGCCAGGAGCAGCGGTGCGAGCAGCTCGGCATTCAGCAGACCCAATCGTGCGGAGAGGGCGCGCTCGGTCACGGCGCCCATCAGGCCGCCCCGCGTCAGTGCG
>JAQZBG010000430.1 GCA_029239165.1 Microbacterium sp. | reverse complement strand
TTCATCCCACGCAGTGCTTCCAGTTGTGCCCCGGTGCTCGCCGTACCCATCGTGAGCGCGCTGACGCCGCTGACGACCGCCACCACGACGAACCCGCCCGACGCCAGCACGAGCGGCAGCACGATGTCGCGTGAGACCGGCTGCCGGCGCAGCAGTTCATACGCGACCATCCCGGCGAAGAGACCACTTCCGAGGAAGATGACGTGGAACGCGGGCAGGTACCACGGAGTGTCGGACGTCACGATGAGCAGAGGGAGCGCGACGCCCATGAAGGCCAGCACGGGCCACCATGGTGCTCGACGACCGAGATGCAGCCGCAGACCGATCCAGATCAGCGGCTCGAAGCACAAGAGCAGCGCCGATGCCGCGCTTCGGAGCGGCTGGAATCCGGTCTGGTGCCCGGCGAGCCACAGGTAGGCGCCGAGCATCCCCAGCCCGAAGGCCGCTCCCCAGACGATCGTCGCGCGCGACGGCCGGGCGATCGTGGCCAGGCCGAGCACGAGTGCTGCCAGCACGGTCACCACCGCCACCATGCTCGTGGTGATGTCGACGTTCACGGGGACGAGAGGCGTCATGCCTGCACCTCTTTCTTGCGGCGGCGGGGGAACCGCAGCGTCACGGTGGTGCCCTGTCCGACCTGGCTCGCGACGTCGATGCTGCCTTCGTGCGCGACCACGATCTCTCGGGCGATGCCCATCCCGAGGCCGGTTCCGGCGATGCCGCCGCGGATGGCGCCGTCGGAGCGGAAATACGGCTCGAACAGCCGGGGAAGCTCATCCGGCGCGATGCCGATGCCGGTGTCGGTGAGGACCAGCTCGGCACGAGCCCCCATCGCGCGCAGCCGGACGACGATGCGACCGCCCGACGGCGTGTACTTCAGGGCATTGCTGAGCAGATTGTCGAGCACCTGACGCAGTCGGAACGCGTCACCGTGGATCACGAGGGTGTCGACGCCGACCACTTCCAGCGTCTGGCGATTCGCGGCGATGAGCGGGGCGGCGGACGCGGCAGCAGCGTCGAAGACCTGACGAAGGTCGACCGGCTCGAAAGGATCCTCCGCCGGTCGGGCGGTCTGATCCAACATGCTCGTGACGAGCTCCTGCATCCGCTCTCCGGCGTTCGCGATGACATCGAGCTGTGCGGGCACGCGGCCGGGCAGGTCTTCCCGTTCGCGCAGCAGGTCGACGTGACCGACGATCGCGGTGAGGGGGTTGCGCAGCTCGTGCGAAACGACCGCCGTGAGCGCACGCCGCTCCTCCGCCGCTTCGAGCAGCACGGTCACGTCGTCGATGACGACCAGCGTGATGCGGTCGCGCTCCCTCGCGCTGGCGACCGTCTGCGTCGTCACCTCGAGCGCATGCCACCGTCCGGTGCCGTCGAAGAGCCAGACCCGTTCCTCCTGCAGCTTCTCTCCGCGCGCCGCGCGCGCGAGAGTCGTCCGCTCAGGAGGGACCGTCGCGCCACGTCGCCCGTCGTACTCCACGGCGGCCGTCGGCAGTGCGGCGCCGAAGCGGTCGCGCCCGTACAGAGCCCGGTAGGCGTCGTTCATCTGGAGGATGCGGCCCTCCGCCGTGACGACCACGAGGGCCACTCCCAGCGCGTCGATGATCTGCGTCACGCGCTGCTGGTTGGTCTCGGCGCGCTCGGCGGCGCGGTTGATCTGCTCCGAGCGGCGCTGAAGCAGTCTCCGGGAGGCCCGCGCCCGCTGCGCCCCGATTCTCACCGTGACCCCGAGGAAGCCCAGTGTGATGATCGCGGTGAGCACGCGCAGCAACACGTCGGCCGGCGTGCCGGTGCGCTCGGAGAACAGCGCCAGGCAGACGCTGATGAAGGCGATTCCTCCGATCACCCACGGCATCGTGAAGTATGAGGCCAGCCAGACCACGGGAAACACCCAGAGGAAACCGAGCCGAAGATCGGGTGCGTTGGTGGTCATGCCCACCGCGAGAGCGTCGAGGAACGGCACGATGGTCACCGCGTTCTGTGGGAGCCGGTGCCAGGGGACGAGGAGTGTCGCGATCGTGGTGACCGCGATGAGGACGACGCCCGCCAGGAAGAGGGGGATGCCGAACGTCTGGGGCTTGAACGCCGTCACCATCACGAGGATGGCGAGGGTGCTGCCGGTGAAGACCAATTGCCAGCGCCAGATCGACACGGTACGGATCATCGACGCTCGCCCTCCCCCCAGAACCTCAGCTTTACCGCAAGATTACTCAAAGATCGAGGGAGCCAGCTCTTCAGATGGCATGGCAGCCCTAGCATTCTGAGTGGGGGCCGACACTGCGACTGGGGAACAACGCAGACGCTGGGGCCGCGCGAGCGGGGATTCGCAGGCACCGGGGCCGCGGCTGGGGAGCCGCGGCCCCGCCCCGGTCAGCTCGCGGTGTCACCGGCGGGAGCGAGACGATAGCCCACGCCGCGTACGGTCTCGATGTAGCGAGGGCTCGCGGAGCTGTCGCCGAGTTTGCGCCGCAGGTTCGCGATGTGCGTCTCTATCGCGCGTTTGTCCGGCTCGCTCACGTAGTCGTTCGACCCATCGGGGGCGCCACGCAGCCCGCGCGCGAGATCCGCCTTGCTGCGCACGCGGAGCTTCGCTTCGAGGATGTCTGCCAGCAGGTCGAATTCCGTGGGTGTGAGGTCGATCCGCTTCTGCCCGATCAGTACGAGACGCGTGTCCAGATCGAGGCTGAGATCGCGGTGTACGAGGCCTCGCCAGGTGAGGACCGTGGCGCCTTCCTCTGACCGCTCGTGCTCGGCGACCGAGGGCGGTGCCGGTTCCGGACGG
>JAQZBG010000429.1 GCA_029239165.1 Microbacterium sp. | reverse complement strand
ATGAGTTCCGGCCGGAGTGTCCTCCAGCGTGATTCCTGCGGCGGCGATCGCGTCTCGGATGCGATCCGCCGCCGCCCAGTCCTTGTCAGCGCGTGCCTGAGCGCGCTGGGTGATCATCGCCTGGACGAGAGCGTCCAGGGCGGATGCCGATGCGTCGCCCTTCGCGGACGACGTCGAATTCAGTCCGAGGACCGACGTCATGGCGCGCACGGCGCGGGCGGAGTCCAGCGCAACGTCGGTCTCACCTGCGTCGAGCGCGGAGTTTCCTGCACGTACCGTCTCGTGCAGGACGGCGAGCGCCTGCGGCACGCCGAGGTCGTCATCCATCGCCGCTGCGAACGCCACGGGAAGGCTCTGCGAGGCGAACCATCCCAGTCCCCCGCCGGCGGCACGGAACGCACGCTGGAGGAACGAGCTGATGCGCCCGAGCGCCGCCTCCGCCTCGGTCCAGGACGACTCGCCGAGGTCGAGGCTCGAACGGTAGTGCGCCGCGGCGAGCGCGTATCGCACCACGAGCGGGTCATGCTCGGCCAGCACATCGGCTGCGAGAGTGAAGTTGCCGAGCGATTTGGACATCTTCTGCCCGTCGACCGTCACGAGTCCGTTGTGAACCCAGTACCGTGCGAAGCCGTCGCCCGCAGCCGTCGACTGCGCGAGCTCGTTCTCATGATGCGGGAAGCGAAGATCCAGCCCACCGCCGTGGATGTCGAACTCGGCACCGAGATATCGCTTCGACATCGCCGAGCATTCGATATGCCATCCCGGGCGGCCGGCGCCCCACGGGGAAGCCCATGTCGCGTCTGCCGGCTCCTCCGGCTTCGTGCCTTTCCAGAGGGCGAAGTCCTGCGGATTCCGCTTGCCTCGGAGGTCGGCATCCTCGGCCGCCTCCATGGCGTCGAGCGACTGGTGCGTGAGTGAGCCGTAGTCGGACCACGATCGAACGTCGAAGTACACATCCCCTGAGCCGTCGGGGGCCGGGTACGCATGTCCGCGATCGATCAGCAGGGCGATCAGCTCCTGCATCTGAGGGACGGAGGCGGTGGCCCGCGGCTCGTACGTCGGAGGGAGGATGCCCACTCCGGCGTACGCCGCGGTGAACTCCTGCTCCATCCGATACGCGAGCGCCCACCACGGCTCGGCGCCCGTCGCGTTGGCGAGCACCTTGTCGTCGATGTCGGTGACATTGCGCACGAACGTGACCCGACCGTACCGGTGCTCGAGCCAGCGACGAAGGAGATCGAAGCTCAGAGCTGCCCGGACGTGGCCGATGTGAGGGCCGGACTGCACCGTGGGTCCGCACACGTACATCGTGATGTTCTCGGGATCGAGAGGCACGAAGTCGCGCAGCACCGCAGCGCGGGTGTCGTAAAGGCGGAGGGTCACCGCTCAAGCCTACTCGGCGACTGCTGAGCGCCCGCCCCGCGAGCACGATTCCCGGAGGTTGTGACGTTCTGCGGACGGATCGGGCCTATTTCTTCGACGATCGTCACATGATGCGCGATACGTCGGACACGACCGCCGCGATCGCGGTCACCGCGACGCCCTCGCCGCGTCCCGGGAATCCGAGACCGTCGGTGGTCGTGGCCGTGACCGACACCGGCGCGCCGAGCACGGCGGACAGGACCGCCTCCGCCTCGCGACGCCGCGCGCTGAAGCGCGGCCGGTTTCCCTGCAATTGCACGGACACATTGCCGATCGCGAACCCGGATTCGGCCAGCAGCTCACGCGTGCGAGCGAGGAAGACGTCGGCATGAGCGCCGGCGTACTCGGGATGGGCCGTGCCGAAGTGTTCGCCGATGTCACCGAGGCCCGCCGCTCCCAGCAGCGCGTCGACGATGGCGTGAGCCACCGCATCGCCGTCGGAGTGCCCGGAGAGCGGCCGCTCCCCCGGCCACTCGAGACCTGCGAGCCACAGGTTCCCGTCGCCGCCGAAAGCATGGACGTCTGTGCCGACGCCGACGCGAGGAATGCCCACGAGGTCGATCGAGGCCGGACGCGCAGGAGTCGGTGCAGCCAGCAGGTGGCGGGCGCGTTCCAGATCGGCGGGAGTCGTGATCTTGAAGGCGCGGGCGGAACCCTCGATATGCCGCACCCGGTACCCGGCGGCAGCGAACAGCGCCGCGTCGTCGGTGTACTCGATTCCACCGGCCAGCGCCGCCGTATATGCCGCTTCGAGCTCAGCGCGGGGAAAGCCCTGCGGTGTCTGTGCGGCAGCCAACTCGGAGCGGTCGACGGCGGAGACCACGGCGCCCCCTGCCACCTTCTTGAGCGTGTCGATCACAGGAAGCACGGGGATCACACCCTCACCCGGCACGACGGACTGGGCCACCGCGTCGATCTGGGTCGGAGGAGTCAGGGCGCGAGCCGCGTCATGCACGAGAACGGTCGTCACATCTCCCCAGAGCGCGGCCAGGCCCGCAGCGACGGACTGCTGCCGGGTCGCCCCGCCGGTCACGACGCGGCCGAGATCGCGTCGGTCTCCTGCCGCCGCCTCGAGTTCCGCCAGCGCATCCCCCTCGTAGCCGGCCGGGGCGACGACGACGACCTGCGCAGCGTCCGCGGCGAACACGCCGTCGAGTGCGTGGCGGAGAATGGAATGCGCATCTATTCCGACCAGGGCCTTCGGTGCCCCGGCCTCCAGCCGGGTGCCGGAACCGGCGGCGACGACGATGATCGCGATGTCGGGAACGGGAAGCAGAGTCACCGTCTCACGCTACCGCGTGGCGGGAACGACGAAGGGGCGGATGCCGAAGCATCCGCCCCTTCGCAGAGAACTCAGGAGGCGA
>JAQZBG010000428.1 GCA_029239165.1 Microbacterium sp. | reverse complement strand
GATGGGGTCGTTCAGTACATCGCGAAGCATCATCTGTATCGGAGCAAGGCATGAGTACATCGGATCAGCAAGGGCACGGTCCGCTGACGCGCAAGCAGTTGCGGGAGATCCGGTTGACAGGATCGACCCCGGTCATCTCCAGCGAGGAGGCTGCGGCGGCGGCTGAGGCAGCAGAGGCGGCACCCCCCGTGCCTCCGTTGCCGCGTGCTGCCGAACCCGTCCAGATCGAACCGGCCCCCCTGCCGGCTCCTCCCGCCGAAGAGGCGAACGGCGATACCCCGCTGACTCGTCGTCAGGTCCGCGAGCAGGAGAAGGCCCGCACCGGTTCCGTCGCCGTGATCGGCGCCGACGAGACGGAGTCGTCCTCCGTCGCGCAGACGGACGAGGCGGAGGCCGCACCCGCAGAGCCCGCCGACGAGACGCCGAAGCAGGACGCGGCGGCTTCGGAGCCGGCCACGGCAGACGCACCCGTCGAGATCGTCTCCGGGGTCCCGGACTTCTCCCGGATCGTCGATGTGGACGATGACGATGACGACGACGATGTGGATGATGAGGTCGCTGTCGCGCCGGTCAGCGCATCCGCCGCGGCCGACACGGTCGGCGATGTCCCGCTCGAAGCTGTCGAGACCCCCGCAGAAGCGGTGCCGGTCGAAGACGATGTCGAGGCAGCGCTCGGCCTTCCCACCGATGACAGCGATGCGGTACTCGACGGCGACGTCCTCGCGGACGTGCACGACGCAGATGAGGACGATGAGGACGAAGACGTGCGTCCCACCGTCAGTTCTTCCTTCGGCGAGGGGATTCTCACAGACGCTCCCGACGCCCCCATGCCCTTCCGTCCCTCCTTCGACGAGCTGCTCGGCGTGGGAGACTCCACGGGGTCGCAGCACTCCGCGCCCAACGCGCTGATCTTCACGCCGTCACCGGGGGACGGATCCCTCTCGGGCCCGGTCGCGTCCACCGGAGAGATCCTGGTCACCGGCTCCTACGAGCTGCCACAGGGCATGGGCTCGCAGGGACACGCGCTCGGGACGACGGACGGCAAAGACATCGACGCCGTCCTCATCGATGGCGAACTGCCCCCGGCATCCTCGCCCACGCCGATCGCCGCGAGCTCGGCGGTCAGCACCATCAAGCCCGCCGGAGAAGTCATCCGGCCACCGGCCCCTGAGAAGGGCAACCGGCTCATGCTGATCCTGGCGATCGTCGCCGGAGGACTCGCGCTCGCACTGGGCGTAGCCCTCATTTTCGCCTTCACAACGAATGTGTTCTGATGCAATCACCTGAAACTGCCGAAGAGATGCTGCGCCTCGCAGCACAAGCCGCCATCGACAAGGGCGGTGAGGATCTCGTCGCACTCAACGTCTCCGAGCCTCTCCCGCTCGTCGACATCTTCCTGCTCGTCACGGGAAACAGCGAGCGCAACGTCGCCGCGATCGCCGACGAGATCGAAGACCGACTCATCGAGTCGGGCCACAAGCGCGTGCGTCGCGAAGGGCGGGCGGAGGCCCGCTGGGTGCTGCTCGACTTCGGCGACCTGATCGTGCACGTCTTCCACCAGGAAGAGCGCGTCTACTACGGACTCGAGCGCCTCTGGAAGGACTGCCCCGTCGTCCCGATCGACGTGGCCGAGCCTGCCGCAGACCCCAGCTGACATGAGTACGCACCTGCTCACCGGTGCGGGCTCCGGGATCGGGGCCGTCCTCGCCGGGCGGTTGCTGGACCGCGGCGATTCCGTCGTGGCGCTGGCTCGCGATGCAGGACGCGCCAGGCAGATCGCGGCCGACCTTCCCGGGGCCTCCGTCGTCGTCGGCGACCTTGCTCAACCGGGTCGGCTGTCGTGGGCGCTGTCGAAGCAACAGCTTCCGGATCGTATCGACTCGCTGGTGCATGTCGCCGGTGTCGTCGACCTCGGCGACGTCGCCGATCTGCCGGCTGCTCTCTGGGAGCAGCAGCTGGCCGTCAACCTCATCGCTCCGGCAGAGCTCACCAGACTCCTCCTTCCGGTTCTGCGCGTATCGCAGGGGCAGGTGGTGTTCGTCAACTCCGGTGCCGGCCTGCGCGCCAACGCAGGCTGGTCGGCGTACGCAGCCTCCAAGCACGGACTCCGTGCGCTGGCCGACGCCCTGCGGGCCGAGGAAGCCGCGCACGGCGTGCGTGTGACGTCGATCTACCCTGGCCGTACGGCGACGCCGATGCAGGAACGTGTGCACCGGCAGGAGGGGCAGGAGTACGACGCGGGCCGCTTCGCCACCCCGGAGGCGGTCGTCACGACCATCCTCACTGCGCTCGACCTTCCGCGCGACGCACAGATCACCGACCTGACGGTCCGACCCGGCCGCTGAGCGGATCCCGCATCCTCTGCAGGCGCTGTCAAGGGGCTTCTTCTGAGAGCAGGGATGGCGCAGGCTCTTCTTGAGAGAGTCCTGGAGGGCCCCCACATGTCTGAACTTCCCGATCCGCGCTTCCTGCTGAATCGCATCACTGCGTCGGAATGGGTCATCAACGACCTTCGATACTCGCCCAACGATCCACGCCACGTCGTCGCGTGCGTCTACGAACTCGCCGAGACCGAGGTCGAGGTGACCTGGCTCCGTGACCTGCCCCTCGCCACCCGCTACGGGACCGCGTTCGAGGTGCTCGAAGACGTCGAGCGGATGCGCGGTTCCAGCCGCGCGACCCGTCCGATCTCCATTCCCCACCGTCCGCCCCTGCTGGCGACCTGACGGTCTGCACGGCGTCGCACAGCAAGCGCACCCCCTCGATGGGAGGGGGTGCGCTTCTGCGTC
>JAQZBG010000040.1 GCA_029239165.1 Microbacterium sp. | reverse complement strand
ATCGATCTCCCCTCTCCCGGATCGGAGGCCCCGCGTGAGTGATTCGACCTCGACCACCGCTCTCCTGCCCATCGCCTCCGCGCGTCGTGTCCGGGCCGTCGTCGGCGCACTGCTGCGGCAGCACCCGGGCCGGGCCGTCGGCGTCGCTGCACTGTTCCTCGCGGCTTCCGCGCTCGGGATCATCATGCCCGCGTGCCTGGGCCGGATCGTCGACGCCGTCGCTTCTGATGCAGGATTCGCGACCATCGCCGGGTGGGTCGCCGGCGCAGGGCTCGGCGCGATCGGTGCGGCCGTCGTGATGCTGTGGGCGGTGCGCGTGCTCACCGGTCTGGTGCAGGACATGCTCGCCACCCTGCGTGAGGACGTGTTCGCATCGGCGATGCGGCTGCCCGTGAGCGCGGTCGACGACGGCGAGAGCGCCGACCTGCTCTCCCGCGTCACGGGGGACGTGGATGCGGTGGCGGAAGCGGGCGGCAACGTCGCCCCGACGCTGCTGTCGGCGGGCTTCGCGATCGGCGTCTCGGTGGTCGCGCTCACCGCGCTCGATCCCTGGCTCGCCCTCGCCGGGATCGCCTCGGCGCCGTTCTACGTGCTCGGCACCCGAGCCTTCCTGCGGAAGTCGCGCGTGGTGTTCCGCGAGGTGCGGGTGCGCGAGGCCGCGCGCAGTCAGGCCGTGCTCGACGCGGTCGAGGGCATCGAGACGCTCACCGCGTTCAACGAACAGGAGCCCGCACTCGAGCGCGTCCGTGAGCGCGCCGAGGCGTCGATCCGGATGCAGATCGAAGGTGTGCGGGTGACGAACCGGCTGTTCCGGTGGATCAACGGCGGCGAACTCGTCGGTCTGGCCGCGATCCTCTGTGCCGGATTCCTCCTGCAGTCCGCGGGCGCGATCACGGTGGGCGCGGTCACCACCGCCGCGCTGCTCTTCCACCGCCTGTTCGGCCCGGTGGGGCAGCTGATCTTCGGGCTCGACGACATCCAGCGGGCGGTGATCGGACTGGCGCGACTGGTCGGGGTGATCGACCTCGCGCCCGCGTCTCACCCGCGGGATGAGGATACGGATTCCGCTGCTCGCGCACCCGCGGGGATCGAGGTGCGCGACGTGACCTTCCACTACCCGACCACGAGTCGCGGCATCAGCGACGTGAACCTTCGGGTCGAGCCGGGCACCACGGCCGCGCTGGTCGGCACCTCGGGGTCGGGCAAGAGCACGCTCGCCCGCGTGATCGCCGGGCATCATCCGCCGACCTCGGGCAGCGTGCACCTCGGGCCGAGTGCGGACGCCCCGTACTACCTGTCGCAGGAGCTGCATCACTTCCGCGGGACTATCGCCGACAACCTTCGGCTGGTCGCCCCCGGCGCGGGCGACGACGAGATGGTCGCAGCGTTGCGGGCGGTCGGGGCCGAGTGGGCGGTCGAGGCGTTGGTTCGCGAGCGCGACGACGTTGACGCATCCGCGTCCGCCGTTCCCCTCGATGAGGGACGCATCCAGCAACTCGCGATCGCACGGGCGTTCCTCGCGGACCCCGACGTCGTGATCCTCGACGAGGCGACCGCCGACGTCGGGCTCCACCACCGCGAAGCCGTGGAGGACGCGATCACGGCACTGCGTAAGGGCCGCACCGCCGTGCTCATCGCGCACCGGCTGCAGCAGGCCGTCTCCGCCGAACAGATCGTCGTGTTCGCCGATGGCAGGCCGACGCAGCGCGGCACGCACGACGAGCTCGTCGCCACCGAAGGGCTCTACCGCGACTCCTGGCTCGCCCAGACCCGCAGCACTTCCGGTTTCCCGACCGCTGAAGACATCACCCCCACGACAGAGACGGAGACTCCGTGAGCATCTACCGCGGCATCGTCAGCAGCACGACAACCCTCACACCGACTCTCGTCCGCGTGACACTCGGCGGTGAAGGCGTCGCCGATTTCCTCAGCACCGGCATCGGCGACGAATACGTGCGGGTGTTCTTCCCGCACGGGGAGGACCCTCGGGACGTCTCGCTGCCCGTGCCGGCGGGCGACTGGTGGGAGACACCGGAGGGTGCGCCCGAGGCCCCGATGCGCACGTACACGATCAGCGGTGTGCGCCCGGACGCCGGCGAGCTCGACATCGACTTCGTGATCCATGAGGCGGGTGTCGCGGGGCCGTGGGCTGCGCGCGCGGAGCCGGGGCATGTGCTCGGGCTGAACTCCCCGACCGGTCTCTACTCACCGCCGGAGGGCATCACGTGGCAGGTGCTCGTGGCCGATCTCACCGGGCTTCCGGCCGTGGCGCGCATCGTCGCCGAGGTGCCGTCGGGCGTGCGCACCCGCGTCGTGCTGGAGGTGCCGAGCGAGGCGGACCGCGCGCCGTTCGAGGTCGGTCCCGACGTCGAGGTCACCTGGGTGGTCGGCGGCAACGGCCACGGCCCCAGCGCGCTCGGCCCACTCGTACGCGGCATCGTCGACGACCGGCTGCCCCTCGACGAGGGCTACGTGTGGGTGGCCGGTGAGACCGTGGCGCTGCGCGACGTGCGCAAGTACCTCCGCAAGGAGCTCGGCCTGCCCGCGACCCGGTTCAAGGTCGTCGGCTACTGGACGCCCGTGGCCGCGTGGAACGAGAAGTTCGCCGCGCTCCCCGACTCCGTGCAGAAGGAGTTGGATGCGATCTGGGCCGACGCCGCGGACGACGAGCCGGAGGACGTGCAGGTGCGCTTCGAGGAGCGGCTGGACCAGTTGGGGTTGTGAGGGGCGGTTCGGCCTTCTCACTGCACGGCCAGTTCCGTCCCCTGCCCCACATCGACGACGACCCCGACGTAGGTGGGAATCGCCTTGGCCATCTCCTCCCGCAGTTCGTCGAGCGGAGGCGTCGAGCCGTCGGGGGTCGTGAGGGAGATCGTCGCTGTCAGCCCGCTCCACTGCACGGCACCGTGGATGCGCGCATCCGGATCCTCGTCGATCCAGTCGGTCGTCACGTTCTGGATGTCGACCGACCATCGGGCGACGGCGACGGAGGCGATCGAGTTCGCGGCGAGCGGGATCGCGATGATGAGGGCCAGGGTCGTGACGATCGCGTAGGCGCGGCGGCGGTTGGCGGTCGGCGAGGATCCGGGATCGCGCGCGTACCCGGCCATCGTGAACACGATGCTCCCGGCGATCACCAGGGCGAACACGTTCGAGAGGAACAGCACGAGAGCGCCGAGAGCCTCAGGCCACTGCCCCTGACCCGCGCAGACGCCGACCACCCCGAGCGGAGGAACGAGGGAGATCGCGATCGCGACGCCCGGCAGCACCGCGCTGAGGTCCTTCCGGCACATCGCGAACCCACCGGCGAGCCCGGTCGCGAGCGCCGCCATCAGATCCATCAGGCTCGGCGAGGTGCGTCCGATCACCTGCGAGTTGGTCGACAGGCTCTCGGGCGTGGCGACGAACACGGCGAGCGCCAGCCCGAGCGCGACGACGATCCCGACCCCGCTGAGCACCCACAGGATCGAGGTCACCACGAGCCGGAGATGCCCGGTGACGATGCCCCACGCGATGCCGAGGATCGGCGTGCCCAGCGGCGCGATGATCATGGCCCCGATCACCGTCGCCGTCGAGTCGGTCAGCACACCGGCGATCGCGATCACGCCCGACAGCGTCAGCATGATGAGGAACCCGGAGCGTTTGCTCAGGGTGTCTCCGGCGCTGAGATTGAGCGCGTCGTCCAGTGCCTCGGCGGTCAACCGCTGCGATCGCGGGATCAGCGTCTGCGTCAGTCCGGACATGGCCGTGACTCCATCCCCGCTGTGAGCACGATCGTCATAGCCGAAAGCTAGGGGCACGTGTCGGCGCCGCGCAAGCATCCGGTCACCCGTGCCGGACGAGCGCCGCCCGGATCGACATCGACGCACCCGACTGGCAGGGTGAAGGGATGCGAGACAACGGAACCAGCACCGGCATCCAGTGGGGCCTGATCGTGTTCGGCGCCGTCTTCGGGCTGGTCTGCGCGGTGCTGATCCTCGCCGAGGTGCTGAGCCCGACCCTGTGGTTCACCGTCATCGCCATGGCCTGCCTGGTGCTGTCCCAGGCGCTCGTGATCCGTTCGAAGCGGCGGAACCGCTGACGGCACCCGTCTCGACGACCGGCGAAGGAACCCACGTGGACGCGACGGCGGGAGTCGAACCCGCAACGCCGTCAGATATGAGCTGAGGCCCGGGACCGCCCGGATCGCCGCGATGGGAATGACGTTACCCGGCCGTGATCTGACCCGCCAGGACCGTTGCCTGGGATAACCCTATGAGTCCGGGGATGACGGATGCCGGTCACTCGGCGTCATCCGGGTCCGGCGCATCGAGGGCGCGCAGCAGGCGGGCGACGGCCTCGCGCAGTTCGCTCCGGTGCGGCTCCGCCAGCGCCACCGTGTATTCGACGCCCTCGGGGATCCAGAGCAGCGCGTACATCGCCTCGCGCCAGTCCGAGCCGCCGAACGGCCAGCGCGTGCGGTCGTCGCCCACACCCGTCGCGCCCTGCGACCACGGCCCGAAGCGCTCCTGCATCTCGGCGAGCGGAAGCTCCATCACCGCGGCCGCCTCGACCTTCTGCGGCGACCACGACGAGGCGATCAGCACGCGCTCCTCGATCTCCTCCTCGGTGATGTCGCGGCGGGCGAACAGCACCCGGGTGTGCTCGACCGATGCGATCCGGTCGACACGGAACGTGCGCCAGTCCTCGCGGTCGAGATCCCAGCAGAGCAGGAACCATTTGCGCCCGGCCGGTGCCAGCGCGTGCGGCTCGACCCGACGCACACTCTCCTGCCCCTCGGCATCCACGTATCGCAGCCGCAGCCGCTCGGTGTCGCGGGTGGCGAGGGCGATCTCCCCGAGCACCTCCGGCGAGACCACGGGGCCATCGCCGATCCGCGGCGCCTGCACCGACGCGGCGAGCGCGTTCACCCGCTGGCGCAGCGCCGACGGCAGCACCTGCTCGAGCTTGGCCAGGGCGGTGAGCGTGACCTCGGGACCGCCGACGAGCTGCTGGGTGGCTGCGACACGCAATCCGATCGCCATGGTCACCGCCTCGTCGTCGTTGAGCAGCAGCGGCGGCACGGCGCTCCCGGCTTCGAGCCGGTAGCCGCCGGCGATGCCCGGCGTCGACTCCACCCGGTATCCGAGCTCGCGCAGACGGTCCACGTCGCGGCGCACGGTGCGCTCGGTCACGCCCAGCCGCGTGGCGAGCTCGGTCCCCGGCCAGTGCCGGTGCGTCTGCAGCAGGTTGAGCAGAGCCAGGGCGCGCGAGGTGGTGTCGGTCATGAGTCTCAGATTGGCAGATGATGCGGACAGGATCTGTCCGCATGCCTTCCTACGCTCACTCTCATGAACGAATCCCTCATCGAGACCGAAGGCCTGAGCAAGGTCTTCACCGTCAAGAAGACGCCGGTGCATGCCGTGACCGACGTCTCCTTCACCGCCGTACGCGGCGAACTCGTCGCCTTCCTCGGACCGAACGGCGCCGGAAAGTCGACCACCCTGCGGATGCTGACCACCCTCATCCCGCCCACCTCGGGCAGCGCACGAGTCGTCGGGCACGACATCCGCACCGACGCGGCGGGCGTCCGCGCCCGCATCGGCTACGTCGGACAGCTCACCAGCGGCAGCTTCTCGCAGCGGGTTCGCGACGAGCTTCTCAGCCAGGGCGCGTTCTATGGAATGTCCCGGCGGGACACTGCAAAGCGGGCCGACGAGCTGATCGAGTCGCTCGACCTCACCTCGTTCGCGACGCGGACCGTGCAGCAGCTCAGCGGCGGACAGAAACGCCGTCTCGACATCGCGCTCGGGCTCATGCACGCGCCGCCGCTGATCTTCCTCGACGAGCCCTCCACCGGACTCGACCCGCAGAGCCGTGCGAACCTCTGGGAGCACATCCTCGACCTCCGAACGCAGCACGGCACGACGGTCTTCCTCACCACTCACTACCTGGAAGAGGCCGACCGCTACGCCGAGCGCGTGATGGTCATGGACAAGGGACGCATCATCGCCGATGACGACGCCGCCTCCCTCAAGGCGACGCTCGCCGGCGACGTGCTCACCTTCGGGTTCGCGGATGCCGCCGAGGCGGCGAGCGCCCGCGCCGTGGTCGCCCGCCTCAGCGGCGCCGAAGTCACGATCGACGACACCCTCCAGGGAGCCGCCATCTCGCTCGCGGTGCCGGACGGCGACCGGCTGCTGCCGGTGATCGTGCGCGAGCTGGACGCCGCCGGCATCCTCGTCCGCCGCGCGACCGGTGTTCCGCCCACATTGGACGACGTGTTCCTCGCGCTCACCGGCCGCACCCTGCGCGACGCCGGCGAAGGAGCGGATGCCGCAGGCGATGCACCCGAGTCCGCCGACAACCCCACCCCCTCTGCGAACAGCACGACAGGAGTCCTCTCATGACCACCACCGACACACTCGTGCGCCCCAACCTCGCGCGCGACACCCGGAACGTGCTGGCGCGCGAGCTCAAGCCCGTGATCCGCGACCCGTTCACCCTGATCTTCAGCCTGCTGCAGCCGCTGGTCTTCCTCGGGCTGTTCGCTCCGCTGCTGATCGGCGACTCGGGACAGCCGGCCGGCGAGACCCTGGCCTGGTTCGTGCCCGGCGTCCTCGTGATGATCGTGCTGTTCGGCACCGGGGCCACCGGCTCCAACCTGCAGTACGAGATGATGACCGGCTCGCATGAGCGCACCCTGGTCGCCCCGCTCGCCCGTTCCTCGCTGCTGGTCGGTCGCGCCCTCAAGGAGATCGCGCCGATCGTGGTGCAGGCGCTCGTGATCATCGCCGTCGCGTGGCCGTTCGGCTTCGCGGCCGACATCCCCGGACTGCTCATCGGACTCGCACTGCTCGCGGTGTTCGGGGTGGGCCTGGGCTCGCTGTCGTACTCCCTCGCGCTGGCGACGAAGGATCGGGAGTGGTTGTTCTGGGGCGTGCAGCAGTCGCTGATCTTCCCGCTGCTCATCCTGTCGGGGATGCTGCTGCCGTTGGACGATGCTCCGGAGTGGATGCGGGCCGTGGCCTCGGTCAACCCGGTGAACTGGGTCGTGCAGGCCGAGCGGGCGCTGTTCGCCGGAGATCTGGGAGACGTGACCGTCCTGTGGGGCTGGGTCTCGGCGCTCGCGGTCGCGGTGGTCGGGTTGATCGTGGGGGTCAGGGCCATCCGCCGCAGCAACTGACCCGACCCGACGGTGCGCCGCCCCTGGGGTGCGAAAACCCAGACGAAGCGACGCACCGTCGGCGTGTCCACCCGCGACGCGCCGGCGACAGCACGATGCGTCTGGGTTTCGGCGTCCGACCCGGACGTCAGCCGTTCGTGACCACGACCTTGCCCCGGCTCACCCCGGCGGCGAGCTCGGCGAGCGCCTCGGGCAGCTGATCGAACGGATAGGTCTTCGCGACGACGGGTCGGATCGCACCGCTGTCGACGAGCGTCGTGATCTCGCGCAGCTGCTCGCCGTTCGCCCGCATGAAGAGGAACTCGTATCGCACGCCGAGCCTCTTCGCCTGCCGCCTGATCTTGCGGCTGAGCCCGGCGATCGCCAGGCGCACGAGGGCGTTCAGCCCCTGGGCACGGGCGAAGGCGGGGTCGGGCGGTCCGGAGATCCCGACGGCGAGCCCACCCGGCCGCAGTACCCGCAACGACTTCTCGAGGTTCTCGCCGCCGAGGCTGTCGAGCACGAAGTCATACCCCGACAGCTCTTCGGCGAAGTCCTGTCGGCGATAGTCGATCACGATGTCCGCGCCGAGCTCACGGACGAACTCCGCATTCGCGGCGCTGGCCGTCGTGGCCACGGTCGCTCCGAGGTGTGCCGCGAGCTGGATGGCGATGGAGCCGACGCCACCGGCGCCGGCATGGATGAGCACCTTCTGCCCCGCCGTGACCCCACCGCGCTCGACCAGCGCCTGCCAGGCCGTGAGGGCGACCAGCGGAAGCGACCCGGCCTCGGCCATCGAGAGCCCGGCGGGGACGGGGGCGAGGTCGCGCTCCGCGACGGCGATCCGCTCCGCGAACGTCCCGATGCGTGCCGCGTCCGGGCGCGCGTACACGCGGTCACCGGGGCGGAATGCGTCGACGAGCCGGCCGACGCGGATCACGGTCCCTGCGAGATCATGGCCGAGCACGAGCGGCAGGTCGTAGGGCAGGATCTGCGCGAACTCGCCGGTGCGGATCTTCTCGTCCAGCTGGTTGAGCCCCGCGGCCTCCACCCGCACGAGGACGTCCCGGTCGCCCACCTCGGGTTCGGCGACCTCCTTCTCCTCGAGCGGCCGCTTGTAGGTGCTGACGACGAATGCGCGCATGGTTTCCGATTCCTCCGACGTTCTCGCGGGCTTCAGGCGTTCGCCCGCAGCTGCGGGTAGACCGCTTCCAGCGGCGCACTGAGACCGGCCTTGACCTGCACCGAGATCTCATCCGCGAGCACTTCGTACTCGTCCCGCTCCGTGGCATCCAGCACGGCACCGACCAGGTCGGCAGGATCGGTCTTGGGGTCTGTGACGTGCTCCGCCATGGCGGTGTCGACGTAGCCGACGTGCACACCCACGACGTGGACTCCCGCGGGGGCGAGCTCGAGGCGGAGCGAGTTCGTCGCGGACCACAGCGCCGCCTTGGTCGCGCTGTAGATCCCGCCGACGGCGTACCAGGCGAGAGCGGAGTGGATGTCGATGATCGCCGCGCCCTGGCGCCCGGCGAGAAGCGGAGCATAGGCGCGAGCGAGGAAGAGCGGACCGAGGAAGTTGGTCTCCACGTTCCGGCGGATGTCCTCGTCGGAGTGGGTGAGGATCCCCGCGGACGGCACCGAGGCGCCCGCGTTGTTGATCAGCACCGTGACGTCGGGCGCGGCCTCGACGGCGTCGCGGATCGACGCGGCATCCGTCACGTCGAGGGCGAGTGGGACGATCCGTTCGTCGTCCCAGGTGCGGGGCGTGCGGGCGCTGGCGTAGACCTTGGCGGCTCCGCGTGCGAGCGCCTGGCGGACGAACTGCGTGCCGATCCCTCCGTTCGCTCCGGTGACGAGGACGACGGCTCCGTGGAGTGAAGGCATGGACTGCTCTCTTCTTTGCGACAATGAGGGATAGGTGAGCGTGCGCATAAGCGACTCTCCTCATAACTGAGCGTATTCAGTTTCTATTCCCGAAGGAAGAGCATGTCGACCTCCGCCTCGAACACCCTCGGCCGTCGCGAGCGCAACAAGCAGCAGAAGCTCGAGCGCATCACGGTCGCAGCGGCGGAGCTGTTCGCCGAGCACGGCATCGACGAGGTCACGACCCAGCAGATCGCCGAGCGGGCCGATGTCGGCACCGGCACCCTGTTCCTGTATGCGAAGACCAAGGGTGAGCTGCTGCTTCTCGTGCAGAACGCGCACTACGCGGTCGCCCTGGAGAAAGGCAAGACGGCGGCCGACTCGGTTCCCGACGTGCGCGCGGCCATCGTCGCGCTGCTGCGGCCCATCATCGCCTGCAACCGCGTCCAGATCGAGAACGGACGCACCTACCTGCGCGAGATGGTGTTCGCCGAACCCTCCGACGGACACCATGCCGAGGCGCTCCGCATCGTCGGAGAGACCGAGGATGCGGTGGCGGCGATCCTCCAGCGCGATCCGCAGACGGATCAGGAGCGCGCCGCCGCCCTCGCCCGCATCGTCTCCGCGATCATGTTCCTCACTCTGACGGCGAGCACGAACGTCGAGCTGAGCGTCGACGAACTCGTCGATGTCATCGACCGGCAGGTCGGCGCCCTCCTCGGGCGTTGAGGCTCCGGACTCAGCGCCGGATCGAGTCGTCGAACGGGTTGGGCTCCAGCGTGTAGTCCGTGGACGCGTCCGCCCAGGTGCCTCCGTCGGCCGGGGCACGCCGCGAGCGCACTGCGGCCATCGCCCGGGTCACGGGAACACCGACTGCCAGGGCCACGCTCCCCCGCAGCGTGCGGTCTTCGGCCCCGAGCACGCTCGCCCGATGCCATGCTTCGTGCAGAGCTCCTCCGCGTGGTGCCGGGACGCGCCGATCCGGCAGCGCTCCGGAGCGCCGCAGCGCGACGAGCTGTTCGACCCGCTCCCACCACGTCGACTCGGCCTCGGCATGGAAGTAGTTGTCGCGGAGCCAGTCGGGATGCGGATGCCGGAACCGCCCTGCCACGACCTCGCTGCGACCACCGAGCAGACCGCTTCCCACGAACACCGTGTTCAACAGGCTCTTGCTCACCCCGAAGGAGTCGAGCGCGATCACCGGCACCCCGAGGGCGGTGGCCTCGATCGCGGCGGTCGAGCTCACCGTGACGAGGCCCGCGGCCGTCTCCAGCACGGCGGACATCGAGTCGTAAGAGAACACCATGTTCTGCGGAAGACGCGAAGGCAGCAGTCCCGCGTAGGGCTCGCGCTCGAGATGCGTCTCCGACTCCCCCGGCCGCGACCTCAGCTTCACGACGACGCGTCGCGAAGGATCGGCCTCCGCCGCCCGGACGAGCGTGGCCGCGATCTCGGCGCGCTCGTCCTTCGCGACCGGCACGAGGGCCTGCGCGGCGAACACGATGTCCGTCGCGGGCTTTCGTGCCGGAGCGGACTCCGCAGGACGCTCGGCGACCGCGATGCCACCGCGACCGCCGGCAGCATCGACCCGCATCCGCTCGGGTCTCCGCATCCGCTGTCGACGCCGCGCGAACGGCAGGGTCGCGAGCGCCACGGGCGTCCGCACCCCGATGCGCCGGCCGAGCTCCTCGAAAGCCCGCACCTCGCGGTGGGAGTGCACCACCATCAGGTCCGCGTGACGGCGATAATCCAGCGCCCCGCGCTGCGCCGGGATCGCCATCCCCGGCAGGCCCGAGACCGTGACGGGTCGATGCTCGAGCGTGTCGATGACGCGCCCCATCAGGCGCACGAAGGGTCCTCGGCCCGCCAGCAGGACCACATCCGGCCGCTGCCCGGCCAACCACCCGGCCGCCTCCGCGAAAGCGATCCGCGTGACGTCATCGGGGCCGAGGGTCGTGCCGTCGAGCGCCGTGCGCTGCTGCTCGACGCTGGCGGTGAGCGGCGTGCGCACCAGCAGCAGGTGCGGCCGTACTCCCGGCACCGAGCCGAGGAGCGATGCCGCCCACTTCACGAAGGAGTCGGCGTCCGCGATGGCGACGACGCGCATGCCGGTGGCACCGGTCATGCGGAGACGCGGCGCAGCTTCGCCATCGGGGCGCGCTCGCTGTCGAACACACGCTTGACGCCGTCACCGGTCGCCCGCTCGATCACGCGGATGTCGCGCACCAGGTGCTCGAGACCCGTCGGCTCCAGGGAGGCGGCGTGGTCGGAGCCCCACATGGTGCGGTCGAGCGTGATGTGGCGCTCGACCGCGACCGCGCCGATGGCCACGGCGGCGAGCGAGATCTGGAGCCCGCGCTCGTGCCCCGAGTAGCCGACGGGCACACCGGGGTAGCGGTCGCGCAGGGTGGCGATCACGCGCAGGTTCGCCTCTTCGGGCTCGAGCGGGTACGTCGAGGTCGCGTGCATGAGGACCACGCGGTCGGTGCCGAGCGTGTCCAGCGCGCGGTCGATCTGCTCGATGGTCGACATCCCGGTCGAGAGGATGACGGGCTTGCCGGTCTCCCGCAGACGCACCAGCAGCTCGGTGTCGGTGAGGCTCGCGGAGGCGACCTTGTGCGCCACCACGTTGAGCTCTTCCAGGAAGTCGACGCTGGGCACGTCCCACGGCGACGCGAACCAGTCCAGGCCGAGCATCGTGGCGTGATCGCCGATCTCGACGTACTCGTCGCGGCCGAACTCGACGCGGCGACGGTAGTCGAGGTAGCTCATGACACCCCACGGGGTCTCACGCGGAACGTCGCGCATGTGCTCGGGAGTGGAGATCTCGGGCGTGCGCTTCTGGAACTTCACGGCATCCGCGCCCGCGCGGGCCGCCACGTCGATGAGCTTCTTCGCGATGTCGACATCGCCGTTGTGGTTGAGTCCGATCTCGGCGATGACGTAGGCCGGACGCCCACCGCCGATCACGCGTGAGCCGATGCTGACAGTCATGATTCCTCCGGTCGTCGAGCGCTGGTGCAACCCCTCCCTCCTGACTACGGGCCGAGGATGAACACCGGGCGACGACCGGGTTACCGGCATCGGTCAGCTCGACAACACCCGTTCGACGAGTTCGCGCACGGCGCCATCGCCACCCCGCCGACGCAGCACCACACGGGCCGCTTCGACGACGAGCGGATGCGCGTTGGCGACCGCGACCGGCCAGCCGACGATCCGCATCGCGGAGAGGTCGTTCACGTCGTTGCCGAGGTAGGCGATGTCGGCGAGTGGGACACCGTTCTCCTGCGCCCAGTCGCGCAGCGCCGTCTCCTTGTCGTCGAGACCGTGCAGCACGGGCACCCGCAGTTTGGCGGCACGAGCGCGGACCACCGGGTTGACCTCGGTCGAGAGGATCAGCAGTGGCACGCCGGCGCGGCGCAGCAGGGCCACGCCCATCCCGTCTTCGCGGCTGACCCGCACCCGTTCCCCACCGTCGGCATCGATGATCGCGGTGTCGTCGGTGTGCACGCCGTCGAAGTCGGTGACGACCGCCCTGACCGGTATCGCCTGCGGAGCCTCATGCAACGCGGCCAGTGCTCGGGCGATGCGCAACTGCTCGACATCGTCGATCTCGATCGCGGTCCACTCCGGCACCGCCGCGATGCGGATCCTGCCGAAGAACCGGTGCCGACTCTCGCGGAAGCCGTCGGCCCGAAACACGTAGAACGCGCCGGTCTCGAGGTGGTGCGGTTCGCGGTCCTGCCGGCGTGGGCGGTGCGCCGCCTCGTGGTTGATGGCGACCGCGCTCCCGCCGGCGTCCTCGCGCCACAGGAACCCGTAGGTCTCATGGGCCGCGAACACGCTGTCCGCGCGGTCCGTGCGCACGTCGTCGACGGCCGCGGCGAGCGCGTCGCTCGGGATGAACGGAGAGGTGGCTTGCACGAATGCGACGATCTCCACGCGCTCGCCCTGCGCTTCGAGTTCGTCGAGGACGTGCAGGATCGCGCTCTCCGAGGTGGCCGTGTCTCCGGCGAG
>JAQZBG010000427.1 GCA_029239165.1 Microbacterium sp. | reverse complement strand
TCGACAGTCGAGACGTTAGGCGGCGCGCGTCACCGCGCCGTCACCGCTGTCATGTGTGTCCGTTCGGGTCGGTCACGTGCGTGTCGTCAGCTCGGGATCGTCTCCTCTTCCTGTTCCGCGGACGGCGATGCGAGGGTCGCGATCGCCGGTGCTGCCACCCGGCTCTTCTCCCGGCCACCGGGCCGGGCAGGGCCGATGCTACGCCCTCTCATCCACCTCGTCATGCGAGGAGCCTGGCGCTCGCGAGGTCGGCCTTCAGCATGATCAGAAGGCGCCGCACCGCAGCCGCGTCGCCCCCGCCGCCTCCCGCCGAGCCGGCCGCGAGCTGGCTCGACGCGGCCTCGTCGGCGACGAGACCGACGGCCGAGAGCTCCTGCCGGAGCAGCCCCAGCGCGGCCACGACCGCCGCAGTCTCGTGCGAGGTCGAGGCTCCGGGCGCCGCGCCGGTCACCGTGCCCGCGTGCCCCGCGGATCCGGTCAGTCCCAGTGCGCTGAGGGCGTCCGGCACGCCCGCTCCCGAGCGCTCAGGGTCTCCGAACTCGAGAGCTGTGCAGGAGTCTCGGAGGATCTCGAACAGACGGTCGACGCGCGCGGAGGTTCGCTGCGTGAGCGCCGGCGTGGCGAAATCGGGATGATGCGCGAGCACCAGGGCCGCCAGCCCCGCGACGTGCGGTGTGGCCATCGACGTGCCGTCCCACGCCGCGTACCCGTCATCCGGAACGGACGAGACGATGGCCACGCCCGGGGCGCACACGTCGATCTCGGGGCCGTGGCAGGAGAACTGGGCGGAGAACAGTCCCTCCTGCACCACTCCGCCGCTCCAGCGCTGCCGCGCGTGGTAGCTGCCGTCCGGGAAGGTCCCCTCCTTGCCGATCGCCGCGACGGTGAGCACATCGGGCGAGACTCCGGGGAACTGCACCCCCGTCCCCGAGTTGCCGGCGGCGACGATGCAGGCGATGCCCTGCTCCTTCGCCTGGGCGAGCTTCTGCAGCAGGATCTGCGACGTCCCACCGGCGCCGAGGCTCATGTTGACGACATCCATCCGCTCTTCGATGCAGTAGTCCACGGCGTCCAGCAGGCTGCTCACCCGCCCGCCGGGGAAGATCCGCAGTTCGTGCATCTCGGACGCCGGGGCGAAGCCCCGGATGCCGCCGCCGCCGTCGCCGCCGGCGATGATGCCGCTGCAGTGCGAGCCGTGCGCGATCGTGTCGTCCGTCCAGTTCACGGTGTTCGGTTCGGCGCCCGTGAAGTCGACCCCCGAGGAGATGCCGCGCAGATCGCCGTGCGTGAGCGACGCGGCCCCGGAGTCGATGACGGCGACCCGGATGCCGCGACCGTCGAAACCGCTCGGCACCTCGTGGAGTCGCATGAGCTCCTGCCCCCATCCGAGGAGCTGGCCGGCCGGGAATCCCGGGAACGTCGTCGTCAGCGGCTCGACGACGACGGTGTTCGGTGCGCCGCTGGTGAGCGCAGGTCTGTCGACCCACATCGACCAGTGGTCGCGCAGGGGGTTCACATACAGCGCCCGCAGCGTCTGGTCGGACTCGTTCTGCAGAGTGAGGACGACGCGGCCCGCCGCATCGGTCTTCCCCTGCGCGGGGACGCCGCCGCCGTACAGGAACACAGTCGCCTGCGGGAGAGGTTCTCCCGCAGGGTTCTGCAGCGTGATCTCCCACGACGCGCTGAGGCCGAAGGGGCTCACGATCAGCACGTCGCCGGGCGAGCCGCCGGGGATCTCCAGAGGGAGGACGGGATAGTCCTCCTCCACGACGATCTGGGGATGCGCCGCGAGCTCGTCGCGGATCGACTCCGGCATGGTGGCCGAGACGACCGTGCGCGTGACGGTCGGCCCGGCGTTGGCGAGCGCGAACACGCGCGACCGGAGCTCGCGATCGACCGTGACCTCGGGGTCGGCGTGGAGCTGCTCGACGATCCATTCGAAGTCGAGGGGGCCGGCCGCGAGCGGAGACAGGCCCGCATCCTGGGCGACCAGGTACGTGCGGCGCCGGGAACCGACATGCCCGGGCGTCGGCGAACTCACCGGCCCACGGGCCTTCTTCTGGACCATGTGCTCTCTCCTGTCGTGACGAGCGTCGTGCGACGCTCCCGGGTTTCGATCCCGATCAGCCTCCGGCGGGGATGACCGGCTCGTCGGGTTCGACGAGGAGCCCCCGACCGAGCGCCGCCTTGATCTCGGCGGCCCGCGACGGCGTCATCTCAGCGACGATGCGCCGCGGCGGCTCAGGTGGAGCCGGGCTGATCCGCACGATGCGGATGGTCGGGTCGCGCTCCAGCGCGGGCTGGATGGCGACCATGATCTCGGCGACGCCCGAGACGATGAACCGTCCCCTCGGCTCCCCGCCCGCGGGCGCGTCCCGAGCCGCGCCCCCCGGGGGAGTCATGGCTCGGGAAGCGTGCGGTCCACGGCTCGCGCGCCGTTGATCGCGCCGACGACGCGGCGGATGCCGTCGAAGACCTGCTCGATCCCGGCCGAGCGGTAGTCGGCGACCGCATCGCGCAGAGCGACGATCGCCGGCAGAAGGACCGGGTGCTGCGGCGCCCACGTCTCGAGGTACCGGAACAGGTCGACCAGGAGACCGCCGGCCTGCGCACGGGCGGCGGGGTCACCGGCGCCTGCGGCGAGCGGGGCGACGGTCGCGCCCGCACTCGCCACGGATACCGTCTCCGGTTTGGTGAAGGTGATCGGCATGGCGCACCTCGTCCTGTGTCACACTCCGCCCGCCGTCACGCCGCGTCCGACGCGACCACCTGGAACGGCAGCATCTTGATCAGGGGGGCGGCGGCCTCGCCGATCG
>JAQZBG010000426.1 GCA_029239165.1 Microbacterium sp. | reverse complement strand
ATGGGTTTCACATCATGACCCACCGGCACGCCGGAATCGACGAGCTTTTGGTGTGGTGGGTATGCCGTGGGGGCGGACCGGCATGGTGCCGACGCCCAGCGCACACGTCGAGACGTGCACACACCTGGTCAAGTGTAATGCCGCGTAACGTGGCGGTCAAATGAGGGCAAGTCCGGCGCGGCTGCGGCGCGGCGCACGGAACCTCATGGCAGGTCGGGGTCGAACGGCGAGTCCAAGGACTCCGTCAACTCGGCCAGCAGCGCCTCGATCTGCGGCTCGACGTGCTGAGAGATGGCCGCCTGGATGTAGATCCGATGACGCAGCAGGATGCCGCAGATCTCCCGTCCGACCATGTTCGCGTACTCGTCGGCGAGGGCGACCTCCTGTCGGAGGGCGATCTTCGCCTCCTCGGTCAGCGGAGGCAACGCGGGAAGTTCCGCAGCGGAATCGTCGGCGAGCCCCGCGATCGTGAAGAGGAACGGGGCACCGGGAACCGGCTCGGGGTCGAGCGGAAGGCCGTCGAACTCCGGGTCGAGGTCTTCTGCGGGGCGGTAGCTGCGCGCGCGGTTGCGGGCGGCCTGCTGATCGAGCTCACGCTGCAGCATCGGCAGATTCCGCGCGGTGTAGTCCGCGACGGCGTGGTCGACGATGGTCTTCATCCGCGTCGAGAGTCCGTGCTGCACACCGTGCGGCGTGTTCGCGCCGATGCCCGCCGCCGAGAGTATCGGGGATCCGAGACAGCGGCGGCACGGCGCAACGCGACCGCGGTGGGTCGCCGGCTCCCAGCGCGGCACCCAGCGCAACCAGGCCTCGACGGCCTGGTCCACCTGCGTCTCCAATGAGCGCTCCACCCCACCAGCGTACGGCGCGTCGCCCGTCGTCGCCGCGATTTCGCTCGTCGCGGCGGGGCGACCATGTCACTCCTCGTCGTCGTCGCGTTCCCACGGCCAACGCGGATGCTCGGCACGAGTGCGACGGAGGGCGATGCCGCACCACCCCGCGATCAGTCCCGCGACCACCAGCACCGCGCTCGCACCACCGCGGACCAGATCCCCCGCGACCGCGGTCGCGATGACGAAGTCGGACGAGCCGACGACGACCGTGATCCACACCGCGACGAGATGCGCGATCGCGGTCAGCAGGGCGATCGCGATCGTCGCCGCGTAGGACGGAACACCCCGTCGGAGCGTCGACCACAGCATCAGAGCGAAGGCGAGGACCGCGACCACCATCCCGATCGCCCCCGGCGCCTGCCCCAATCCCGGAACCGCGATGATGTCGGTATCGGTGGCCACGCTCAGCGCCCCCAGTCCGAACACCGCGAGCGCGAAGAACCCGATCGTCGCGAGGACCACCGCCAGGACAGCCGAAACCCCCGCGGACTCGGGCCCGCGGGGGTTCGGCGTGGTGGAGTCCGTGACTACCTCGACAGAGTCGGACCGGCTTCGAGGGTGCGCTCGTACTCGCGCTGCGCCTCGGCGTTCAGTTCGGTCTTGCGCGCGCCGCTGCGGGAGACCCACGCGCCGAACCAGATGGTCAGCTCACGGGCGAACACGAAAGCGGCGATCGCGAGCGGGGCGAGAAGCTGCTCGCCGACCAGCTCGAGACCCTGAGAGGACGTGAGCTTCCAGAACGGTGCCTCGAACAGCTGCCCGAGGATGTGGCCGGCGTAGGCGATGACGCCGACGATGATGCCGAAGACGACCCAGAGGCCCCAACGACCGCGGTTGATGATCGCGCCGAGCAGCCAGAAGCCGAGGAAGAAGACCACCACCGGGGTCCAGTATCCCCATGTCATCAGCGGTGCGAGGGCGGCTTCGCCGATGTTCTCGCCGGTCACGTCGCCGGCGATCGCGCCGAGGCCCAGTGCGGTGCCGAGGTAGAGGACGGCGAAGACGAGGGTCGCGAGCAGACCGATCAGTCCGGCGGTGCCGCGGTTGCCTCGGTCGCGGGGCGGCTCGGGAGCCTGAACGAAGATGGGCTGGGGCTGCGCTGCGGCGGCACCGGTCGCACCGATCAGCGGCTCCGACGGGACGATCCGCGTCTCGGCTTCGTCGCCGTACTGGGCGTAGGCCGCACCTGCCATGCCGGACTGCTCGTGACCGAACGGGACGGGCTCGCCGACGACCGGCTCGGGGAAGAACGATGTGGTCTCCGCGTCAGCCTCTGCACGGACGTCGCGCGCGCTCTCCGGGGACCCGGCGACCGGGGCCGGGATGACAGCGGGAGGCGGGGACGCGAAAGTTCCGGGATGATCGCGCTCGGCGGCCTCGAAGGCGGCGAGGTCGGCGTCGACGGCCTTCTGGTCGACGGTGTCGGCCGGCCTGGTCTCCGGCGCATCGGCAGAACCGGGAACATCCGCGCCCGCTGCGGCGGCGGCATCGAGACCGGCGTTCGCGCTGCCGACGACGTCGTCGACGTCATTCGGCTTCTCGGGCTGGGGAGCGTCGGGGTCACTCATGGGGTGCGCCTCTCATCGGATATGTGCATTGTGAGGGTACCGCCGGGCGAACGGACGCCGACGCAGGCGTGCCGACGTGTCGGGATACGCGCGTCTGTGTGTCGTCGAGAGCCGTCAGGGAAGGGCGTTGCGTAGTGCGGTGCCGGCGAACTCCGCCAGGGCCGGAAGGATCGGGAGGGACAGCCAGATGAGCGCCCCGATGACTCCGACGCAGACGATGCCGGCGAACCAGCTCATCGCCAGATTTCGCCCCGCCACCCGTGCCATGCTTCCACGCTAGGACCGGACAGGGTCAGTTGCCGGGAGCAACGCCGAGCACGGCGTCGCTCAGCGCGCCGTCCGGCCTCGCAGCCGCCAGAGCAGCCACAG
>JAQZBG010000425.1 GCA_029239165.1 Microbacterium sp. | reverse complement strand
CGTATCCGCGTCAACGGCATCGTCGTCTCCGAGCTCGGCCGGCGCATCGACCCGGAGCACGACCTCGTCGACGTCGACGGCACGGCCGTGCAGCTGGACGTCTCCAAGCGCTATGTGATGCTCAACAAGCCCACCGGTGTCGTCAGCAGCATGAAGGACGAGAGCGGTCGCCCCGACCTCCGCCGCTTCACCGAGGACTACGAGGAGCGGCTCTACAACGTGGGCCGCCTCGACGCGGAGACCAGCGGTCTGCTCATCCTCACCAACGACGGCGCGCTCGCGCACGTGCTCGCCCACCCGTCGTTCGGCGTGACCAAGGTCTACATCGCCAAGGTCGAGGGGACTGTGCTTGCCCAGACGATCTCGAAGCTGACCAAAGGCATCGAGCTCGAAGACGGTCCTATCGCCGCCGACAAGGCGCGCCTGCTGGACACCTCGCGCGGGTCGAGCCTGGTCGAGCTGACGCTGCACTCCGGACGCAATCGCATCGTGCGCCGGATGCTCGCCGCGGTCGGCCACCCCGTGACCGAACTGGTCCGTCGGCAGTTCGGACCGCTCCACCTGGGAACCCTCCCGGCGGGGAAGACCCGGGAACTGACTAAAATCGAACTCGGCGCGCTTCTCACCCTGTCGCGCCGTGATTCCGGTGTCGCCGAGGCGCCAGGCGAGCAGGAGAACGAATGACCGATACGACGAGTGCGCCCACGGTGCGGAGAGCAGGTGCCGTCGCGCCGCGCCTCTCCGGCACCGTCCGCGTCGTCGGTGCCGGTCTGCTCGGCGCGAGCGTCGGACATGCGCTCCGGTCGAAGGGCATCGACGTCGCCCTGACGGATGCCTCGCCCGCGCAGCTGCGTCTCGCGGTCGACTACGGTGCCGGCCGCCTCGCCGTCGACGACGACACGCCTTCTCTGATCGTGGTGGCCGTGCCGCCGGATGTCACCGCCGACGTGATCCAGGCCGAACTCGAGCGGTTCCCGGAGGCCGTCGTCACCGACGTCGCCAGCGTGAAGCTCGAGCCGTTCCGCACGCTGCAGGCGCGCGGCGTGGACCTGACCCGTTACATCGGCTCGCACCCGCTCGCCGGCCGTGAGCGCGGCGGAGCCATCTCGGCGCGCGCCGACCTCTTCGTCGGGCGACCGTGGGTCGTATGCCGCGATGAGGACACGAGGGCCGCCGATCTCGCACTGGTCGAAGCGCTCGCGCTCGAGGTGGGCGCGATGCCGCTCGAGATGACCCCGGAGGAGCACGACCGCTCGGTCGCGCTCACCTCGCACGTGCCGCAGGTGGTCGCCAGCTTGCTCGCCGGCCGTCTCGCCGACGCCGAGGAGGGTGCTCTGCGCCTGGCAGGTCAGGGCGTGCGCGACACCACACGCATCGCCGCCTCGGCCCCCGAACTCTGGGTGCAGATCCTCGGTGCCAACGCAGGCCCCGTCGTCGAGATCCTCGACGCCCTCGCGGACGACCTCGCCGAGGTCGCGGCCGCGCTGCGTGAGCCGGGTGCTCCCGGCGCCCGCCGCGTCGTCGCCGAGACGATCCGTCAGGGCAACGACGGCGTCGACCGTCTTCCGGGAAAGCACGGACAGAACCAGCGCTTCGAGTCGCTCGTCGTCATGATCGACGACACCGCCGGTCAGCTGGGGCGCCTGTTCGGCGAGCTCGGCGAGCTGGGCGTGAACGTCGAAGACCTCCGACTCGAGCACTCGCCGGGCGCGCAGTTCGGCCTGGCGGAGATCAGCGTCGACCCTGCTGCACTGCACGGGGCGATCACCGGACTCCAGGAACGCGGCTGGCGCATCGCAGGGAACACCAATGACTGACACCACCACTCCGGCCTCCGCCTCGGCGCACGAGACCGACGCGGCGAAGTTCATCGCCATCGACGGCCCGGCCGGCTCCGGCAAGTCGAGCGTGTCGAAGGCCGTGGCCCGCATGCTCGGGTTCGGCTACCTCGACACGGGTTCCGCCTACCGTGCGCTCGCGTGGCACGTCCTGGACCGTGGAGCCGACACCTCCGATGCCGATGCCGTCCTCGCCGCCGCATCCGACTTCCCGGTGCAGCTGGGGCTCGACCCCGACGACCGTACCGTTCGCGTCGGCGATGCCGAGGTCACCGAGGCCATCCGCGATCCGCGGGTGTCCGGTGCCGTGAGCGGAGTCGCACGGGTGCCTGAGGTGCGCGCCCAGGTGAACGAGCTGTTCCGCACCCTCGTCGCCAAGTCCTCGTACCCCGCTGTCGTGGTCGAAGGCCGCGACATCACGACCGTCGTCGCGCCCGATGCGCCCGTACGGATTCTCCTCACCGCAGCCCCCGAGGTTCGGGCTGCGCGACGCGCCGGTGAACTCGCCGGTGAGAACGCGGCAGCTGTCGCCGCGGCGCTCCACAAGCGCGATGCCTCAGACAGCACCGTCGTCGATTTCCTCAACGCCGCAGACGGCGTCGAGGTCGTGGACTCGACGGAACTCGATTTCGCCCAGACCATCGACGCCGTTCTCACGGTGATCGAACGAATCCAAGGAGCACACCGTGGCTGACGACGAATACGAAGGCGGCCCCGACCAGCTCGCCGAGAAGATGGAGAACATCGACGAGCATCTGGCCGAGCAGCGCGCGGAGACCCTGCGCGCCGGTCTCGCCGACTACGAGCTGGACGATGAGGATGCGGAGCTTCTCGCGGGCATCACGCTCGGCGAGGACGGCATCCACTACAGCCCGGCGCTCCCGGTGGTGGCGATCGTTGGGCGGCCGAACGTGGGCAAGTCCGCGCTCGTGAACCGCATCCTCGGGCGCCGTGAGGCCGTCGTGGAGGACACTCCCGGTGTCACACGCGACCGCGTGACGTACAAGGC
>JAQZBG010000002.1 GCA_029239165.1 Microbacterium sp. | reverse complement strand
TCGGGGTCGACCTGATCGCGCAGGGCGCCCTTCATGTACGAGAGGCTCATGTCGACGACGCGGCCGAGGACCGCTCCGACGTTCTGGTTGTAGGTGTTCAGCTCCTCCTGCGTGGCCGCCTGGCGCTTGTCGAGGCGCGCGAAGAGCTCGCGGATGATGGAGAGCTGGATCTTGTAGCCGTCGGCGCCGAGGCCTTCTGCGCTCTGCAGGTCGACGAGGTTACTCTGGAGGACACGGAGGAGCGCCTGCTCGCGCTCGGCCGCCTCGAGCCAGGTGTTCGAGCGCAGCAGCTCCTTCCAGCGGAGCATGACGCGCGCGGGGGACAGGGCTCCGCGCAGGCGGGCGGAGGTCTCCTCGGCGGAGAGGTCCATGACGGCCGCCTCGAGGAGGGCATCGTCGATCGACTTGCCCTTGCCCAGCAAAACCGTTCCCTGCATGGGCGCGGAGTCTAGGTGCAACGACGACGCCCCCTCGGGGGTATGAGTCCCGAGGGGGCGTCAGCCGGCTTGACGTGCCGGCGCTGCGTGGTTGGCGACCTCTGCAGCCGCGGAGTCTAGCCCTTCTTCACGGAGCGGGCGCGGGCCTTGCCAGCTTCGGCCAGCTCGGCGTCCTCCGCGCGTAGTTCCGCCTCGAGCTTCTTCGTGTTGTGGCTGGGCGCGAAGTCGAGCGCGTCGTCCTCGTCCACCTCCATGACCGGCGCCGGCTGCGGCTCGGCGTCGACGAAGGCCTCCTTCATCACGCCCCAGTCGACGATCGAGAGCACGAGCCCCTTCGCGTCCTGGCGACGCTGGTTCGGGCCGAAGGCGTCCGCGTGGAACGCCTCGGGCGCCGCGTGCAGCTTCCAGATCGAGTTCAGGTGCGCCGGTGCGTTGGTGTGCTTGGCGAGGCGCGAGAAGTACTCGATGACCGCGCTGCGGCTCCACGCGTGGTTCTGAATCAGCTCGTAGTAGGCGCCGGCCAGGACGCGGATGAAGGCGGCGGAGCCGAGCATGGAGGTCTTGCGGATCATCTCGGGCGTGATCTGGCCGTTGTTGAGCGTCTGCATGACCGGGAACGCCTCGAGCAGCGCGTCGAAGAAGTCGATGCCGGAGCGGGCGATGACCTTCTCGTCGAGCTCCTTGTCGAGTCGCTTGCTCACGCGGCCGTCGTAGCCAACGGTCAGCACGCGCAGCGTCTCCATGATGTGCCGCGCGGTGAGTAGGTTCGGGCTCGACGCGGGGATCCGGTCGGCCTCAAGATCCACGCGGGTCGCGAGCAGCGGGTGCACGAGCACCTCTGGGAGGGCTCGGTTGACGACCTTGCGACTGTCGAAGCGCGCCTTGACGGAGGCAGTGATGCCGAGCGCGTTCTCCGCGATATCGAAGAACATCTGGCGGTAGGCCGACAGGTCGTCGGTCACCTGGATCTCCACGGCGATGCGCTCGCTCGCAAGGCGGTCACGCACGCGGTCGAGGCGAGTGATCTCTTGATCGGCGGCCTTCACTGCGTTCGCGTCCTGCACCCGGCGCGCGGTCGCCTTGGCGTTGCGCGCCTTCTCCATCTGCGCATCGACGATCTCGAGCGCCAGGTGGAAGCCGAGGATTCGGTGCTGGCCGTCGAGTATCTGGATGTCGCCCTGGTTGCGCTCGGGGTATCGGACGGTGCCGATCTGCAGGTTCGCCCCGTCGGCCTCTTGCTCAAAGCTGAAGATGTTCGGCGCCCGGAGGATGATTCCCGGGACGACCCACTCTTCGTGCTCGATGAAATAGCGCGCAAAAGCCTGGGCGTGGTCAAGCCGGATGCGCCGGTTGCCGGGGTTGGTCGCGAGCGGGTCGGGCCGTTTCACGACTGACGTGATCTGCGCAGGGGTGAGTGCGACCCCATAGACGGTTCGGCCGCCCTGCTTGTAGCGGGTGGCGAACAACTCCTTGTCGGTGCTGAAGGCGGGGGCAGAGAGGGTGCGCCCCGACTTCTCCTGGACAGCTGTCATGACAGCTCCGTTCGTATTTTTGTTCGAGTGTCAGAGCATGATGGTTAACTCTGGTCGGGCGATAGCTTACGCTCATACGAAAAGTGGCCTCAACCACAAATCAGACAGGGGAACGATATGCCACAGAGGCTCAAAGACATGGACGGCGCGCGGAGTGTCCAGATTCAGGCGACAGACAGCAGTGTCTTCATCTGGGGCAAGGGGTTCAGCTACGAATTCGACCGCAGCCTGTTCATGCACGCGATGTCGAAGGAGCTGGGAGACACGGTGAAGCTCGTCATGATGCCCACCAGCCAGCCCGTGCCCATCGGGTAAAGGGAAGAGCCCCGCCGTGTCGGCGGGGCCCCTTACGCTTCGTCTGTCGATAGAGCCTGTAGTGGAACCACCTGAGTCGCTCCCGCCATCTCGATGACCGCCCGATCAGAGTCGAGAGCGCGGACGAATCGGACCTCAAGGCTGCGGTCCAGCATCACCCTGTCGCCGGCGTTATACGGCATGCTCCACCTCCTTCACCGGCTCCGGCCAGTACAGGTAGTCCAGGAAGGAGCTGCGCTCCTGCGCGGCGTTGAGTTTGCTAGCTGCCGAAGCAACTTCGCGGTACGTCCCCGTCTCCGGCTTGAACGACGGCGGGACCTCCGGGAGGTGCTCGGCGCGCGCCGGCTCGAAAATGTACTGGCCGTGCGCGACGCGGAGAGCGCGGCGGCTCACTGCGAGCCGATGCTGCAGCACGGGCGCTGCCTTCGCGCTCATGCCGTGACCGCCTGCGCGTTCAGGTGCGCCTCGATCTCTTCGAGCTTCGTCATGTCGGCGCCAGTGAAGGAGAGGCGGAAGTCGGCGTCGTCGTCGGTGAAGTACACCGTAGGGGCGCCCATGTATCCGTCCTTCGCGAGGGCGGCGCGGATCTCGTCGGCCTCGGCCGCCGGGAGGTGGGCCATGTTCGTCTCGGTGTACGGGATGCTGCGGGCGTCGAGCCAGCGCTTCACGAAGACGCAGCGCGTGCAGGGGTCGGTGGAGTAGATGTGGAGGGTGCTCACGCGGCCGCCTCGATCGCGGCGATCAGGTCGTCGCGGTCGAACCAGCCCTGGAGGGTGCGGGTGCTTGCGCCGTCGGTCTCCCGGAAGATGATGTTCACCTCGGGGCGATCCGTGTTGCCTCGGCCGCCGGAGACGGCGATGGTGGGCGTGAGCCCGTCGGAATGAGTGCCGGTGTCCCGGATCGAAATCACAGCTGGTAGTCCTTCACGAGGTTGTCGACGGTGGCGTAGAGATCCTCCAGCGTGCCGTCGTTCAGGATGGTGCGGTCGAACATGGACGCGTCGACGCTGTTCTCACTGGCGTGCGCCGCGGCCGGGGCTGCGGAGTCTACCTCCGAGGGGCGGTCCACCCAGAAGGTGTGGCCGCCGAGCTGCTGGACGGCCTGCAGCTCGTTCGGGAAGCGGAGCCCGGTGACGACGATGCTCTTGCCGGCGTCGAGATGCGCCTTCGCGGTCTTCACCATGCGATCGACCCACACGTCCTCGTGGTGAAACTCGCGGCCGCCGTCGGTGCCGTCGGCTTGCATGAAGCGCCGAACCTCGGGGTTCTTCTTGGCCTCCACGTAGCCGACCTGAGCGACCAGGTCAGACAGGTGGACGAAGAGCCCCTCCTCGCCGACGAGGCCGTTCGGACGGGTGTTGATCGGGACGTACGGGTTGAGGATGAGCGCGTGCTCGAGCAGCGGGTCGCTCATTCCCATCTTCACGAAGTCGTGCCGGTCGACGAGGTGATCGGCGACCGCGTCCTTGCCGGAGCGGAGCTTGCCGCCCAGGCCGATGAACATGGGGGCGCTCATCCGCGGACCACCGCCTCGTGGATCGCGAGGATGGTGCTCTGCAGCGTCCACTCGTTGAGGCGGGCGCGGTTGTCGTGCACGCCGGCGTTGTAGGGCTGGGTGAAGATGATGTGCTTCCACTCCGGGTTCTCGTCGCCGGTGATGAGCGGCTTGTCGTCGATGAGCACGTCCCCGCGGACGACGGTCTTGTCATCGGTCAGGATGAGCCGCTTCACCCACTCCGGGCCCAGGTGCTCGCGGACCCACGCGATCTTGTCGGACGCGCAGGTCGGGTTGGTCGAGTCCGGGGAGCTGCAGATGCGGACCTGGTGGCCCTGGCGGGCCAGCTCTCGCACCACCTCGATACCGCCGGGGATCGGCTGGAGGTGGCGGTAGAAGCCCGGCTGGGCGTGGACCGACTTGATGCGATCGCGCGCGGCGTCGTCGATCCCGAGATCCCAGAGCGAGTGGTTGAGCGTCGACACGTCGAAGCCTTGCGTCTCGAGGCGCTCGGAGACGCCCCCGTGCCAGCTGGCGAGAACCCCGTCCAGATCGACGAGGATGCGGATGCCGCTCATCGCACCACCTCCGGCTTCGTGCGCTCGAGCGCGGTGAACCGCGCGGTACGCCCGGAGTTGTCGGTGCCGATGATGCGGACGATCCCGTTCGAGCGGATGTCGAGAGCCCTCACGCTGGTCTCGTCCAGCTCGAGGGCCTGGAGCAGCGCGCGCACGGCGTCGTCGACGGACCAGCGGGACTTCTCCTCGGCGATGAGGGCCTCGAGCTCCTTGTCGAGCAGGGCGGTCTTGCCCTCGGGCTGCGACTGGGGCTGCGGCGCGGGGGCCGGGGGCGTGGCGCTGGCGGGCAGGGTGGGCTTGGGGGTGTTCTCGGTGGTCATGGTGTTCCTCTCTCGATGGGCTGGTCAGGCGGCGGCCGGGATGAAGGGCCACTCGCCTCGGACGACGGCGTCAGGCTCGCCGCCCTTGGTGCGGAAGTACTGCTGAAGGCTGGCGGCCTGCTCGGCCTTCCAAGCGATCTGCTTCTGGTGGATGACGGGGAGGGGTACCTTGCGGAGCACCGCGCCCTTCGGGTGACGGGTCATGGCCTGGATGATGCGGCCGGCGGCCACCGCGTCGGCGCGGGCGCCATGCGCCTCGTCCTCCGTCAGGGTGACGCCGTAGTGCTCTGCCATGCTGGTCAGGATCCGCTTGCCGCGGCGGTAGCGGTCGATCTCCTTGTCGAGGACGAGGGAGTCGAGGACGACGACGCCCTGCAGCAGGGCCTCGATCGTGCCGAGACCGTGGCGACGCAACTCCCGATCGAGCAGGGTCAGGTCGTACTGGAGGTTCTGGCCGACGAGCGGCAGGTGGCCCTGCCCGCACTCGGCGGCGATGATCGCGGCGATCTCCGAGATGACCTCCACGGCGGGGCGGCCATTTGCCAGCGCTTCCTCGGTGCTTACGCCGTGGATTGCCGCCGCTTCCTCGGGGATCGTCCAGCCATCGGGCCGTACCATCCACTCCTGTTCGCGGACGATGACACCGTCGGGGCTGAGGATGCCGAGGTAGGCGGTGACGATCCGAGCGGTGTCGGTGTCGATGCCGTTCGTTTCGGTGTCGAAGGCGAGGACGGGGAGGGTCACGCGGTCACCACCGGGCCGAAGAGCATGGCGTCCAGTTCGGCGCGGGCCGTCTGGTCTGAAGGAGCCTCGGAGGGGAAGAGCCGGCGGATGAGGCTCCGCACGATGCTGATCTCTTCGTCGGTGTTCGGCTGGGCGTCGTTGACGGCCCAGATGAGCGAGGGGTCGGAGACGCCCATTTAGCTAGCTACCTGTTCTGCGCGGTGCGCTTCGTCGAACCCCTTGCTGAGGGCCTTGAACTCGTTGGAGCGCCACCACCAGCCGGTGAAGCGCGGCCCGCGGTGCAGCACGCCCTTCTCGAGGCGGACGATGTTGCCGAGGCCGAGCGGCGCGTCGCGGACGACGACCGCCCACTGCTGGCCGGTCACGCGAGATCCTCCGCGAAGTGCTGGACGAACAGTCGGGCGGCGACAGCGGCCACCATGACGGACGCGGCGTGCACGTTGACCGCGGGGTCGAGGGAGCCCACGACCGGGAAGCCCGCGGGCAGGAACTCGGCGTGGGTGTACCGCGGGGCGTCGACGGGCTCTTTCGGGCCGGCGTCGGGCGCGAGCGGCTCCTGGATCTCGACGGTGATGCGGATGAAGGGGCCCTGCGGGGCGGCCAGGGCCGCCTCCGCTTCCTCGATGGTCGCTTCGGTCATCAGAACCCCCTCAGGTAGTCGCGGAGGCTGCCGCCGAGGGGCGAGTCGGCGCGCGCCGGCACCGAGGACCACTCGTCCTGCGAGAGGACCAGGACCGGGAGGTTGCCGGCCTTCACCATCCAGGCGATGCCGGTGTCGGCGATGTACTCGCCTTCCACGCGGGCGCCGGAGGTGTTGTGCTCGAAGCTGACGCGCGCCGACATCTCAGATACCGCCGTTCAGGTCGATCGGGGCGAGGAGCTGCAGGGCGTCCAGCACGGGGCGGATGCCTTCGCGGGCGGCCGCGACGGCCGTCTCGAACTCTTCGGCGAGGCTGTTCAGGTCTCGGGCCGCGGCGGCGAAGCGCATCGCTGCGTCCGCGGAGGCCTGGGGGAGGTTGGTGTTCATGAGGTGGTGCTCCTTACTCTGCGGCGGCCTTCAGCTCGGCGAGCTTGACGCTCACCTGGCAGAAGTCGGGGGTGGGGCCGGTGACGAAGTTCGGGATGTCCTTCGGGTAGCCGAGGGGTCCGACGAATCCGGCCTCGAAGATGTTCTCCGTGCGGGCGTTGTACTCGGCCCAGACCGTCCGGTAGGTGGCGGCGTAGGCGAGTGCGGGGCCCTCGACGAGGACCGGGGCGTTCGGGTCGCGATCCTGCTCCGCCTGGGCGGCGCAGGCGTTGTCGGCCGCGGTGGTGAGCGAGCGCCACTCGCGGATGACGCGGTCGTGCTGCTCCTCGAGGTTGTCGGCCGAGATGATGTCCTGCCCCTTCTGGACGTACCCCGCCGCGGTGGAGCAGCCGGAGACCAGAACGACGACGACGAAGATCGCGGCGAGGAGGGCGAGCAGGAGCCCGGGGCCGGTACGGCGACCCCGGGGCCCCTGCGGGTTATCCAGCAGCGCCATCGGTGATCTCCTGCGCCTTGGTCGGGTCGCCGTTGCGCAGCGCCTCTTCGGCCTGGTCGGTGACGCCGTTGTCCGCGGCCGCCGACACCTCGAGCGTCTGGCGCTGGAACTCGGTGAGAGCGGTGGTGCAGAAGGTCGAGAGGCCAGTGAAGTCGACGTACTGGCCGCCCGGCGTGAAGCCGTAGCGGTAGGGGCCGGGGCTGCCGTGGTACATGCCGTCGACGGACTGGGCCTCGACGAGGATGTCGCCGTTGTACTCGCCCAGGTCGGCGCGCTCGAGCGTCTGGTTCGGGTAGAACGAGACGGAGCTGGAGGTGAGCTTGCCGGCGATCGGGACCGTGAAGATCGGGGCTGCGGCGCTCGGGAAGGCGGCGGTGCACCAGATGATGCTGGCGGGGTCGTCGTAGACCTCCTCCTGCGCCTTGATGTAGTTCTGGTACTCGGCGTCGCCGGTCACGTCGGGGGCGCGACGGGACTCGAAGTTCGCTTCGGACTCGGCGAGCTGCGAATCGCGCGTGGTGGGAGCCGGGGCGGCGCCGTCACAGGCGGCGAGTCCGAGGACGAGCGCGCCGGCGGCGGCGATGGCCGCGATGGTCTTGGTGATGCGCCTCATGTGGCGTTCTCCTTGTCGGTGAGGGTGTAGCTGCGGGTGAAGGTGTACGGGAGGTTCTCGCGGCGGGGCGAGGTGAAGGTGCCGTTGTCGTCGACGTAACGGTAGGCGAGCGCGAGGACATCTCCGCGCGCGTTGTCGGTGATCCCGACCACCTTCGCGAGGCGTCCGTCGCGGTTACGGCGCCAGGTCTGGCCGACCGCGATCTGAGGGCTCAGAACTTCCGCCCGTGCATCTTGCCGCGGGAGGCGTTGTACGCGAGCTTCCGGTCGAGAATCTCGGCCAGGTCGAACTGCGCCTCTTCGGCGAAGTCGAAGGAGCGGACGACCACGTCGACGACCTCCGAGGGCACGCCCTCGGGCTTGCCGATGACGCCCTCCGGGAGGATGAGGTTGGGCTCCTCGCCAGCGTTCCACGCGATCGTGCCGATGGCGGTCTTCGCAGAGAACCACGTCTCGGTGACGCCACGGCCGTTGCGGAGCTCCTCGATCGCCTCGGCCACCTCGGTCGTGATGAGGGAGAGACGGGCGGTCCAGTAGTTGCGCTCGAGCGCAGGGACCAGCTTCACGATCTTCGCGATCAGGCGATGGAAGAACCCGGGTTCGGGGTGTGCGCCCGAGAGGAACTGCGGCAGCCCGAGGATCTCGCGCCCCTCGTTGTGGAAGCCCTTCTCGGCGTTGCCGGCGCCGATGAGCTTCTGCAGCGAGCGGATCGCATCGACCTGGAGGGAGTTGAGGACCTGGAACTCGTAGTCGGTGTCGATGGTGGTCATGCGGTGGGCTCCTTTGCGAGCGTCTGGGGCGGGAGGGTGAAGCCCTCGTGCTGATGGATGGTGTTGGCGATGATCGCGCCCATCTCGGACGGGTTGATCGTGAACTCGGGCGCGAACTGGGTGCCGTAGCGGACGGAGTCGCTGAAGTCACCCTTCTCGCTCACCTCGAGCGTTACGCGCCACACCGGGCCGGTCGCTTCGAGGGCCTCGAGAGCGTTGAGGACGTTGATGGTCTCGCTGTCGAGCATGGTCATGCCTGGACCTCCTGGGGGTCGACGGCGAGCACGGAGACCTCGCCGGTGGTGACGTGGGTGGCGTCGGTCTCGCCGCCGAGGGTGCGGTTCTCGATGATGTCGGTCTCGGTGGAGATCTCGACGGTGTCCCAGACGGGGCGGAGACCGCGGGCCTTCACCTTGTCCTCGAGCTCCGTGAGCGCCGCGGCGACGGCGGCCGCGATCGTGGCCGGGTGGGCCTTGTAGCCCTGGGGGAGGGCGATGGACTTGTGGATGCGGTCGCTCACTCGGCGGCTCCTTCGGTGGGATCCGCCGGCTGCTCGGCGGGGGTGGTGGGATTGCGGCGCTCGAGGACGGCGGCCATGTCGATGAAGCCGTCACGCATCAGGTTCTCGGCCTGGCGGACTCGGGTGGGCACCTGGGTGGAAGAGTCCTCCTTGAGGGCCTGGGCGACCTTCTCGCGGACCCAGAGGAACTCCTCGACCGTGACGTTGACGGCGCTCACTGGGCCACCTCCGTCACGGTCAGCTTCGCCTCGAGCGTCGCGGCCTGGCCGTCCGCGTAGGTGATCTCGATGACGAGCGTGCTCGGGTCGTCGGCGGCCGGCGCGACGCTGATGTGCGCCTCGAGGTCGTCGAGGTAGTCCCCGTCGATGCCGGAGAGCGCTTCGCCTGCGTCCTCGATCAGGTCGCCTGCGTCGCGGCTCACTGCCAGACCTCCTTGCCGTTCTCGTCGATCTCGATGGTGTTCGTGAAGGTCTCGTCCTTCGACTCGCGGATCTCGCGCTTCGCGGATGCGATCTGGAAGGCGGCGCGGGCGCCGAGCCTCGAGATCTCCGTCTGCAGCGGCGTTCGGGGTGTGTACGGGGTGACGCTCATTGCTAGCTATTTCCTCTCTCTGGACTAGCTGGGGTGGTCAGGCGTTGTGGAGGGTGGTCATCGGGCGGGTGGGGTGCACGACCGTGAGCCCGGCGCCGTAGCGCGCCTTCAGGGCGAGCATGATCTCGTCGCGGACGCCTGGGGACTCGTCGACGATGGCGAGGCGACGTTCGTGGTCGCTGCGGGCCTCGATCTGCTGGGCGAAGCTGCGACCGACCGAGCCCTGGAACGCTGCGAACGCTCCGCCGGCGGCCCGGAATGCCTCTTGCAGCTTCGTGAACGCGTGCAGGCCCCGCAGTGCCGAGAGGCGCATGCGCTCGATGCGCGCCAGCTCCGCCTTCCGGCGGGCCTTGCGCACGGCGACGCGGAAGTTGTGCACGGACGGGTCGGTTCCGGTGAACGGGGCGGCGAGGGCTCGGGTCTGGCGCCGGCGGCGGGAGGTCACGGCTGCGACTCGTCGTAGTCGGGCGACTCCTCGGGGGTGGGCTCCGGCTCGGGCGCCGGCGGGACGTAGCCGAGCGCGGCGTAAAGCGCGTCGCGGGCGGCCTCGAGCTCCTCGCGGTCGGCCGTGGCCTGGGTGCCCTGCGAGCGGGCATCGTCGAGCGCGTTGTCGAGGCTGGTCACCTGGGCGGCGAAGTTCGCTTCGGTGGTGCGCAGGCCTTCGATGGCGGCGTCGATGACGGCGATCACCGCGGGGTCGATGGTGGGGTTCATGCGGGAGTGTTCCCTTCGGTGAGGAGGAGTGTGGCGGCGTCGAGGTGCACGCCGGCGACGGGCACGGGGAGGTAGAGGGCGCGGCCCTCGCGGTCGGCGTAGTCGAACCGGGCGAGGTTCAGCAGGTTGGCGGCGCGGGCCTGCTTCGCGACCTCCTGCTGGGCGGTGGCGAGGTTGTTGAGGGCACGCGCGACGAGCTTCGCGTCGGCGGATGCGGCGGTCACAGCGCGTACAGCTTCCTCGGGCCGACGTGCTGGTCGAGGAAGACGGCGTCCCGGTCGGCCTTGTGCTCGGCCGCGGCCTTGTCGCTGGTGAGCGCCGCGGCGAGGATCGTGCCGCCGAGGAGGCCGCCCAGCACCCCATCCGTTTCGTCGACGACGAAGCGGGAGCCGGCGGCGAGGCGGGGTCGATTGACGACCTGGTGCGCGGCGAGGAACCGGCGGCGGAGCTTCGGGCCGCGGGTCTCCATTCGGCCCGCGAGGGCCGTCAGGTCGTAGCCGAGCAGGTCAGAGATGCGCTGCAGGAGGATCCGGGCGGCGATGCGACTCGCATTGTCGGCCTGGGCGATGGTGGGGGCGACGTAGATCACGTCCTCGTTGCCCGGCTCGAGCATGAGCTCGACGAGCTCCGTGGTCTTGCCGGCGTGGGGGCGGTAGTCGAGGATCCTCACTTCGGCCCCCGCTCGATCGCTTGGACGATGAAGTCGATGCCGCCGTAGAACACGGCCGCGGCCATTGCGAACCACTGCGTCAGGATGACGCCTTCGTTGTTCGGGAGCACAAGGCCAACGATGAAGAGCACAGCCAGCGCAGCAAGCCAGTAGAGCTCCACGCCACGGGCGGTCACTTCTGGCCGCCCTTCTTCTTGGCGGGCTTCGTCTCGGCGCGCAGCGCCTTCGCGAGGTGCTCGATCGACTCAGGGGCGAGGGCGACGAGGCCGCTCGGGCCGGCGGGGCCTTGTGCGCCGGGAGGACCCTGGGGTCCGGGGGCGCTGCGGTCCTTGCCGTCCGGGCGGGCCATCGCGGCGGAGATCGCGTCGCCGGAGATGGTCACATGGTCGAAGCGGGGCATCTCCGCCGGGGTGAGGGGGGCGATGCCGCCGATCAGGGTGGGCCGCGTGAGGTCCTTGACCCGGCGTGCGATGGCGGCGCGTTCGTCGGCGGTCTTCTTCTCGACGCGGACGGCGAGGGCGGTCTGCAGATCGGACCAGAAGCGGTCGGTGTCGTGTGTCGTGGCCTGGAAGGGGCGGCCGATGACGAGGTAACCGCCGTTGGCGTAGCCCTTGATGCCCAGGGCGTCGATCACGGCGGTGAGGGTGTCGCGCCGCGTGTTCTCGATGGCGGCGGCGATGTCCTTCTCGTGCTGGGCGGCGGCCGCTTCGGCCTTGGCGCGCTGCTCGGCGGCGGCGCCTTCGGAGAGCACCCAGTGGGGCTCGGTCGTCTCGCCGTTGTGGGTGGTGAACGAGAGCGGTCGCTCCTCGTAGTCGTAGCCGAGCGCGTCGAGCTTGATCGAGGCGTAGGAGTACTTGTTGCTGAGCTTGCTGTTCTCGGTGAGGGCCGAGGCGAGCCTCTCCTCGAGCTGCTTGCGGGATTCGCGGGTCATGCGTGGTTCTCCTCGTGGTCGTGGTCGGCGCAGTCGTGCTCGGTGGTGGAGAGGCGGACGAGGCCGGGGGTGAGGGCGTTGTCGCCGATCACCTGGTAGCCGTAGGCGCCTTCGACGTTCAGCTGGAAGAGGATGCCGTCGGCGTCCCGCAGCGCGGGGTGCTTCGCGTGGATGGCGTCGATCAGCTCGTCGGTGCGCTCGTGGAGCAGTTGGTGGGCGGCTTCGGCGTCGTCGGCGAACAGCAGCAGCTCGGCTTGCGTGTAGGCGGTGGCCGTGAGTACGAACGGGTATGCGGAGATGGCGGTGGTCCTCTCTCTGGACGGTGCGGGCGCCGGCGTCGCGCCTCGAGGGCGGTGTGCGGCGGGTGTTCGCGGAAGGTGGTGTGAGAACCGGCCGATGAAGGGGCGGTTGAGGTGCGGGATGGGCTTCGCACCTGGCGGTTGGGCTGAGTTGCGGGCCCGAATAGGTCCAGGTTACCGAGGATTTAGCTAGCTAACAAGGTGCGAGCCCCGCTTAATTTGGAAGAAAAATTAGGCGATGGCTGATGTTCGGCGTTGATAAGGCGGAGGGCCGAGTGGTTTCGGAAGGAGCGGGCTGCGCCCGGGTATGACGAAGCCCCCGACCGGGAGAGAGGACCAGTCGGGGGCGTGAGCCGGAGTCTACGGCGTGGGCTGGAGCTGCTGAGGGGCTTGGGCGGCCTTGGGGGAGCGGCCGCGGGCGACGATGAGCAGGATGACGCCGGTGAGGAACATGGCGAAGCCGGGGAAGGTGATGACGGGCAGGAGCGCGTAGTTCGCCATGGCTGTCGGGAGGCCGACCTGAGCGATGTTGCTGAGCAGGGCCACGACGCTCGCCAGGAAGGCGATGAGGGGGAGGACACCGAGGGCGGTGAGGATGATGCCGGCGATCTTCATAGGGGTGATGGTAGCGGTCGCTCGATCGGGAGGGGAAAGAAAAATCGTGTGCGGGTGCGCCCCACCCCATTCCGCCTCCGCGCCGCTGTGGGCAACTTGAGTGGTTTGGACTCAAGGTGCCGGCGTGGTTGGTGGTGGTGTGTGGTGCCGGCCGTGGTGGGGGTGACCGTGCCCGTTCTGGCGTGGAAATTGCTTAGCCGGATCGCGTATTTTATCTAGATAAATGTGTGATCCGTGGTATCATTGAACCATGAACAACCCCACCGAAACCCCCGCCCGGCCCGCTGACTCCTTCGCCTTATCCGCTGTGGAGGTGGCGTGCGGTGTGACGCTTGATGCTGTGGTGGATGCCCGCGCGCGTGGCACCGTGACCCTGGATGGTACGGGCACGCGATTCACCGCGCCGGCGAATGTGTCACCCGCTGTCGCTGGTGCCGCTGCACGCATGACCTTCGGTGAACGGGGTGAGTTTGTCGGCATGGATGGAGTAGGCCAGCCCGTCTATCGCGTCGATGGTGTGCATCCGTTGATGGTGGATGCTGACCCCGTGCCGGCCGCCACGCCTGCCCCCGTGGGACCCCGCACGTACACCGCTACACGTATCGCCGCCCGATACTTTGAGTACGTGGGGGAGGATGACGCCACCCCCGGGGATACCTTCAACGTGGACGCCACCCCTCACCGCGTGGAGGATGACGCCCTCGAATTCGACACCATGGCGGAGCTAGTCGCCGCGGTCCGCCGGGATGGTGTGCGGTTTGACGCCACGGGCACCGATTGGGCCGCTAACCCCGATCACTCCTATGTCATCGACTACGCCACTGGCGAACGTGAGGCTGTGTCATGGCACTTTGACGCCATCCCGCCGGCTCTCCTGGCGCGCGTCATCATGCCGGCCGTCGACGCCAACTGACCCCCGTATCTAGCTAGCCCCCACTGGAGACACACCACCATGGCACGCACGCGCTATCTCGCCGAAGCATTCGCGGGGCTGACCATCACCCCGCCGCCCGCCAGCTACACCCCCGAGACTGCCGCCAAATGGCGCGAGAGCGGCACGCACCGCATCGACCACCCCGACGGGCGCATTGAAGTGTGCGGATGCGGCCCCGCTAACCACCTGAGCGGCCCCCGGTGGGCCGTGGTGCGTGGTGTCGAAGTGCTCACCCCCACCGCCTGCGCCTAGCCGCCGCCCGTATCTAGCTAAACCCCACCTGGAGACACGCCGCCATGATGACCGCATCCGACATTCAGCCTGACCGCCTGGACCCCCACAACCGCGAACGGCGCGACGCGGGCACCCCCTACGCCTACGCCGACGGATTCGGAACCTGGCACGCCGTCATCCCCGCTGGCCGGGACAACCCCGAACGCATCGCCCGTGCTCTCATCCGGGACGAACTGGACATGCGCGGAGAGCGTGGCCCCGGCTATCGCGTGCGCGTCAAGCCCGAACCCGGGCGCGGCTATCAGTCCGACGCCCTCCGGTTTGTGGAGGTCACGCGATGATCCGCGCCGCCCGCCGCCTGTACCGCCGCCACGCGTTCACCCTCGCCGCCCTCGCCGCGGGTGTCCTACTCGCCGCTGTCATGGCCGCCCCCATCGTCGGCTATCAGTTCCCGTACTGACCCCCTCCCCACACTGGAGATACCACCATGAGCGCGTGCGCCACCCTCACCCCGCCCGACACCCTCCCCGGCGTCCGCGTGCACGTCGCATCATGGTCGACTCCTGATGAGGCCCGCGACAAGTACACCGCCACGCCGGCATGGGATGCGCGGATGATCCTGGAGACACTCGCCGCCGACCCCGACAAGCGCGCCGCGTGCGCGGGCCGATCCTGGCACATCGGCGCGGGTAAATGGCTGAGCGCGTGCGGCTACTGCGACGCGTACAGCCTCACCGACGGCCCCATGCCCTCATGGTGCAATCTCGGGCCGCACATGGTCGCTGAGCACGCCGCCCGGGTCCCAGGCATCAACGTCGGAATCATGGCCTGACCCTTCCACCCCCTCACCCCTCACCCCCTCCACACAGAACGGACCCGCACACCATGGCAAACGACCGAACCCGCAACGACGCCGCCAAAGCCCGCACCGTGGCCCGCCGCTGTGCGCGGCACGCGAAGATGCACGCCGCCGCCGCCCTCACCCCGTCCGGCCGGATCCGCCGCGACGCCCTGGCCTACATCCCCGAGCTCGAGACCCCCGCCCGCGCCCCCATGCCGGCCGCTGTGCTGTAGGCATCCCACAATCCCGGCGCCCTCCAGAACCACCCCGCCCCGCACGCCACCCCCTACACCCCCGTATAACTGAATATCTAGATATATAGATACTGATAGATGAGGTAGAGAGAGATAGGGGACACCCCCCGTTCCCTTTTCCTGCCTCAAACCCCTCCCCGTATTTAGCTGTTGCACATCGCACTATCACGGCGTGTCGCCAACTTAGGACACGCTTACCTGCCGCACACAATGTGCAGACATTCTAGGCAGGATCGGCAACTGAGTACGCAACTGCCGGGGTTGAAATACGGGCGAATCGTAGAAATACGGTTGAAGCTTCGACACCTCCCGATTGTGGCCCCGCCACACTCGCCCCTCCACAACTGCACACACGGGCCGCGCAGATTATCTAGCTAAAGCGCTTGACAGACTCTTAAGGCCCGCCCTACGCTCGACACAGCGGCACCGCCGCCCGAACCCAAAGGAACCCGCCATGACCGGCACGCAGAACCCCACGCAGCACCCCGCACAGGCCCCCGCGCCCGTCGCGGCCCCGTTCGCCCTCAGGATCACGCACGCCCCCGCCGGCGCCCTGACCGCCGCTTACGTGGCCGACGCCCTGCGCCGCGCCGCCGAATGGGCAGAGGACTACGCGCCGCCCGTCCTCACCGGAGCGGACGCCCTGAGCATGACCCTGCTGGACGCCAACGGCGACCGCGTGGGGGAGTGGAACGTCAAGGACGGCGCGCCCGCCCTGGCCCCGCGCCACATGACCCCGTCGGACCTGGCAGAGGCCGCCGCTGCCCGCGTGGTGACCGCTCGCAGACTGGACCGCACGGAAGGCGAAACCGCCCTTGCCGCACTCGGGTGGGCGATGGGGGAGCAGATCGAGCACGCACGCGGCATGACCCTGGCCCTCTACGCGACCGCCGTTCTGGACGCGCACGCCGCCGCAGGATGCGCGCACCTCGCATCGGAGAGCATCGGCACCGAGCCGAACGGCGCGACCGTCTACCGGTGCCAGGCGTGCCCCGACACCTGGAGCGCGGACGACGCGCCCGCCCTCACCCCCGGCCAGATCGCCGCCGACGTGATGCGACGTTGGAACCTGGAGCGCCCGCAGAGCATGCCCCCTGGACAGCTTGCCGACATGCTCGCAGAGGCCGCCCGCATCGCCCGCGGGGAGGTGTCCGCATGACCGCCGCACAGCGCGCCACCTACGGCGACTTCATCACCCTGCCCAGCACCCCGGACGTGCTCTGGAAGGTGTGCGACACCCGCGAGCTGGAGCGCGCCGGTTCGCCGTCCGAGACGCGCGCCGAACTGCGCCCGTACCGCGCCCCCGCCGCCGCCGACCCCACGAACAACACGGACGCCGACCGGGCACAGGCGCACGGCACGCCGACCCCCGTGCCCTATGACGAACCGATCCGCGTCGGGCGCGCCGAGCGCGTGGGAGTCGTGATCCGGCTCGGCGTCCAGCAGGCCAACGACGGCGAGGGTTGGCAGCTGCGCCCCAACGCCACGACGGGCACCTATGAGGCCAACCTCACCCCCGCGCAGAGTGCCGCCCTGGAGCGCGACGCGGGCGACGTGTTCGCGCTGTCGTTCTACCTGCCGCCGCTGTCGCCCGAAGAGATCCGCCGCCGCGTGATCCGCCTCATCGCGGACGACTACAGCGCCGACCGCGCCGCCCGTGAGGCCATCAGCCGCGCGCCGAAGCTGTACCACCTGCGCGGATCGGGTGCGGATACCGCGATCCTGGACGCGTTCACCGGCGACGACGGAGCGCGCGACCTGACCGCCGCCCTGGACGCCGCAACGGCCCACTACCGCGCCGCCCTCGCTAAGGAGCTGCGCACGTTCGGACGCGTCGACGAAGGGACCGCCCAGTGAGCGTTATCCAGCAAACCGGCACCGAGCCGCCGCGCGGTTTCGTCCGCACCCTGGCGGACTACGACACCGCAAGCACGATCAACGGGCCGATCGCACAGCGGGCCGCAGACCGCCTGCCGCTCTCCGAATGGGGCGAGAACGCCCGCGCCGGGATGGAGCGTGCCGCCGTCGAGAACCCGCACACCGGCGGCGGGCGCATGACGCCGCAGACCGTCGCGATCAACTGGCGTGACCACGTCAGCGGCGCCGCGTACGAACTGCGCGAGGCCGTCGACGCGTGGGGCGCGACCCCCGCGGATGGGCCCGCGTTCATCCTGCGCGAGAAGATCAACGCCGCCCGCCGCATTATCCCCGCCGCCCGCGCCCTCCTGCGCGCGCTGGGCGAACTGCCCGCCGACACCGAGAACGACGCCGAGAGGACCGACGCATGAGCACCGCAACCGCGCCCGAGCCGGTCAGCACCCTGAACCGCTCGCACCGCATCGTCCAGAGCCGTTACGCGACCGGTAACCCCGCGCGCGCGCTCGACGTGATGGTCCGCTACGACAAGGGCGCACGGCAGTACGTGAGTTGGGTCCGCGCCGTCACGCTGTACCCGGGCGGCGGGGAGGGCTACACGCTGCCGCGTCAGGCGGAGCTGGCCGGCTTCCAGAGCTTCCAGTCCGCCAAGGTGGGCCGGTACTCGGAGGCGCAGCACCTCAAGTCGGCAGGGACGATCCTCCTCGCCTACGCGCCCACGCTGGCCCGCATGATCGAGTGGGCGGAGGGTCGCGCATGAGCGCCGCCACCCTCGCGCCGATCTTCCCGGCATCCCTCGCGATGACGGGCGCGGATCAGAGCACCCGCCGCGAGCGGGAGACGCAAGGCCGGCACCGCCGCTGGATGATCCTCCCGCGTTACGGCACGGCCGACGGCGACCGCTGGACCATCATCGCCTCCCCGATCCCCGGTGAGGGGAACCCCGCCGCAGGCATCGAGAACGGGCAATTCGCCAACCTGGCAGAGGCTTACGAGGCCCGCGACGAGGCCGAAGCCATCGACAACGGAGAGGACGCGGACTGATGCCCGGACACTGCGCGACGCACGACACGTTCCACACCTGGGAAGAGTGCGAAGCCATCCGCGAGCGGGACCGCCGCGCCGGCATCGAGCGCCGTCGACAGGCCCACGCCGAGAAGATCGCCCGCGAGCTGCACCCGGATGCGCCGAACATGGCGCAGGTGATGGTGTACCGCGCCATTGCGACCGCCGCCGCGCGCGCTGGACTGGAGGCCGCACGATGAACGCCACGACCCCCGACACCCTCGCCGCGCTGGACTTCCCGACCCCGGTCATCCCGTGCGACGTGACCCAGGACCACGCCACCCCGCACAAGGCCAAGTTCCGCGCCGAGTCCACATGCGGATGCGTTGACCTCCTGTGCGCCCCGCACGCCGAGCGCGTGCGCCACCGCCACAATGAAGCCGTGCAGGGGGACACCCTCTTGCAGTGCGCCGACTGCGGCGCCCGCCCTGTCCTCCTCTCCATCCTCGAAAGGATCGCCCAGTGAGTGCGCACGATCTGACCGTGACCGTTCACCTGAACGACGACACCATGCGTTCCGGCGACGACGCCGCCGCAGCCCTGCGCAGCCTCGCTACGACCCTCGCGAACACGTTCGACGGGCTCACCCTCCCCGAGGACGGCGGCGCCGTGATCGACCCGAAGAGCGGCTCCATCGTCGGAGAGTGGGTGGTCTCGTGAACATCTTCTCCTCGCGCACCCCGCGCGACCTGAATCGCGACCCCGCGCCGTGGGTCTGGCTTGAGCACGGCGAGCGGCGCGGCAGAACGGGAGGTGAACTCCAGCTCCCCCAGGCCGACGGGTGGAAGAGTCGCTACGAACCCCGCCCCGAGTACGAGCACGTCCAGCACAACGAGCCGAACCCGATCCTGGTCGACGTGCGCAAGTTCCGAGCGCTGCGACTGAAGATGAACAACCCGAAAGGGTGGGCATACATCCTGCGCGTCGTTGAGCGCGCCGTCACGGCGCGGGCATATGCCGACGTGACCGTGACCGAGGAGCACATCGACCACGCCCGCCGCGTCCTCACCCGCCTCGCCCGCCTCGCAGAAGGAGTCCCCGCATGAGCATGAACGGAATGGTCAACTCCACGCTCGCAGAGCGGGTGAACCGAGAGTTGCGCGACTTCCTCGCGTACGAATCCGCCCGGGAAGGAGTTGACAAGACGGACCCCGCCGCAGTTGCTCAGGCCGTGGGTGAGCGAGCCGTGCAGAGTGTCGTGGGCTACATCCTCATGAACCTCGCGCACGTCAACGAGACCGTCGACAGCCTCGCCATCCACCGCCTCATCGAGCGGCATGCCGCGTCGGTTCGCCTGGTGAACGTGACGCCCAATTCCTTCACCACGGCCCGAAAGGTGCGCCCCGAATGACACTGAAGACCCCCGAGCAGATCGCCCACGAGACGTGGGGAGAAGGCACCGGCTTCCACCGCGGTAGCGGCGAGGCCGTCGTCGAGATGATGGCCGCCGCCATCGAGGTCGACCGCGCGCAAGAGTTCGACACGGCCCGCGCCATCGCGGACGAAGAATTCGGCGGGTACAGCGGGCACATCGCCCACATGCGCTGGGTCGACTTCGAGCAGTCGCTCCGCACCGTCGCATCGCGTGCGTTCCGCGCCGGTCGGATCGCAGAACAGAGCGAGTCCGCCGAGAAGCCGGTGCCCGCAGCGATCACCGATGCCATCGAGGCCGACTTCCCGACAGACGAGCCGGGTGTCTACGTGCCGCACGGCGGCCAGCGTGGCGAGTACTTCGACGCCATCGCGGTCGACTTCTCGGACGGGCAGGTGGCGCGCCACTACAGCCTCAGCCCCGAGGGGGACCTCACCGTCTGGCAGGTGGCCGCGTGAGCGCCGCCGCGCAGGAGGCCGCCCGCCTCGCGGACGACCGGATCATCGAGAAGGCGTTCGAGCAGATCGGCGCACAGGACCCCATGAGCTTCATCACTCGGTCGGACGTGCGCCAGTGGCTCGACCTGCTCCGCCCCCTGATCGCAGAGCGCATCGTCGTGTCCGCGCCCGCAGATGGCGTTCGCACCTGGATCGGCGGCAACACCGTGGCCGACCTGCTCGACACGATCCACGGCTACATCGCCGACGGCTACACGTCGCAGGACCTCATCATCGAAGGGATCACGCAGTGAGCACCGCCACCTCCGCATCCGACCGCTACGACGAGGCCCGTGCGCTTCTCGCGGCGTTCGATGGCACTCCGAACGTCATCAAGGACGACTTCAATCCGCACACGCTCGCCGACGCCCTCCGCGCCGTGGTCGAGCCCGCCGCCGTCAATGAGTCCGTGGACGAGTGGGTGGAGCGCGAGATTAACGCTGAGCGCCTGGAGGTAGCGTTCCGCGTCGCCGGGGACAAGGACGGCATGCAGTTTCTCCGCCAGGTCCTCGCGCACGCCGTCCAGGCCGGGATCCAGCTCGGCTGGAACTCCTGGGAGCCGGAGAATGCGCCCGGCCTGGTCGAAGAGGCCCGCTACGACCGCATTGAGGGCGCCATCCGGCTCGCATTCGAGGGCGAAGGGGAGGCGTGGAGCGACAAGCTCAGCGGCGACCGCCTGGCCGCCGTTGCGCGCCGAGCGATCGAGGAAGGTGGACTGTGAGCCTCGCAGACCCGCTCGTCAGCGCCGAGTACTCGCGCCTCGACACCATCCTCGCCACGCTCGACCTCCTGCCGCGCCTGACCGACATGCAGCGCGCCGTGATCTTCGGCGCCATCGACGCCGCCCCCGGCGCCGGTGACCCGTACGACTACCGCGCCGAGTACAGCGCCCGCTGGCGGGTCGTGAAGGAGATCCGTGTCGGCACCACCGTCAACGGCGTCCCGCTCACCCTGGGCCGCGCGGCCGCCGACTGCACCGACCCCACGGGCGACGACATCCTCCAGGCCATCCGCAACGCGAAGGAGATGTGCGCCTGATGGACCACATGGTCGAGACCGTCGTCACCAGCACGATAATCGCCGCGTTCTTCCTGTTGGTCGTGTCCTGCACGATCTTCACCCGCCTCAGCTACGTCGGCTCCCGTCGCACCCGCTACGCCCGCAGTATCCAGCAAAACGACCCCGAGGAGGAGTCCCAGTGAGCATCGCAACCCTGACCACCCCGATCACCGAAGAGGCGTTCACCGCCGCCATGAGGGCCGCCGTCGAAGAGCGCGGTGCGGCCTACACCTACCCCGCCGTGGACGACGAGGTGGCGCGCGCCGAGGGCTGGCGCGACAACACCGGCCAGTGCCAGTACCAGAACGCCGCCGGCGAACCCGCCTGCCTCATCGGCCTCGCCCTCTCGAAGATCGACCCCTCCCTCGTGCCCGAGTACGGCAGCGTCGTCGGCGCTGACCACTACCTGCGGGGGTACGGCGCGCCGCAGGCTGTGCAGCTCGCCGCGTCCGCCGCCCAGAGCTACCAGGACACCGGCGAGACCTGGGGCCTGGCCCTCGACGCGTACGAGCGCACGCTCGAAGAGAGGCGGACGGCATGAGCGTCCCCGTCCTCACCGAGCGCGACACCTGGGCCTCCGACTTCGAGCAGATCGCCGCCCGCATTCGCCCGTGGGTCGCGTACGGCGTCGACGCCAGCGGCGAGGAGTACTCCTACGTCACCGAGAACGCCCCGGGCCTGCTCGCCCAGATCTACCACCGCCTCGTCAGTCTCGGCACCGCGAACGGCTGGCTCAACCCGAAGAAGGAGGACGCGCGATGACCGACCCCAACGCCCCCGTCATGTTCGCCCCCGACCGCGCGCACCACCTGTTCGACGCGATCGTGCGCAAGGCCCCGCTGGCCGGACACAGCCCCTCCCTCGTGGAGGTGGACGACGCCATCGGCGCGGTCGCGCAGCTCTTCTCCGACAATGCCGGCTGGCCCCCGCTCGACAACGACCAGGTGTGGAGCCAGTGGCTCCTGCCTCGCGTGCTCGACCGGCTCGGACTCGACTACGACGAGGTCTACGAGGTGGCCGCGTGAGCGTCATCGTCGACATCAACATCGCAGACGGTTCGGCGCGCCGACACCTGCACATCGAGAACATCACGACGGAGGTGGAGTTCGGCGCCAATGGCTTCCGTTCGCTCGACCAGGAGTGCAGCTACACCGCCCTCATCTCTGGCGGCAATCAGGACCGGATCGCCACCTTCACACATCGCTACGGCGACGACGTGACCGTCCTCATCGCGAAGGCCGGCGAGGCCATCCGCGAGAAGTACGGGCGCCTGTGATCGCCTGGCCCTTCATCTGGGCGGCCCTCGCCCTCCTCGCCATCCCCGTCCTCGGAGAAGCCCTCTCCACCCCGCCCGCCAAGACCACCGACAGGAGCACGAACGCATGACCCCCGAACAGGAACGCAGGCTTCAGGCCGTCGCCGAAGCCGACAACGAGTACCGCGAGCTGAAGTCCACCCTGGAGACCCGCCTCCGCGCCCAGCTGCGGAAGGAGCTGGACGCCGCGCTCGTGCGCCGCAACATCCGCGCCGCCGAAGCCAAGGCCGCCGAGATCTCCGTCACGAAGATCGCGAACATCGGCCTGCACACCAAGGCCACCGTCACCGCCTACCAGGCCATCGCGGACGGGGAGCGCTACCTCGAGAAGCCGGCCTCGGCCGACGAGATCGTCGCACCGGTCGCGAAGGAGTTCGAGGCGGTCGGCAAGCACGGGCAGTTCCGCATCACCCCGTCCAACGCCGAGGTCCTGCCGATCCTCACCGTCCTGAGCATCTCCGAGGAGACCTACGCCGGCGACGCCGCCCTGCAGAGCGCCGTCTTCCAGTACGACGCCGAGAAGGGCACGATCGCGCCGGTCACCGAGGCCTTCGTCCCCTCCGTCGGCCGCCACCCCGTCGTCGCGCTCGTCACGCAGCCCGACAGCATCTTCGGCAAGCGCGCCCGCAACTGGGCCGCAGACAACCTCGTCGAGAAGGCGGCCTGACACCACCATGACCGAGAAGCACACCCCGCGCGCAGACCAGGAAATCGCCATCGAGGCGGGCCTCGCACAGATCGGCACCTCTGACGGTGTCCTGATCGGCGACGAGCCCGGATTCGGCAAGACGACGATCGGCGCCGAGCTGATCCTCCGTGCCGGCTGGCAGCGCGTCCTCCTCATCGGCCTGGGCGACACCCACGCCCAGTGGGATGAGCGACTGCGCGCGCAGAGCGACGGCGCGCGGGGCGTGCGGATCATGAACGGATCCGCCGCCGGCCGCGCCGAGTTCGAGGCGTTCATGCGCCACGAGCCGGGGATCTTCATCGCGACCGCCGACTTCCTCCGCGAGAAGGACTGGGAGACCATCACCCTCCGCGACGACCAGGGCCGCCCGCGCCCCGAGCTCGACAAGAAGTCCGGCGACCGCGTCTTCAAGGCTCGGAAGTCGGGCCCATTCCAGGGTGAACTGCTGCTCATCGACCGCGCCGAGGGCCAGATCGGTCCCGCCCAGACGCCGAAGCTCGAGAAGCGCAAGACCGCGAAGGGCGTCATCGGCCCCGCGCTCGAGCCGGTCTACAAGACGAAGAGCGATCACAAGGGCGTCTACCGGAAGTTCGCCCGCAAGCCCCTCGACGCCGTCATCTTCGACGAGTGCCAGGCCATCGCGAACAAGTCCTCGAACACCCGCCGCACGATCCTCTCGATCAAGGCGAGCTACCGCGCCGCGCTGTCGGGCACCTGGTTCCTGAACGCGCTCGAGAACATGTGGTCGGTCGCGCGCTGGGTCTGGCCCGGCGAGAACCCGGCCACCGGCCTGCCCTACGTTGAGAGCAGCCACGACCGCTGGAAGGCGCGCTTCCTGGAGTCGGAGGCCGTCACCGGCCGCGGCGGCAAGCAGATCGAGACGAAGCGCGGCACCGGCGTCACCCGGGTCGTGGGGGAGAAGGTGCCGGGGGAGTTCGTCTCCACCCTGCCCTGCTACATCCGCCGCGAGAACGAGCCCGTTCCGGCGCCCGAGGTCGTCTACTGCGACGCCACCCCGCGCCAGCGCGAGCAGATGGACGACCTGCAGAAGGACCTCATGACGTGGGTCCGCGACTGGCAGGGCGAAGAGATGCCGCTCGTCGTGGACATGCCGCCGATCCTCCGCATGCGCCTGCGCCAGGTCGCGATCGCCGAGCTCTCCATGGGCGTCGACCCCGAGACCGGCAAGGAGACGGTCTTCATGGCCGACGACGCCGCCAGCGCGAAGCTCCTGCCGCTGCGGAACCTCCTCGACATCGCCTACGCCGGCCAGCCCGTCGCCATCTACACCGACTCGAAGATCGGCGCGCACTTCATCGCCCAGCGGATGCGCCGCGCCGGCTACGACGCACGCGCCTGGACCGGAGACCTCAGCCGCCCCGAGCGCGAGAAGCTCAAGCAGGCCTTCATCGGCGGCGAGTTCCCCTACCTCATCTCGACCATCCAGTCCTTCGGCACCGGCCTCGACGGCTTCCAGCGCCGCGCCAACAAGGTCATCTGGATCAGCGAAGCCGACGGCAACCCGGCGCTCAACGAGCAGGCCATCCGCCGCTACTTCCGCCCCGGCATGACGAAGGAGTGGGGCGGATTCCAGCACGTCAAGCTCGTGATGAAGGACTCCGTCGACGAGATCTCGCTCGCCCAGCTCATCGAGAAGGCCTGGGCCGTCCGCAACGCCATGCAGGGAGGCATCGCCGCATGACGCGCATCACGAAGACCGTCACCGGCTACGAGTGCGGCGGATGCGGCACAGTCGCCCAGGCAGCATCGCCGTTCTCCACCGACATGCCCGAAGGCGTCTACCTCACCATCCGCCGAGTCACCGAAGCCCACAACCACTACCTGACCGACGAGATCTATACGTGCTCGAAGGAGTGCGCCATCCAGCTCGTCCAGTACGGCATCCACGCGAACGCGACCGCGTTCCGCCCCATCGGAAGGATCCAGCAGTGACCAAGATCATCGTGACGAGGGGCCTGCCCGGCTCCGGCAAGACCACCCTCGCGAAGGCCTGGGTGGCCGAAGAGCCCGACAGGCGTGCGCGCGTGAACCGCGACGACATCCGCGCCATGCTGTTCGGCAAGCCCGCCGGCCAGCTCACGCACGGCGACGAGGAGGTTGTGACGCGCGCCGAGGAGAGCCTCGTCCGCGCCGCCCTCAAGGAGGGGCGCGACGTGATCGTCGACGCCATGCACCTCCGCGCGCGCTACGTGAAGCGCTGGGAGAAGATCGCCCCGGTGGAGCTGCTCGACTGCGTCAAGCCCGTCGCCGAGTGCATCCAGGCCGACGAGCTCCGCGTCGCTCGAGGAGAGCGCGGAGTCGGCGTGGCCGTCATCACCGAGCTGGCGCAGCGCTTCGGGATCCCCGCGCACGGAGCGCTCCCGGCCTACGAGCTGAACCCCGAGCTGCACCTGCAGACCACCCCCGGGAAGCGTGGATCGGCCGTCCCGTGGAAGCCGGCGCCCGCCTGGAACCCGGACCTCCCCGACGCCTGGATCGTCGACACCGACGGCACGGTCGCCGACCTGTCGCACCGCTCGCCGTACGCGAAGGACGCCGCGCTCTACTCGCAGGACGGCCTCTTCGAGAACGTCGCCCGACTCGTCGCCCTGCTGCAGGACTCCGCCTACATCATCGGCGTCTCCGGTCGCAGCGAGGAGTTCCGCGCCGTGACGGAGCAGTGGTGGCTCGAGCGCGTGCGCGTGCGCCCCGACGAGTTCCACTTCCGCAGCCTCGCCGACGCGCAGGCTGGCACCCCGGACGACATCGTCAAGGCCAACATCTTCGACACCGAGATCGCCGGCAGGTACAACATCGTCGGCATCCTCGACGACCGGCCGCGCGTGCTGCGCATGTGGCGCGCCAAGGGCCTCACCACCTTCGCCGTCGGCGACACCGACCACGACTTCTGAGAGAAACGAGAGCATCATGACCACGTTCGAGATCCGCGACAGCAGCAACTACGCCGCCCAGGTGGTGCGCGTACCCACCCCGTTCCCGCTCCCCAAGGCCGACCGACTCGTCGGCGTCGGCATCTTCGGCTACACCGTCATCACCCAGAAGGACGGCGACATCCACGAGGGTGATCTGGCGGTGTTCTTCCCGGCCGAGGCGCAGCTGAGTCACGCCCTCGCCGCCGGCGCCGGCCTGTATCGACACTCCGAGCTGAACGACGACCCGGCCGACAAGGGCTACCTCGAGGACAACCGGCGCGTGCGCGCACTGAAGCTCCGCGGCTCCGTCTCCAACGGCCTCCTGCTGCCCGTCCACGTCGTCGCGGCGGCGTTCGGGCTGTACGTCGACGACTTCACCGAGGGGGTCGCGTTCGACCACATCGACGGTCACGAGATCTCCCGCAAGTTCCGCGTGAAGGAGCCGGTCTCGCAGGGCAGCCGCGAGGAGCGCAACGTCAAGAAGGCGTTCAAGCGCGTCGACGCGAAGCTCTTCCCCGTGCACATTGAGACCGACCAGTACCTCCGCAACGAGGACCTGCTGTCGGACGACGACGTGCTCATCGCCACGCAGAAGCTCCACGGCACCTCGTGGCGCGGCACCCGCACGCTCGTGCGCAACCAGCTCAGCTGGCTCGAGCGCCTGGCGCAGAAGCTCGGCGTGCGCGTCGAGGAGCGCTCCTTCGACCTGCTCGCCGGCTCCCGTCAGGTCATCAAGGACCCGAAGTCGGAGACGCAGCAGCACCACTACGGGCGCGACCTGTGGACGGAGCACCTCGCGGTGATCGGCGACCGGATCCCCGAGAACGTCATCGTCTACGGAGAGCTCGTCGGCTGGGTGGGGGATGAGACCCCGATCCAGAAGGGCCACACCTACCGGCTCGCCAACGGCCAGCGCGAGCTGTACGTCTACCGCGTCTCGATCATCACGAACGCGGGCGAGCTGTACGACCTGTCCTGGGACCAGGTGCGGACGTTCTGCGACGAGCACGGGCTGAAGCACGTCCCCGAACTGTGGCGCGGCTTCAAGCGCGACTTCGTGCTCGAGGACTTCCGGGAGAAGGACTTCCACGCCTACGCGTACGGCTACAGCGGCGCCCACGACGAGGAGCCGTACCTCGACCGGCCGCTGCCCCTGGATGCGAACGGGACGGGCGCTGACGAGGGCATCGCGATCCGCGTCGACCGCGGCGGCCGCGTGCCCTTGCTGTTCAAGTACAAGAACGACAGCCACTACCTCTACGAGACGGCGCAGCTCGACGCCGGCGAGGTGGACCTCGAGTCGGAAGAAGCGGTGGCCGCCTGATGCGCACCCACGACTTCGAGAACGGCAAGTACACGCTGCAGCAGAACGACGAGGAGCACGGGCAGGTGACCGTCCTCCGGCACGGCGAGCCGTGGCGCGAATTCGTCGGGGACAAATTCATCTACCAGCTCGTCTCGGCGTTCTTCGACATTCTGGCGCCCTCGCCCGAGGCCGAGATCGACGCGATGGGCCAGGTGATCTGGAACGTGTCTCGCCGTGACGAGGGGACCATCTCGGTCACCGGTGCGCGCATCGTCGCGAAGGAGCTGGGCGCCCAGGGCTTCAGCCGCCGGGCTGCGGACGCCGCTTCGGTGCAGACGGCGTCGATCTACCGGGACATCGCGGCGAGCCTCATGGACTGGGACGTGGTCTACGGCCACGAGCCGTCGACGCCGGAGATCGAGGCCTCGCACTCGATCGCAGCCTGGCTGGTCACGCGGGCCGACGCGCTCGAGGAGCAGGTCACCCCCGCGGACCACACGAATCGGAGTGCGCAATGACCGTCACCACCAACGAGCCGGACCGCCTAGTCGTGGTCGGTATCACGCACCATCTCGAACTGCACGGCGTCCGCGAGCAGGTCTACAACTACGCCTTCCTTGCCGAGGGCGGGGAGAACCTTCCCGAGTACATCGAGAAGACGGCCGTGGATTTCGTCTTTCGGGCGCCCGGAACTCCGTCAGCGATGCTCGACGCGAGCGACGCCCAGGCCGTGCGCGACTGGCTGACCGCATGGCTCACGCCCGCCCACCCGACCGGTGAGGAGAACCGATGAGCGCAGAAGAACGGGCGCGAGATCTCGTCCGCGAACTGCGGGAGATTCACGCGCGGTCGCGGGAAAACGCGAAGGCGCAGGGGTGGGGCATGCCGCCGGAAAGCGAAGACCGCTCGCCGTGGTCGCAGGCGGCTGACCTCATCGAGCAGCAGGCCTCCGTCATCGAGGGCGTGCGCGGTCAGATCGACAACCTCGACCGCGGCCTGCCCTTCGCGCAAGGGGCAGACGGCGCTCGTGTGTTCGTCCAACGGTCGCGCCGCATCCTCTCCCGGCTCGACCCCGCGACAGAGGGAGTCCAGTGCCCGCACTGGCAGCCCGGGGCGATCACGCTGCGCACCGGGTGCACTGCGTGCGAGGCGTCATCCTCCGGTTCGACTGGATCGGCGGACGCATCATGATCGTCGGGAACGTCGTCACCGAGGGCGCCCGCTCGGCCCTCGGTGGCGTCCCCATCATCACGAACCCCCGCATCCCGATCGGCAAGCCGGTCTTCTCGCCGCTGACGGTCTTCATGCACCCGCTCGACGAGATCTGGCTCCGCCACATCGGCGACCCCCACGCCCGCCTCGACGAGGCGCTGGTGTGGCTGAACCTGCAGACGGAGTGGCGGGCGGCTCAGGCCGTCGCGGCGCTCGAGGAGGAAAGATGAAGGCGGCGTACTGCCACGGTTGCCGGCGCAATTTCGACAGCAAGTCGATCGCGCACCACCGCAAGAAGCGGCATCAGCTGCGCGGCGAAAGCGTGCGCATCACGTTCCCGACCGGGCGGGTGGCGGAGTTCCCCGCGCTTGAGTCCCTAGATGGTCCCGCCCGCTCGTATGACCGAGACGGCCTCCTGAAGCTCATCCGCCGACTCGTGGCCGTCCACAGCTACGCGGAGATCGCCGACAAGCTGAACGACCGAGGCCTGAAGACGCCCTACGGGAAGCACTGGAACGGGCCGCAGCTCGCCAAGTGGGCAGCGCGCAACGGAGTCCAGCACCCGACAGGGGCCGAAGTCCTCCGCCTCACCGAGGAGCAGCTGCAGCGCGCGACGACGCTCATCGACGAGGGCATGCCGGCGACATGGGTGGCCGAGGACCTGGGCCTCCCCAACAGACACGCGATCAACAAGCGCTTCCAGGATCGCCCCGGCCGCGAAGTCAGCCGAAAAGAATGGGAGCGGGTCTGGTTCAGGATCATGAATTCCCCTATACTGCTCGATCTGCACCAGCAGTTCACGCCGAGAGAGGGCGACAAATGGGGACCCAGGACAAGCTCGATGCCATCAGAGGCTTCCTTCGATGGCGTGATGGAGTTGAAGGCTTCCTGACCGCTGACGAGGCGGTGCGCGAGTACGGCAAGCACCTGCTCGAGGAGGAGCGCGCGATCGCCATCGCCGACACGATCACGATCCTCGAGGAGGCCGAGTTCTCCGACCCGGTCACTGCTCGGGATGCGGTCGAGGCCGCCCGGCGCACGCTCGAGCAGATCCGATGAGGGTGAACAGGGGAGATACCCCGGAGTTCGCCCTCGCCCTCGCCATCGCCCACAAGAAGCCCCACGACCCGAAGGTCCCGCAGCCGCTCTGCAAGGACCGCCCGGACGAATTCGTCGACTACGAGTACGGCTCCGTCCCGACCGAAGCCGAAGCCCGCGCCCTGTGCGAGGGGGACGGCACCGATGAAGACCCCGGCTGCCCATTGCTGGATATCTGCCGAAAGTCCGCCGCCTACTCGCGGCCCGACTGGGGGGTGCAGGGAGGCATCGTCTACGAGCACGGCCGGCAGTACTGGTGGGTCCGCAAGCTCGGACACGCCGCTTAGAACTGACCCCAAATTAAGCGGTTCTCGCACTTGATTTAGCTAGCTAAATACGGCTACCTTTGAGCTATCGCCAAGCGGCGAGAACGGCGAAGAAAAAGGAGTCAGGATGCGACGAGCAGGTGGTCTCTCAAGGAGGCCAGCGAAGGGCGCACCGCGCCCGGTGCAAACGAAACCCCCGGTCAACCCCGGGAAGCCGAAGTTCAAGAGGAGGAGGTGGGCATGAACGTTCTCAGCGATGACGAGCTGCGCTACGCACTCGTCCAGCTCTTCCGGATGCCGACGGCCCGCACCCTGCAGACCAGAATCGGCGCGAGCGATCTCTGCGATCGCTGCGACAGATGCCTCGCCATGAAGATGCGCGGTATCGAGCGCACCAGCCCGCAGGCGGAGCGGCCATGGTTCGGCCGTGAGTGGGGGACTGCGGGACACGGACTCATGGAGTCCCGTATCAACGAGGTGACGAAGTGGGAGCGCGAGACAGAGCTCTCTCAGACGGAGCGTGAGGCATTCGCCCGCATCGTCCAGGCGAACTTCGGCCTGCCTGTCGGCACTCGCTCCGAGCGCCGCATCCTAATCTGCGAGATCCCCGGCTACGGCCCGGTCTACGGCACGATCGACATCGACCTGCCCGGGCAGATCGTGGACCTGAAGGGGTCGACGCGCAAGAAGAGCGCCCTCCTCCAGGACTTCCTCGCCATCCAGCGCGGGGAAGAGCTTCGCCGCTGGGTGAAGCAGAAGGACACCAAGGCCTACCGAGGCGGCTACAAGCTGAACCTCGGCGGTGACGCCGTCGTGAGCCTCTCGTACACGCAGTACGAGCAGGAGATGGCGAAGATGGTCTACAAGATGGACGGCTACTTCGGCCAGCAGACGCTCTACATGCACGGGCGCCGGCTCGAGGGGCGTCCCGCCGTCCGCGGCACGATCGCGTGGTTGAACCGCGACGGCAACGGCTACTTCGACGACCCGGGCGCATCCGGCTACGAAGACCCGTCGAAGAACCGCGACATCTGGATGCTGACGTTCGACTACAACCACGACTACGCGCTCTCGCTCATCGACCGCGGTGCGGACATCTTCGCCCGCCTCGAGACCGGAGCCGCGTTCGTGGACTTCGACAGCCACCCGGACTGCTACGCCTGCAGCTTCGAGAAGGAGCAGACGGCGGTGCCCGACATCGAGGTGGCTGCCCCGATCGGAGCGTGAACCTCGCCTTATCTAGCTAATCGCCCCATACACTTCCGTCTCGAGAGAGGACACCAGAAATGACCACTACTTTCGCAACCCCGCCTTGGCTCTCCGCCGTTGGCAGCGGCACCGACAGCTTCGGATACCCGAAGAGCATCCTGCTCTACGGCCGCCCGGGCACCCGCAAGACCAGCCTCGCGGCCGAACTCGTCAAGCGCCCGAACAACCCGCGCGTGCTGCTGCTGGACATCGACCAGGGCGCCGAGTCCGTGATCAACGACGACGAGATCATGCAGGCCAAGGTCGAGGGCCGCCTCGTCATCGAGAGCAACAACGTGAACCCCACGGGCGCCAACGCCTACGGCAACACGCTGGGCATCCTGAACGACATCATCCTCAACGACTACGGCTTCGAGTTCACGCTCATCGACACGCTCAACGTGTTCCAGGAGGTCATGGTCCAGTACCTCACCACGACCACCACGAACTCCAAGGGCCAGCTCGACACGCAGGCGGCCTGGGGTCTCGTCGGCCAGGAGACGATGCGCATCGTGCGGGCACTGCACAACGCCCCGCACACCACGCCGATCTTCGTGCTGCACGAGCGGGTCGCCACCGAGGAGACGGGCTCCGTGTCGCTCGTCCCGAAGCTCCAGGGCGGCGCGAAGGACTCGATCGCTGGCGTCCCCTCGATCGTCGCGCACCTCTCCTTCCAGAAGAAGGGCGAGGGCAACGAGACCGAGCTGGTCGCCAACCTCGGCGAGTCCGACATCCACGTCACGAAGAACCGGTACTCCAAGTTCCTCGAGAACCGGATGACCGACTTCTCGCTGCTCGACCTGTACGCCAAGCTCGACCAGCACCTCGCCGCCCCCGCGGCATCCACCCCCGCACCCACGTTCGCACAGCCCGCCGCAGTCGCGGCCTAAGGAGAGGAGACAGCAATGTCTTTCGCAGTTGAAACCGACCAGTACGCCGCCGACGCCCTCAAGGAGTCCCAGTCCTCGAGCGGGAACGGCAAGTTCCCCCCGCTGCCCAGAGGTGAGTATCAGGTCGCCGTCGTCCCGCTGAAGAAGGACGACCCGAGCAAGCGCGTGGAGGTCGCGGACTTCGGCGGCACCGGCCCGAACGGCAAGAAGAAGGTGCTGCGCGTCGCGCTGCAGATCGTCGACGATTCGCCGCTCGGCATGAAGCGCTACTTCCAGGTGCGCATCCCGCTGTTCACGCGCTTCGCCCCCAAGGACGGCGCCCCCCAGGGCAAGCCGGCGAAGAACTACTTCGACTTCTGGGGTGCGCTCGGCGTTAGCGACGAGGACCTCGTCGCCGGCCGCCTGCCCGACGTGAACTTCATGATGGGCAAGCGCCTCGGCGTGACCATCTCGGACCCGATCGAGCCCGACAAGTGGAACCCGCTCGGCAGCAACGAGGTGAACTTCTTCAACAAGGCCGGGGACGTGAACACGACCCCGCGCCGTACCGAGGGCGTGCCCGTCGCCGAGTGGCTCAACGCCGACGACGAGCTCATCATCGAGTATCCCTTCAAGACCCCCGAGGCGAAGGCCTACATCGCCGAGCTGACCGGCCAGGCCCCGGCCGCGGTCGCCGCCGCTGGTGCGGGCGCCCCGGCGCCCTCGTGGGCCACGCAGCCGGGTGGCGCCGCGCCGACCGGCGCACCGGCTCCGAGCTGGGGCACGCCGCCGGCCGCCAACACGGCACTGCAGGACGCGGCCGCCGCGGGCGGGCAGGGCTTCTGATGGGCGGCCGCATCAAGGTGACCGGCTACTACACGCCGGACAACGACGACCATCTGGATCCCGACCACCCGAGCGGCCTCACGGCCGAAGGCCAGGACGAAGCCCACGAGCAGCTCATGTCGCTCGAGGAGATCGAGTTCGAGGCCGAGTAGCAAGACCCGGGCGGGGAGCGCTTCACCTCCCCGCCCACCTGGACCGGTAGCTCAGCACGGCAGAGCGTCGCCATGGCACAGAGGGTGGGGGTTCCCTCGCCGCCAGCGAAGGTCGGAGGTTCGAGTCCTCCCCGGTCCACCAAATCATCCAGCTAATCGAGAAGGAGCGCGACCCTCTTGCAGTACCAGAAGCCCACGCTCGCGTGACCTACTCAGCAGCGGCTCCCTTCTATCTCGAGCGGGGATTCCAGCCGATCCCCGTCCGAGACAAGCGGCCCGTGCCCTTCGGCGCGACCGGCGCCGACGGAACCGTCACCCCCGAGAAGGTCGCCGACTGGATCCAGAACGGCTTCCTCTGGAAAGACCCGGAGACGAAGGAGTGGCGGAACCAGGACCCCCAGACCGCCAACATCGCACTCCGCGCCGGCCTCCTCGAAGCTCGCATCGACGTAGACGACTACGGCACGAAGGAGGGCGCGGCCCAGCTCGCCGCCCTCGAGGCGAAGCTCGGCCCCCTCCCGGGCACGCCGAGTTCCACCTCCCGCGGCCAGGACAGCGCCAGTCGCCAGTACTTCTTCGTGCTCCCCGAGCACGTCGAGATGGTGGGCAAGGCCGCCAAGGACATCGAGGTCATCCAGCACTCGCACCGCTATTCACTCGTCGCGCCCAGCAGAAACCCCGACGCCGAGGGCCACCCCGAGTATGTCTGGTACGACGCCGAGGGCGAGCTCATGGCCGAGCCGCCGCGGCTCGAGGACCTCGAGTACCTGCCCGAGGCCTGGATCGACTACCTCCGCAAGGAGGAGGGGAACCACGAGCACAAGACCGAGCAGTGGGACGGCGACATCCCCGAGGTCGCATCCGAGACCGAAGAGCGGAAGCTCCGCTCGATCGTCTCCAGCCTGCAGGCCCTCCCCGCGAAGTGGGCGCCCGGCGCCGGCTGGCACGACACCGTCTTCGCGGCCGCATGCTGGCTGGCCCGCATGGCCCGCTCCAACGCCTACGCGCTCACCAACGACCGCGCCGTCCAGCTGCTCCTCGACCACACGCCGACGTACCCCTCGTGGGGCGCCGACAAGATCATCGAGCAGTGGGAATCCGCCGATCGCACCACCGCCGGCCAGTTCGAGGAGCCCCCGCTTGAGACGCGGCCGCCGCTCCTTCCCTGGAACGGCTTCCCCCTCGACCGCGCTTTCCCGACCATCGGCTCGGAGATGTTCATCACCGTGTGGGGGTCGCGCCCCGAGAAGGAAGGCGACGGTGCCCTCTGGGGCAGAAGGCGCCAGCTGCTCGCGGCCCTCCTGCGCAGCGGGTTCACCGACCAGGAGGCCGCGACCGTCGTCTGGCACTCCGCGGCCGCGCGCGCCACCGGCATCAGCTTCGGCGGCGAGACCTTCGTCGACGAGGACTCGAAGTGCATCACCGAGAACGCCCTCTGGCGCGAGCTCGACCAGGCGCGCGAGGACCTCGCGAAGGCCGACGGATCCACCGTCGAGGCCGCGCCCGTCGGCGAGCGCCCGAACTACGACGAGCCCACCCGCATCAGCTTCCTCACCGACGCCGAGCGCGAGCGGGTCGCCAGCCCGGCATGCGAGTGGTGGGGATCCCGGTTCATCGACTGGGCGAACCTCACCTTCGACACCGTCAACCTCCCGTACTACCGGATGAACCGCTGGACCGTCCTCTCCGTCATCCTCAGCCCGCAGGCCGTCCTCCCGCGGCCCGGTAGCAACGACCGTCCCCTGAACCTTTACCAGGGCATCGTCGGCACCACCGGCTCCGGCAAGACCGAGGCCCTTCGCGTCGTCAAGCACATCTTCAAGGCCTACTACCTCCTCTCCGAGACCCCGGACATCGGCGGCAACCACACCCCCGAGTCGCTGGTGGAGACGCTGATCGGCAAGGACGGGCAGGCGACCTGGTTCCACATGGACGAGGCGCACACCAAGATCCAGGTCTGGAAGAAGATCCAGGGCCCGTACTCGGAGATGCCCGGCGTCGTGACCGACGTGTACGACGGCGATGTGGGCGCGGTCTACCGTGCGACGAAGAAGGAGATCAGCGGCAAGAGCGCGCGCGCGTTCATGACGGCGCACTTCATGGGCACCCCGCGAGGGATGACCGACGTGATGAGCCCCGACGACTGGGAGTCCGGCTTCCTCAACCGATTCGTCTGGGCCATCGGCGCGCTGCCGACCGAGGACGACGGCGACGACGACTACCTCCACGACGGAGAGATCGACGAGGAGACCCCTGAGGTCGCATCCGGCGCCCTGATGTACCAGCAGTGGGCCAGTGAGTTCGGCAGCGCCATCCAGGCGATCTCCCGCGCCGACGGCAAGCCCAACCGCATGAAGATCCCGCGCGATGTCATCGCCCGACACGGCGAGTTCAAGCGCGCCCTCACCAAGATCGCGCTACAGCACCCGACCTACACCGACAGGCTGAAGCCCACCTTCCGCCGCCTCCGCGAGACCGTCATGCGCTGCGCCGCGCTCGTCGCTCTCTCGGACGGACGCCTGCAGATGAGCATGGACGACATGCTCATCGCGCTCGAGCAGGCGGAGGAGTGGGCCACCAACACGCTGACCATGGTCGAGCTGACCGACGAGTCCCTCCGCACCCGCGAGGTCAACGCGATCGAGCAGGCCGTCATCGCCCACGGCGGGCACATGCCGCTCGCCGCCATCCACCGTCTCGCCCGCTTCAAGAACCGAAGGCGAGATGTCATCGACCTCATCGAGGAGCTCGTCGCCCAGGGGCGTGTCGAGCGCAAGGCAGAGAGCGGCGTCGAGACCGTGCGCTTGAAAGGAGTTCTGACCAATGGCTGACAACCAGCGAGCGATCCGCGAGGCGCTCGACATCTACAGGCGCAGCGCCGGCTTCGACGAGTTCCAGAAGGCCGAAGCTGTGCGCCTGCTCGCCGAGCACGGCATCTGGTCGCTGAGCCACATCTCGGCCCTCGCCCGCGTCTCGCGCTTCTACGCCCGGCAGCGCGTCGAGAAGACCGACCACACCGGCGGCCGTTTCAACCCCGAGACCCTCGAGTGGATCCTCGAGGAGTTCCTGCTGAAGCAGCAGAACGAGACCAACCCCAAGCTCACCGCCCTGATCGTCGAGATGGGCACCAGCTCCGGCTTCCTCGCCCGCATCCTCGAGCAGCCCTGGTCGTCGGTGAAGTGGCGAGTGAACAAGGCGAAGGAGGCCGCGGCATGACCGCCACCGTCATCCCGCTCCCGCTCTGGCCGCACCCCGAGCACCTCACACAGGACCAGAAGGCGATGATCCGTCAGGCGAAGGGCGAGCTGAACCTGCCCTACCTGATCGAGATGGTCCCCGCGGTGCCCGGGTCTCCCGGCCGCATCATGTGCTTCGGGGAGCCGGCGCCGTTCTACAGCGAGCACGTCGTCATCAAGCCCGAGAACGCAGAGCGGTACGAGAGCATCAAGAGCGCGCTCTCCTTCACCCTCACCGCGCCCCCGCGCACGCCCGGGTCGTTCACCGAGGAGATGTGGCTGCAGGCGCTCATGGGCGCCGGCACGAAGCTGATCTACGTCGAGGAGCCCGACCGGCTCGCACAGCTGGTGTCCGATGACTGAGGGGTCCGAGAACTGGGCGGCGTACTTCCGTCAGATTCGCGAGGAGGCGGCGACCGGCGCCGCATTCAACATCCCCCCGGTGAAGCAGACCGTCCTCCGCCGCTCGCTGCCGCCTGCGGGCGCAGAACCGTTCCTGGGTGCCTCGGTGCGGAAGGCGCTGAAGGCGCCGCGAGACGCCGGCTGGCAGCGCGTGGAGCTGGGTTTCAGCCTCGTGCAGGTGTCGAACGAGTACCGCCTGGCCGACTCGGTGAAGAAGCCGGGCCAAGAGGCGCCCGAGCACCGCAAGGGTGACCTGAAGAAGCCCGCGCACTTCCTGCGCTACTGGTGGGTACTCGCCGTCGAGCCGAGCGCCAACGTCGCCTTCCGGGCTGGGTGGAAGGAGGGCGTCACGGCGGCCGGCAGGCGCGGCTTCACCTTCGAGAGCGCGCTTGTCACCGACCCCATCGGCCTACCCCGCGAACACTTCGTTGACTACGCCCCGGATGCGAACGCGCTGAAGCAGATCAAGGACGAGCCCGCATGGGCGCACCAGCAGCGCGCCGCCCGCCTGATCCGCGAGGCCACGGAGCGGGACCTCCGCTACAACGACGGCAAGTCGTGGCAGAACATCCGCCCGGTCATCACCTCCGGCACCGAGTTCACCGTGTGGCTCGGCGAGGCCGTGAAGCTCGTCCGCCTCATCAGGGGTGAGGGCGATGGCACCTAGGCCACGGGGCCGGGGCGTCTACAAGCGCGGCCGCACCCGCCCACACCGTCTGCATATCGCGCTAAGCGACGAAGAGCGTGCCCTCCTCGAGTCCTCAGTGACGCAAGACGGCGAGCACCTCGCGGCGTGGGCCCGAGACCAGCTCATCAGCCGCTCCTTCCACCTCCGCCGCCACCGCGGCCCGAACCCCATCCAGTACTGACCCCGAACGAAAGGCAAGACCATGACCGAAAGCACCGCCGAATACACCGCCCCCCAGCTCATCGCGATGGACGACGAGGACTTCGCCGAGGTCGTCACCGACGACCTGAAGTACACCGCGAGCCACAGCAGTCCCTTCCAGGACCCCGAGGTGATCCGCAGGACGCTCACCGCCCTGATCGAGCACCTCTGGTACATCGACTCCGTGATCGCCAAGCGCGCCGAGGACCCGAACTGCAGCGCCGAGGTGTACCAGAAGACCATCGCGTTCCGCCGCCACCTGATCGCCTCCATCGACCTGACGGAGCGGCGCCTCACCTGGCTCGACGGCCACAATTCCCGGCTCGTCTCCCTCTGGAAGCAGCACCTCCACGACGTGCTCGACCAGATCGCCGGCAGCGCCGAGGACGCCCTGCTGGACGAGATGACCATCCCCTTCCCGACCGGCCCGCTGAGCCTCCGCGCCTGGCGCGAGATCCGCAACGTGAAGGACCCGTCCCGCGTCGTGAAGCAGGAGATGGCGGTATGACGAAGACGAACAGTCTCAAGCTCGTCCCGTACGGCACCCGCACCCGATACGACCGCGAGACCCAGACGCAGATCCCGTACCGCGTGCTCCTCGAGTACACCTACGGCGCCCCCGGCGAGGCGAGCACCGAGTGGGGTCACCCGATCGAGTGGCGCCCCAACGAGCCCTTCGAGGCCTCCCTCGAGCTCGACCGACTCGAGCGCGGCCGCAGCGCTGCACGCTTCTGGTTCGTCAACCAGGGCGACGGCACGGAGTACCCGTTCTTCGGACAGGGGCTCGTGGACATGCTGTCGCAGGTCACGCTCGAGCACGGCATGGTGCGAGGCACCTGGATTGCCGTGAAGCGCGGCGCGAACTACGGCCTCGAGCTGGCGGAGGTGGCCCAGTGAGCCTCGTCGACCGCACCAACGAGACGATCCCGCTCTCGATTCACGCTGACCCGGACAACGAGATCAACGTGGACCACGACTTCGACAGCAGCCTCACGCCGCCCCACCGCGTTCACGTCTACTCGAACGTGGACAGTCAGGACTTCGGCTTCAACATGACCTACGAGGAAGCCGGCAAGCTCCACGACCGTCTCGGCCTGATCCTCGGGCGCGCGCAGCACGCGGCCGTCGAGGAGGCGTACGGCGGCCTCCACTTCGCCTGCAGCAACCCGGATCACAGGAGCGGATACATGGCCCTCGCGAAGTCGCTGGGAGACGCGCAATGACCCTCATCCTCGGGGTAGACCCCGGCGGCAACACCGGCGTCGCGCTCGCCTACTACGACGCCACGACGCCCGTCCAGATCCTCGACCGGTGGCAGGTGCACAACGGGGTCGAAGGCTTCATCGACTGGCTCGAGAGCGGCGTCTGCGAGATCCCGGACGAGATCGTCTACGAGAAGTTCCTCTACGACGAGGAGGCGGACGGAGCGGACTTCGTCGGCATCCCGATCGAGGGAGTGCTCGCCTGGTGGGCCCGCAAGATCGGCGCCCGTCTCATCGTCCAGACCCGCTTCAGCAAGGGGGAGCTCGTCGGCTACCCGCCGGCGGCGAAGACGAAGGCGCAGCGGCAGCGCGTGAGGTTCGACTTCCTCGAGCGGCACGGCATGTTCAAGGCCGGGACCGAGAACGACGACTCGAACGACGCCATCACGCACATTGTGGTCTCGCTGCGGAAGCGACGCCACGTCCCGACGATGAAGCGGTTCTGGCCGCCGCGGCCGGTGGCGGCATGAGGGCCCGGCACGCGCGCCAGATCCGCCGCGGCATCGTCACCGCGCGAGAGGTCATGGCTCGGAAGCGGATGCGACCGAACCTGACGCCGTTCGGATTCGCCGGGGCGCCCCAGATGCCCCTCTGGGAGATCGCCTACCATCGAGAGTTCAGCTGCGCGGTGCGGGATGGCCGCATCCGGCCGCCGCGAGGCCCCTCAGGGGCGAGTCGGCCATGATCGAGCGCTGCAGCTGCAACGCCATGATCGTCACGCTGCGTCGCCGGCGTGTGCTCGAGTGGCGGCAGGCGCACCGGCACGACATGGGGGAGGACGCCCAGCCGCACGTCGACGAGGCGCGCGGCGCGGAAACGGAGCGGGGATGGGTGGAGCACGACTTCCATCGCCCCACCGTCGGCTTCAGTCCCAACGGCATCTGAACCCACGAGAGCCCCGGCACGCCCGCTGATGCGGGGCCGGGGCTCTCGGGAGATGCGGATCACGCTCCCCTCGGATTAGCTAGCTACTGCTGCACATCCAAGGGGCGCGTCAGGAAGCGACCTCCTTGGCGTATACGGGCTGCTTCGCGAGGCCGAGCAGCCAGCCGAACCGCGGTTCGACGTACGTCTCGAGCAGGCGTGCACCGATGTAGTACGCGCCGGTCGCGAGGCCGAAGATGACGTTCGTCAGCAGCCCCTCGAACTCGGAGTCGAGCGCGATCCCGGCGCTGACGAACCAGGTGATGATGCCTCCGACGACGATGGGGACAAACGTCCGCACGGCGGAGTCGAACAGTGCCTTCATGGGGCCTCCTTGGTCGATGTGGGGCGGAGTCTAGGTCAGAGGATGTCGAGGCTGCTGAGGTCGAAGCCCTCGGCCGTCACGTCGAAGATCATGGTGCCGGGGAGGGAGTCGCGGCCCTTGATGTTGCGATACCAGTCGCTCCCGCTGTCGAGGGTCGGGGCGCCGAGCCACATCCGCTCGCGCTTCGAGAACGGGTTCTGGCCCGCGACGCCCGCGCCGAAGGAGTGGTAGTGCGCAGTGACGAGCACGTCGGCGCGCGTGGCGGCTTGGTCCCCGAAGGTCTGCCCCTGCCACCAGTCGATCGCCTTGCCGGGCGCGAACTGGTTGCCGTGCACGAGGCCGATCGCGGTGCCGGCGAAGTCCACGCACAGCGATTCGTCGTACGGCTCGGGGAAGTGCCAGGCCACGTCCATGCCGGCAGCCTCGGCGACCTTCGCGACCTGCCGGTGGGCGAGGAGGCCGAAGTCGTCGGCCGGGACGCCGAGGTTCTGCTTGCTGCGGCGCCAGGCGGCGTGGTTGGAGGGGACGGCGCCCACCTCGGTGTCCGCATAGCCGTCGGCCAGGCGGATGAACTTGAACAGCTCGGTCGTGTAGGCGTCGATCTGATCCGGCAACGACAGGTCGTTGGTGAAGGCGGGGTCGCCGCCGGACTCGAAGCCTTCGATGCCGTCGCCGCCGTCGAGCACCAGGATGCGGTTCGGGCGCCGCGCTTCCAGCTCCTTCCGGACCTTCCGGCGGGAGTCCTCGAGGCGGGCCAGGAGCTCCGGCGTGCCGCCGCGGCGGCCGGTCTTGCCGATCTGCCAGTCCGACACGACGATAACGGTGGCTCGGTCGTCGTCCTGGTCCTGGACGCGCCCCAGCGGCACCTCGGCGGCGACGCGGTACAGCTGCTCGAGCGGAGCGACCTGCGCGAGTGCGATGCCGGTCTTCGGCCATGCGGTCATGCGGTTCGACGTGCTGTCGTGGCCGTAGGCGATCGCGCGGATGGAGATGTTGTAGAGCGCCGGGTCATCGCCGCTCGAGCGGATCCAGGCGCGGGCGTCATCCAGCGTGATCGGGCGGTGGCGGATGAACTTGAAGTGCTTGCCGTCGGGGCCGTCCGTGATCTCCGACTCTTCGCCGGCGGACAGCTTGTCCTCCCGGGTGCGCGCCTCGTCGAGCCTCACGCGCTGGTCACGCCGCACGTCGACCACGAGACCGGACGAGACGCCCCACTTCTCCATGATGTCGATCTTGGGCATCTCTGACCTGCAGTCAGCGACGAAGTCGGGGTTGTCCCACAGGGGTGATCTAGCCATGCTCTCTCCTTGCTAGCCGGGGTCGCTGCTGCCGTCAGGCGGGCAGGCAGACCGCCGCGGGAGTCGGGCTGGATTCGCCCGTCTCGGTGTTCTGGACCTGGACGGTCACGATCTGGAGGCTGTAGCCCTCGGGGCAGGACGGGCCTGCGGGACCCTGCGGGCCAGCCGGGCCGGGAGGGCCTTCAGGGCCGGGTCCGCCGGGAGCGCCGTCGGCCCCGTTTGAGCCATCCGAGCCACTCGAGCCGGCGGGGCCGGCCGGGCCGACGGAGCCCGCGGAGCCGTTGCTGCCCGCCTGGCCGCGGCACGAGTCGCGGGCGTCGCAGTAGTCGCCGACAGCCTTCGCGATTTCCGCGGGTGTCGGCGGCCGGCCGGCGTTGCCCTGCTCGCCGCGCGCGCCGGCGGGGCCGGGGGATGCGATGCTCTCGGGCGCCTCTCCGTCGGGAGCTGCCCCGAGCTCGAGGAGCTGGTCGTAGAGGCGCTGCGCGTTCTCCTGTGAGGCGAAGATCTCCTGTCGCTGCTCGAGCACGAGCTCGTTGAGCTGCTGGTTCCGGCTCGAGAGGTTCGAGATCCATCCCGCGCTGAGCACGATGGAGGCGATCAAGGAGATCGCGACTGTGGCGATGAGGACCCACTGGCGCTGCGGTGCCGGCGGGGGCTCTACGGGGATGATCGCCCCGGGGGCGGGCGTGATCGGCTCTACCTCGTCGCTCATGGCACCAGCCCTCCGTTGATGACCCACAGCACGATCGCGCCGACGGTCGGCACGGCGAAGAGCGCGAACCACTGCCAGTTGGTCTGGCGTGCCGTGCGCTGCTGCTGCTGGGCGTCCTGCGTGGCCTTGTTGGCGGCGGCGAGCTCCGATGCAGCGCGCGCGGTGGCCTCTGCCTGGATGTTGGCGTTCGCCTGCGCGATCTGCTGCTGCTGAGCGTCGAACTTCTCGTTCACGCGCTTCTGCTCCTCGGAGAACGCATCGCGGGTGACGAGCTTGTCGATCCGTGCGCCCTGCTCAGCGAAGCGTCGGTCGATGAGGTTGCTGAGGTACTCCACCCAGGGGGGAATCCCGTCGTCGGCCATGGTCGTCTCGGTTCGGAAGGAGGGTCAGGCGGCGAGGCGCTTCGACTGCTCGTCTGCGGCAGCCTTGGCGATGCGGGCGACGGTCTCGTCATCCACCTGCCCGAAGCCCTCGGAGAGCAGGAGCGGAGCGAGTGCCGGGGCGAGGCTCTTGGCGAGCGTCGCCTCGTCGATGTCCAGGGCGGGCTGCCCGTTCCCCTCGCGGATCGTGTTGACGATCGCGACGAAGGCGTTGTAGTTCGCGCCCGGGAAGTTGATGTTGCCTGCGGCAATGCTGGCGATCGCCTTGCCGATCTCGTCGCGCATCACGCCGATCATCGCGTCGGTCTTGTAGTACATGCCGCCACCGGCGGGCTTGGCTACCAGCGCCTCAAAGACAGCATCGAGCTTGTAGTTCTGCGTCTCGTTCAAGTCGTCTCCATCTGTTTCGGGGGTCTGAGCGGCCGCGCCGGCAGCGAAGCCGATCGAGCCGAGGAGGCCGAGGAACTCCCAGTGCCAGTCCTCGGAGAAATTGATGCCCGTCCACTTCAGGCCGTACTGCGCTGCGATCTGCTGCAGGCGGCGGTGGGCGGCGGAGTGGCGGTTGTTGTACGGGGCGGCGAGGTCCGCGGCGCGACGGGACTCGTGGTTGGAGGTGCCGGGCACGGCGACGGTGCCGGCGGCCGAGATGCGATACCAGGTGACACCGAGCCACTTGCGGGTGTCGTAGACGCGGCGGCCGCGGATGTTGCCGGCGGTGACGTACCGCTCGAGGAAGATGCGCTTCTGGTCTTCGTACTCGCGGTCGCCCGAGATGATCGTGATCGCGGGGTGGCCCTCGCGCTCGAGCTGGTCGGAGGCGCGGCCGAAGGCGTCGCGCGTGCCGGAGGCCTTGCAGTAGGCGCCGTTGGCGAAGCGGACGGTCATTCGCTGCCGCCCTCGATGCCTTCGCCCGTGGAGATCGCGACGGTGTCGCCGACGGTGACGCCAGACACGAGGATCACAGCGTCAGCGGCGTCGAGACCGTAGAAGTCGGGCACTCCGTCGCCGTCCTCGTCCTGGTAGGCGGGGATGATGGGGTTCTGCACGCCGTCCGCTTTCCACTGAAGGAGGATCTGCTGGATGATCGTGCGCTCGTCGTCGGTCATGTTCAGGCCTTGATCGCGAAGTTCATGACCATGTACGGCTGCAGGTTGTTGTGAGCCTGTCCGCCACCGGTGTTGCCGGTCACGATGCCGGTGTTCATGCGGCCGCTGCCGAAGGCGACGACGTACTGGTTGGGCACGCCGGACTCCGAGTAGGACAGATTTCCGCCGCTGGACTGGTCGTGGTTGTGCTGGTGGGAGGGCATCTCCGCAGTGGTCAGCGTGTGCGTCTTCGCGCCGCCGGTCTCGCCGAGAACGTCGAACTCGGTCTGGGCGGTGTCGCGGCCGACGGGGATGCGCCCCTTGAGGTTCGGGACGTTGAAGGTCGTGGTGCCGTTGCCTACGCCATAGGTCGTGCCGATTGCAGCGAAGAGCGCGGCGTACGTGGTGCGAGAGACGGCCTGACCGTCACACAGGATCCAGCCGGCCGGGGTCGTCGCGCCCGCGAAGGCGACGATGTGCCCTGACGGTGAGGCGGCCTTGATGGCGTTGTGGATGCTCGTCGCCATCGTGAGGAGCTGCTGGACGTAGTCGAACTCGTCGTCTGCGTCTGGGGAGACGATGTTGATCGGCGCGTCCGTAACTGGCATGGCGCGGAGTCTAGGCGCGGTTATCCAGCTATTGAGGGGGTCAGGTCTTGATGATGTAGTTCATCGCGACGTAGGGCTGCAGGTTGTTGTGCGGCTGGCTGTTGCCCTGGTTGCCCGTCATGATGCTCGTATTGTTGCGCCCCGAGCCGAAACCGGTGGTGTAGGCGGTGACGGTTCCCACGCCACCCTCGGAGTACGACAGGTTGCCGCCTTCCGCCTGGTTGTGCGAGTGCTGGTGCTGCGGCATCTGGGCGATGGTCAGGGTGTGATCCTTCGCGCCGCCCGACTTGCCGACGGTGTTGAATTCCGTCTGCGTGGCGTCGAGGCCGACCGGGATGCGCCCCTTCATGTTGGGGAGGTTGAAGGTGCTCGTGCCATTGCCGGCGCCGTACGCGGTGCCGATGGCGGCGAAGAGGGCGGCGTAGGCCGTGCGCGAGATGGCGGACCCGTCGCACGGCAGCCAGGCGCCGCCGAAGTAGAGTCCGCTGTCGGTCCCGGCCCAGGGCATGATGACACCGGGCGGAAGGAGTCGATGCGCCCCACCGGTGAGCCAGACGTTCCCGTTCACCTCGAGGTCCTGGACCTGACTGCGCGTGGCCCGGAGGTCGACCTTTTTCCCGCCGGGCTCCGTGACGCCGACTTCGATGCTGCCGGAGTCAGTGACGAGGGACACGCTCGGGGTCGTGTAGAGCGGGGTCTCGTCGGGTCCGGTCATGGAGATCCGAGCCGCCGGCGCGGCGTCTCCGCTCTTGTAGAAGAGGTTCACCGACTTGCCGGGTAGCTCCGTCTTCCCGGTCGCGTTCTTGACGCGAATCTGCCCGTCGAGATCGAGGCCGTTGGCCCAGGGGCCCAGCGTCGCAGTCGTTGCGCCGAAGCTGTCGATCGCGCGAAGGCCGAGGCTGTCCATCACCAGGCGGGTGCCCGACGCGGCGGTCTGGATGGTTGCGCCCGTGACCGTCTTGCCGTCGATCGCGCCGTCCTTGATCTGGACGTTTCCGACGGAGCCGGGGACCAGGATGGAGTCGGCGGCCAGCTGCATGTCGACGAAGGTCGTGCCGTTCCAGACCTTCACGCCGATCCACTGGCCGGCAGCGTTGGTGACGAACCACTGGTCGCCGTTCACCCACCCGCTCGCGGGTGTCGCCGGCTGCGTCACTCCAGTGCGCACGCGCCGCATGCCGTCGACCGTGGTGGCCGCCTGGTTGGCGAGGTTGTAGGCCTGCTTCGCCGCCTCGTAGGCCGAGACCTTCTGCACGTCGCCGTACTCAAACGCGACGCTGCCGTACGCGACCAGCTCGACCCGGTAGAGCGTGTTCGTAGCCCCCGCGGTGTAGCCCGGCTCCGTCGTCGTCCAAGGTGCCGCCGGCGGGTTGGTCGTGGGCTTTGCGGGCGGATTCAGTGTGGACGCCTGCAGGAGGTAGAACGTCCTCACGTACGACGGAGCGGGGAGCACCGTGAGGGTGACCCGATCCGAGGCGCGTACAGGCATGGCTCAGTACTCCAGCTTCGCCTCGTAGTTGGCCTTGTCGGCAACGTCGCCCGCGGAGATGGTGAGAGTGGTCCCCGTCGTGGTGAGCGCCGTCGCGCTGCCGTCCTTGTACCAGCGGATCGTGCCGAGCGCGGTGAGCGCGGCACCGGTGACCTCGACGCCGCCCTGGTAGACCCGCGCGGTCAGCGTGGTGGCGACCTGCGTGTTCTTGAAGACGAGGCCCTGGGCGGAGGACACCTCGAGCGTGACCGCGGCCGCGCCAGCCGCGCCGGTGCCGCCCGTGTTGCCCTGCGCGCCCTGCTTCGCCTTCGACCAGGAGAAGAGGGCGACGCGCGGGATGCCGTTGGCGGTCAGCGTGATCGGGACCGTCCCCTGGTCGACGCCGCCGAGGGTGGAGCCGTTCGCCACGACGAGCGTGAGCACGCCGTCCGCGGAGGCCGTGCCGGCGGTGTTCGTGCCGACGGTCATGCCGCTGGGCAGCGTTCCGACCGCAGCCGTCACGGCGGAGCGAGTGGCGCCCACGTATCCGTAGAAGTCGACCTGGATGGTCGTGGCTGCGACGGCCGCGCCGGCCGCAGTCGTCACGATCGACTGCGCCTCGTTCTTCAGGCCGACGAGAGTGGCCGAGACGCCTGCCTGGCCCTGCGGTCCCTGCGGTCCCTGGCCGCCCTGTGGGCCCTGGTCGCCGGTCGTGCCCTTGTAGGCGATGCCGAACGAGAACTTCTTCTCGAGGGTGAGGCCGTCGACGACCACGGGGATCGAGATCTCGCCGCCCGCAGTGACGGAGGTGGTGACCGCGATCGTGAGCGTGGGCGAGGTGGCGTGGTTGTCGGAGGTGACGGTGACGCCGGCGGGCTTCGTGATGTTCGCGACGTTGACCGACGCGGCCACGTACTCGCCACCCATGAGCGCCTGGATCTTCGTGCTCGTGGAGCCCGCGATGGCAGCCGTCGTGGTGCCCGGGAAGTTGTAGGACTCGCTCGACATCACGACGGACACACCGTCGGTCAGGTCGATGAGGGTGATCGCGTCAGCGGCTCTCTGTGGCATGGCTCAGTGTTCCAATCGGATTAGGTGCGCAGGTGGCACTCGAAGAGGGTCTGCTGATCCACCTCGGCAGGCGAGATGGTCAGCGCGAAGCCGCCCAGCGACAGCCGGGGGTCCGCAGAGGAAATGACGCCGAACTCGCTGTCCTGAGAGCGTCGCCACCTCCATTCGAGGAAAGCCGTGGTGCCCAGCTCGGCTCGCAGGTCGGTCAAGGTAGTGATCTGTCGGGCGCCCGCGTAGACGACGACGTAGAGGGTCGTGGAGATCGCGTTGTTCTTGAAGGCGGTGCCGCGGGTCGAGAAGATGCGCAGCAGTACGGCATCCTCGCCGGGCGCTCCGTCCGCCCCGGTGATGACGGCGGGGGACGAGTAGCTGATGCTGCCGTCGATGTGCGTGTTCTTCGTGCGTCGCCACACGTACTCGCCGGGCGTCCAGTCGGGGGTATCGGAGCTCCAGGCGGCGCCGGCGGGCGGCGGGGTAGTCGAGGAGCTCGAGACGAAGTATTCGTCGAGGCTGGTCTGGATCGTCTTCTCGACCTGAGACAAGGCCTGCTCGGCCTTCTGTGCCGCCTCGAGCGCGTCGGATGTGGCGGTGTCGGCGGCGGACTTCGCGTCGCTGATCGCTCCCGCCACGGACTCGTCGAGGTCCTCCGTCGCGACCCCTGTCACGACGATCGAGGCGTCGGCGGAGGCTCGCGATGTCAGGCCCGAGTTCGAGGCCGCCACGAAGCGCACCCAGCGGCGCGCGCCGACGGGGAGATCGGTGATGACCGTGTCGCCCGCGTCGGTAAGGGGCTGACCGACGCGGGTCCAGATCGTCTCGGGGGTCGCGGAGTCGGCCTCCGCGATTTCGGCGAAGACCTCCTTGAAGCCGGTGGTCGGCGGCGCGCTGACGCCTTCGTCGTTGACCAGTTCTCCGTCCCACACCGCGGTGATGCTGCCGCGCTGAGAGGTGAGCGACGGAGGCGTGGGTGCCTCGGGGGCCGCGACGGGGAGGAGGATTGCCTCGTGGCCGTCGATGACATCCGTCTGGGTCGCGATGACCTTGGCCTGGCCGGCGACCGCGCCGAGGATGCCCGCATGTCGGGCCTGGTTGGCGGTGGCCGCACTCTGGGTTTTCGCTACATCCTTGAGGAGGTCCGTGAGCAGCTTCTGGATGCCGCGACCCCAGGGCTCAGCCTCGGGCGGGAGGTTTCGGCGCGGCAGAATGTCGCTCACGAAGATCCTCCCCACTCATGACGGTCGCGGTGGTTGCGGAGTCTAAGGGCGCGGCGGGCCGCTCTAGAGGGGTACGCCTCCCAGCACGACCTGCGCGTTCGTCTTGCCGGCAAACAGCGCGGTGACCTGCGCGTTGGTGAGCCCCTGCAGGCGGGCCTGCATGTCGGCGTTCGTCAGGTCGTCTTCGGCGTCGAAAGAGATGCCGTCCGGTGTCGTGGTGGCGTTGCGGATCCGGTAGAAGCGGCGGCTGCCCTCGTCCCATACGCGCGCTCCACCGACGTTGCCGAAGGTCTGGTTCTCGTACTCGCCCTGCATGGTGCTGAGCCAGAACTCGCGGATCTGGGCGTTGGTCTTGCCCGCGTTGATGGGGTGCGCCTCGACCTGCGCGTTGGTGAGACCCTCGAAGGTGGCCTGCACCTCGCGCACGGTCGGGAGCTTCGCTACGCCGCGGTCGCCGATCTGGTTGATCGCGGTGACGGAGCCGGAGAGGCCGAGGGCGCGGCCGCTGTATCTCCGGGCGACGCGGTTGCCGGCGGCGTACACGTCTCCGATGGAGGTGAGGAAGGGGTTGTCGACAGTGATGCCGACTTCCTGGGAGGTGCGCTGCGGGGCGACGCCGGTCGGGATGGTGTACTTCGTCTTGCGGAAGGCGATTCCGCTGCCGAGGATGCGCAGGCTCGAGTAGCTGTTGCTGCCCGAGTTCGATGCCATCGCGATCGAGAAGACCTTGATCGCCTCCTTGTTGAGGTTCCCGACGCCGGTGGCGCCTCGCGCGCGCAGGATGAGCGACTGGGTATCCTCGGCGATGCTCACCTCGAGGTAGCCGCCGCCCGCCTTCCAGGCTGCCTCGGTGACGGGGAGGCCGTCGTCTCCGACGATCGTGTAGACGCTCTCCGCGTCGTACTGCGGGCCGACGGAGGCGCGGAACTGCGGCTGGCGCACCGAAGTGAGCGAGCCCTCGATCTCGAGCGTCTGCTCGGTCACCTCTCCGGCGTTCACCGAGAGGATCGGGGCTTCAGTGCTCCAGCCACCGATGGGGTATACGAGCCGGTCGAAGATCTCCTCGGTCTCGTAGTGGTAGACCTCGATGGCGCGCGCGAGCTGCGTGCCGGGGAGCGCTCGTGCGCGCGCGGTGTCGCGGCCAGGGATGGCTTCGCGCTGGCGCACGGGGCGAACGATGATCGAGCCCGAGACGAGAGAGATCTCCGCCATGTGAGCGGCCGCGAGGGACTTCAGGTGGAACCACAGCTCCCCACTCCATCCGATGATGGCGACCTGCTTGTTGGCGATGGCGGGCTCGATCCGGAAGCCGGACGTGATGCCGGCCAGGCTGAAGTAGTAGGCGAAGGCCGCGCCGAGCGTGCCGGCGAAGGGGGCCGCGGTCACGTAGTAGATGTTCAGGTCGGCGAGCCGCGACAGGCTGGTGAGGGCGGTCAGGTGGGTGTCCGCCGTCTGGCCGACGCCCTGCAGGGTGCCGACCGTGAAGCCGTTGCGGGTGTCAGCGAGCCGCACGGGCGCGCCCTGCATGAGCAGGTGCGTGCGCGCGTCGGATCCGGTGGGCAGCGCCATGGTGAACGAGCCGACCTGGCCGGTGGAGTCATCGACCGACAGAGGCGTGCTCGCCTCGACGACCGAGTAGGCCTGCAGCTCGATCGGGTCGCCGTCGACAGTGGCTAGTACGCCCATGATCCGGTCTCCTTGAACGATGCGGCGTACCCGACCTGGCCGCCGTCGACGCCGTTGTACTTCACATAGGTGGGCGGGCCGTTGAAGATGAGGCCGGAGTGGCCTTCGCCTGCCACCCAGGGCCCGTAGAGCTCCTTGCCGTCGGGGAGGGCGCCGTGGACGAGCCGGGCGATGAGCGCGCGGAGCGTGGCGGACGCCGGGCCGGGTGCGGTCTTGCCGAGCCAGAGGCGCACGCCGAGCGCGCCGGCAGGGACGGCGTCGGGGATGATGACGGAGGCGTCCGCGGCGAGTGGCGTGAGCTTGATCGGAGTGCCGGCGGAGCCAGCCGCGTCCACCGGGGCCGCGAAGAGCCCGGCGGTGGCCGTGGCGGAGTAGAACGCGCCGAGGCGGAGCTGGTAGCCGGGCGGGACCGGGATGAAGAGAGAGTCGCGCGCGCCCGGGAAGCCGACCGCGGCGGCCGTCAGGTCGTACGTTGCGCCGCGCACGGGCAGCCGGTTGGCCCGGAAGTTGCTGGTCACCGACGGGGTCACCGGCAGGTTGCGCGTGCGCAGAAGCGTGGGCGCCTCGTTGCCGAGCGCGAGGGACGGGTCAGCCCAATGCGCGGGCAGGATGTTCGTGCCGTACGCAGTGGGGTCGACGAGCTGGATGTGCCCGCGGCCGTAGGTCCCGGCCTGGTAGGCCTGCATGAGCAGCGCGGCCTCGGGGGACGACGCTGCGCTCCAGCTGAACGAGTAGTTCTTGTGGCTGCCGAAGGAGCCGGCGCCGAACCCGCCGCCGTTGAGGAGGGTGCCGCTGGTGGCCCAGCCCTTCGCGCCCATGTCGGCGCCCGACATCGGGGCAGGCACCCACTGCATGTACTCTTCGGTGCCGAACCACATCTGTGCACCCATCAGGCACCTCCGAGAACGTTGTTGGCGGTGAACGCGGCGCCGACGCTGCGCGCGAGCTGGCGGCCGTCGAGGTAGGTCCCGCCGGCGGCCATGAAGCCCTGCACGATCGCCTGAATGGTGGACGGGCCGAGCTCCATCACCCGAGAGCCCGAGGACGGCGCGGCCACGGGCGTCATGCCCGCCTTGCCGGCCTCGTGCATGCGGTTCAGGAAGCCGGGGCCGAAGTGCGCCGTGGCCTCCTTCGAGAAGACGAACTCGCCCTTGTGGACGATGCCGGCCGGCGTGTACTTGCCGCCCGAGCCGGTGTAGCCACCGTCGGCGTAGCGGCCGGTCGCGATTTGGGCCTGCTTGATGTCGATGGCTGCGTTGTAGCCGATGACGGAGGCGACGTTGCCGTTGAGGCCGGCGACGATGGCCTGCGCGTGCAGGAGGGCGATCTGCGCGGAGAGCTGGAAACGGCGGGCAGCCTTGCGAGCAGCCTCGTCGGCGGCCGAGGTGTCCATGGCGCCGCCGAGCGCGTTACCGACGGCGCTGCGCACGGCGTTGGCCGCGGCGATACCGCGCGCCTCGAACTCGGCGAGAGCCTGCAGGGCGGGGTTGGCGTTGGCCGAGACGGTGATGTTGCGGGGCACGCGGTTGATCGCGAGCGTCATGCCGTCGAACGCAACGGAGTAGCGGTCCACCTCGCCGCGGTTGAAGCCCATCTGGGTCGCCTGGCGAATGAACTCCTGCTTGAGCTGCGCGGCCTTCGCCTCGAGCTCTTCCTGGCCCATGCCGCTCGATGCGAGCGCGTTGATGTAGTCCTGGTACTCGCCGACGAGGCCGAGCATGGTGGCGCGGTTCTGCAGGGCGGCGTCGCTGTTGCCGGTGAGCGACATGGACGCCTTGTCCTGCTCGATCGCCAGCTTCTTCTGCTCGGCGGCCTGGTCGGCGGAGACCTTCGCGAGCTCCTCGCGCAGCTTCATGGCGCGCAGCTCGTCGCCGTACATCTCGGCGACGCTGAGCCAGTACTCCTTGATCGCCTTGTCGGCGTTCAGCTCGCCCAGCTTCCGCTGGTACTCCTCGATGTTGGTGCGCGCGTCCTCGGAGGCCTTCGCGATCCGGTTCCACCCACCGGTGATGGAGTCGAGGGACTGCTCGGGGCCGAAGCGGATGTCGAAGGCGCGGGAGATGACGCCGCCCAGATCGCCGGCGTAGTCGACGAGCGTGCGGACCTTCTCGGTGACGCCGCCTCCCTTGCCGCCGCCGCCTCCGCCGCCACCGATGGCGTTGCCGAGCTTGACTGCGGAGTCGGTGCCCTCGTCGAAGCCCTGCTTCAGCGCGGTGCTGGACTTCTTCGCGGCGCCGCCCATGATGGCGAGCTGACCGCTCATGCCCTTCGTAAACTCGGCGAGCTTCTGGATGCCGCGGGCGGTGTTGTTGCCCGTCACGCCCTGCAGGCCCCACAGGCCCGTGTTGAGCTGCTGCGAGCCGGAGGAGGTCTGGGTGGAGGGGATGCCCCACCCGTCGGAGAGCGCGGACTTGATACGGCCGGACGCGATGGCGGCGCGCGCGGATGCCGACGCCTCGATCCGCTGGATGTAGTCGAGGAGGCCCTGCTCACCGTTCTGCACCTGCGCAGCGAGCATGTCGTCGATGCTGGCGCCGGTCGCCTGGAAGTACTCGACCAGCTCCGTGTTCTCGCCGAGCTGCTTGAAGGCGTCGCTCTGCATGAGCTGGTTGCGCATCCACGCGAGGGTGTTCTCGCCGATCGCGAACGTGTTGTCCTGGATCGCGCCGGTCGAGGCGCCCATCCCGGAGGGCATGTCGGCTCCGGCGATGATCGCGGCACCCTGGATGGCGCGCGCCTGCGCGTCGGAGGCCAGGGCGTTCTCCTGCGCGGCCGCCGTCATCACGAAGAGGGCGTTCGAGCCAGCCTCGGCGTCTGCCGCGATGGCTTCCGTCAGGCCAGCCGTGGAGCCGATGAAGTCGTTGAAGGTCTGCTTCGCGGCGCCACCGGACTGCGCGAATGCGGTGGCGAGGGTGCCGAGCGCGACGACGGCCAGGCCGATGCCGGTGCTCGCGAGCGCCACCTTGAAGCCGTTCACTCCGGCCGTGGCGGTGGTGGCCGCACCGCTCGCGCCGAGGAGGCTGGCCGCGAAGCCGCGGGCGCCGCCGGTCGCTGCGGTCCAGCCGAGCTCCGCGATGGCGGTGCGGAGGGCGAGGAAGGAGGCGGCGGTGATCGTGGCGCCGGTGGTGACCAGGCCGAGGATGCCGATCACGGCGGCCGCGGCGAGCGAGATGCCTGCGAACCACTGGCCGGCCGGGGTGCTGATGAGGTCCGTCATCGTGTTGATGACATCGCTCACGCCACTGAGGATGGCGCCGAGGGTCGGGAGGAGAGCGGTGCCCGCGGCCGCGCCGAACTCCATCAGCGAGTTGAGGAAGATCTGCCAGCGCGAGGCCAGGTCGTCGACGACCTTGCTGTACGAGTCGGCGAGGTAGGTGCCGTCGGTGTACGCCTGGTTCGTCTCGGTGAGCAGGGTGTTGTAGAGCTCCGTGTTGTTCGCGAGCGCGGTGAGCGCGCGCACCTCACGGGTCTCGGTGATGCCGAGGCTGTCGAGCGCGCCGGTCAGGTCGCTCGCGCGGCTCAGGCCGCCGATGAGCTGGTTGAGGGCCTTCTGCGGCTCCTGCGACCACGCGGTAGCGAACTCCTGCGCCGTCATGCCGGTGAGGGCGGAGTACTTGTGCAGCGCGTCCTCGCCGAGCGAGATGTCGCGGCTGATCTGCTGGAAGATGCGCTGGGTGGCACCCTGCGCGGCCTCGAGGCCGATGCCGAGCGATGCGAACGTGCCGGACAGGGCGATGACCTGGTCGGCGGTGAGGCCCGCTTCGTGGCCGGCGATCGAGAGGCGCTGCGCGTAGTTCAGCACGTCCTGCTCGGTCGCGACAGACGTGTTACCGGCGTAGAGGATGGCCGATCCGAGGTTCTGGAACTCCGAGGCGGGGACCTTGAGCAGCTGGCCGATGCGACCGAAGCCCTCGGCGGACTGCTCCGCGGCGACGCCGGTGGTGGCGGAGAACTGGATGACCTGGTTGCTGAACTCGGCCAGGTCGCCGGAGGCGATATCCAGCTGCGCACCGAGGGTGGCGACGCTGGCGACTTCGGAGAATGCGGCCGGGATGTCGCGGGTGAGCCCGGTCAGCTGGTCGCGAAGGAGGGCTGCCTGCTCGCCGGAGGTGCGCGAGGTGCGCTCGACGGCGGTGAACGAGGACTCGAAGGAGGCGGCGGAGTAGACGACCGCGGCCTCTGCAGCGAGGATCGCGGTGGACATGACGCCGGCGGTGGTCGCCACGTCGTAGAGCGCATAGCGGAGCCGGGGGAGGGCGTTGATCTGCTCCTCTTCGGCGACGAGCATGTTCGCGAGCGCGCTGGTGGACGCCTTGTAGCTGACGGCGTTGGAGTTGAGCTGCGAGTCGTAGTCGGCGAGGGCCTTGCGGGCGCGCTTGGAGCGGTCCTCTTCGGCGAGGAGCATGGCGGCGAGGCCGGTGTCGGCCGCGCGGATGCCGGTGGGCGCAGCGCCGAGGCGAGTGTCGACGCCGCTCGAGCGGAACGCGCTGGCGCGGCTCGCGTTCGTGCGCATGTCGGCCTGGCGCGCGAGCTCCGCAGTGACGCGTGCCTCTTCGGACTCGAGCTGGCGGGCGTTCTGGATGGCGGTCCACTGCGCCTGCTGGTCGCGCTGGTCGTCTGCGCGGCGGCGGCTGGCGTTGCGATCGTGCGACGCGGAGATCTGGTCAAGGAGGCGCTGCTGCTCGCGCAGGTCAGCGGTGTCGTCACCGAGGATGGAGGCGGCCGTGCCGTCGCGGTAGGCCGCCAGGTCGGTGCGGTTGAGCTTGCCGCGGCCGGACTCGTTGTAGCGGCCGACCCAGTCGTCGAAGCCCATGTCGGCGTACTTGCCGAGGGCGACTTCCTGGCGGAAGCTGCGGTAGGCGGCCTGCGCGGCGCCGATGCGGTCGACGAGCTGCGACCACTCCTTCGACCCGGCGTTGGATGCCGCGCTCGAGACGCCCTTGCCGGCACGGTCTGCGGACTTGCCGACGCCGTCGAGCTGGTCGGAGAGCTTGTCGGCGGTCTTGCCGAGGCGCTTCATCTCCTGGTCGGAGTAGCCGACCTCTTCGTTGAACTCGTGGACCTTGCGGATCGAGGCGGTGAGGTCCTCGATGACGCGAAGTCGGAGTGTGGCCTCGGACTCCATTCCGTCGCTCATCGCACCTCCTCCGGGCTCTCCATGCCGTGTTCCCGCGCATGGACCCGGGGTGACATGGCGCGGAGTCTAGGGTCGGAAATCACTCGGCCTCGGGGGTCCAGCCCGGCGGATGCTCGCGGGGGATGAGCGGACGCGACTGCTCGCGGTTCTCGCGGCGCACTGCCTGCTCCTGGTAGAAGGGGCCACGGAATTCGACGGTGTCGGTCTTGCTGTGCGTGTACGCCTCGACGCCGACGGAGATGTGCGCGCGGTTCTCCTTGTCCTTGTCCTTGATCTTCTTCTCGTGCTTGGCCTTGGCGAGCATGGCGTGGCACTCCTCCTCGTACACGCGGAAGTCGATATCGGGGTCGGAGTTCTGGCAGACGTACTTCGGCTGGTTGCACTGCGGGCAGCGCTCGAGGTCGAGGATCGTCTCAGCGTTGGCGAGCAGCAGGTCCCACTTACCGGGGGTGCCCCGCTTCTGCTTGCCGAGGATCATCGACGTAGGGAGGAACCCCCACGCCTTCGCGGCCTTGATCTGCAGCAGGTATCCGGCGCCGGCCGACGATGCTAGATACCGAGCGAGAAATCCGCGTCCTCGACCGCCTTCTCCGCGATCGAGTTCTGCCAGAGGAGCTCGTTCAGCGCGCGGCTGATCTTGGCGTACTCCCACTCGGGCAGCAGCTCCTTCAGGGCGCGGGCGTTCTCGACCGTGATGCCCTTGCGCAGCTGGTCGTCCTCGGCGTCGAAGATCGACACCACCGTGCGGACGAGGATCTGGGCGTCGTGCTCGTCGACGTAATCGTCGTAGCGCGCGTGGTCGGGCGAGATCTTCTCGCTGATCCCGAGGGCCTCGCGGGCCGCGCGGTGAGCGTCCTTCTTGACGACGCGGGGGATGGCTCGGAGTTCGATGTCGAGCGCGCTCTCCTCGAGGGTGCGCGCGAGCGCGCCGACCTCCTTCTTCATCTCGGCGATCTGCTCGGCGTTCTCTTCGGCCGACTTGGGGGTCGCCTGCAGCTTGATGATGTCGCCCATGAGACCCCAGACGCGGGGCTTCGTCATGCGGAGGCCGAGGTGGTTGATCTCTTCGACCATCTCGTGACCACCGAGACGCTCGCCGGTCACCTCGTCGGTGAAGACGCGGACCTTCTTCGTGCGCTTCGAGCGGCCGCGCAGGCGGGTGCCCAGGTCGAAGGAGTCGCGGGCGTTGTCGGCGATCTGCTGGATCTCGGCGGGGATGTCGGTGCTCATGGAGCGGCCCTCTCTCTAGGGGATTAGCTAGCAAATGCAGGGGAGGGGGCCGAAGCCCCCTCGCCCTGTGTCGGGCTTACGCCGCGACGACGGTGATGGTCTGGTCGACGATGGTGCCGGCGCCCGGGTACGAGACCTTGAGCGTCGCGGTGCCCACACCGACGGCGATGATGATGCCCGACTTCGTGACCGTGAAGACGGCCTCGTTGCTGGACGTGTACGTGGCGCCTGCGGTGATGTTGCGACCGTGGTAGGTCACCTTCAGCATCGCGACCTTGGTCGGGGTGAGCGTGGTCAGGCTGACGCCGCCCTGCACGGCGACGGTGGGGATCGTCGGGGCTGCGGCGGGCACGATGTAGTTGATGAGCGCGTTGTCCTGGAACACCAGGCCGACACCCAGCGTGCGCGAGCTGTCGTTGCGGTTGTGGGCGCGAGCGTCGGTCTGGACCCGGAAGAGGTTCACCTCGTCGCCGGCGGCGACGGGGCCGCCCTGCGCCTTCGCGAACCGCTGGCCGACGACCAGCTTGGTGCGCGGGGTGCCGAACGCGTCGTACGCCTTCGCGTGCGGGCTGGTCGTGTCGCCCTTGCCGGGCGTGTAGACCTCGATGCTGCCGCTCGCCTGGATCGGGCCGCGGCTCTGGGAGCCGGCCTGGTCCGCGAAGGAGCGGTCGTCCACCTGCTCGGAGGCCTCGACGTTGAAGTCGGTGCCGTCGATCTTGACGCCGGCGGAGACGTTCAGCAGGGCGGAGATCTGGGCGAAGGTGGGGCCGGAGCTCCAGTTCGCGGACGGGATGGCCGTGTCGGGGCCGGCGAGGATCGCGACGTTACCCGTCGTGCTCACTTCGGTGTTTGCCATGTCGGTCTCCTATCAGGCCGCGAGATCGTAGCCGACGTTGACGATGCCCTTGGGGATGAACGCAGACTGGGTCTGGATCGGGTCGTCGTCGCTGTAGCCGGGAACGGGGAAGTCGGTGTGGACGTAGTACAGGTCGATCTCGTCGCCGATCGCGAGGGGCTCCGTGGAGTCCTTCTCGCCACGCACGCGGTGCACGATGAAGTACGACAGGTCGGGCGCGCGGGTCAGGTCGCGGGCGAGGTTCCAGAGGGAGTCGGCCGTGATGTCCTTGTCGCGCTTGAAGTTCAGCTCGGCGTCGTAGTTGTAGAGCGTCAGCGCGGCGCTGTTGCCCTTCGAGCAGATCGTCTTCGTGTCGTCGGTCTCCGAGTCGGTGAGACCCAGGTTCAGGTCGTCGAGCACGGCGCACGAGATGTTGCCGCCCTGGGAGGCGTACGTGTCGCTCGGCTTGGTGATGCCGTGCCAGACGTTGAGCGCTGCGACGGTCGGCGTCTCGTAGTTCACGAGGCCGGTCGGCGTGACGATCCACGGCACGCCATTCACTTCTACGGCCGGCACGAGCATGAGCAGCTCGTAGCCGATGCGGGTCTTACTCATGGGCGGAGTCCTCGTCCTCGGTGAGATCGGTGGCGGCGGACTTCTCGCGGCCCGTGGTGAGGGCCTTGATCGCGTCCTGGGGAATGGGGGTGTACGCCAGGGGCTTCGTGCCCTCCGGCACCTCGACGAGGTTCGGGAACACGGCGGCGACGCGGGGATGCATGTCGGCTGTGGCGCCGGTCAGGGTGTCCCGGAAGGACCTGGTCTGTGACATGCGGCGGAGTCTAAGGTCGGTTCGGAGGCGACCGAGGGGGTCTACTCCGCCGGGTTCCAGGTGAACCGGTAGAAGCCCGCCTCCTGGTAGCGAGTGGGCTTCGACGACGTGTCGCCGTTCGGGTACGCGAACCCGCCGCGGGAGCGGATCCTGTTCGCGGAGTCCGAGGGGTGGAAGTCGACGAGGAGGCGGTTCACGGCCGCCATGGTCGACTCGACCGAGTCGGCGTCGCCCCCGATCACGGACACGGTGAAGGTCATCTGCTGCGGCTGTTGCTGCTCACCAGACGCGATGCTGCGGCCGCCCGCGATGGAGAGCGGGTTCGCGAAGCGCATGATGATGTACGGCAGGACGCCGCCGTCAGTCTCGCGCGCCAGGTCCACATCGTCCGGCACCTGGGTCTTCCAGATGCGGCCGCCGGCCAGCTCAGAGAGGCGATCCTCGATGTTCGCGCGCTCGGTGAGGCCGGTCGCGTCGGTGGGGCCGTCGATGAAGGTCACGAGATCTCCCCGAGGCGTTCCTGCAGTGCGATCTCCGCTTCATCGAGGGAGGTGGCGAGGGAGTGCATGGGCGCGATCTTCGTCTCGAAGGCGTCGAAGCCGTGCTCCTGGATGTAGTAGTAGTCCTCGGGGTCCGCCCAGCCCCACTTCGCCTCGATGACGCCGTCGCCGAGCTCTTCGACGCGGCTGTCCACGTCGTTCAGCATCTCGCCGCTCTCGATGCGGCCGGGGTAGGGGCGGGGCTCGCCGCCGACGCCCTGGGTGCGCGCGTAGCCCCAGTCGGTCGTCGACAGGTGGATGATCTCGCGGACACGCTCGGCGCCGTCGTCAGCGGTGTCCTCCATGGCCTGCAGTGCATCGCGGTAGACGCCGTCGCGCCAGCCCTCGATGAGCATCTCGACATCGGCGAACGGCTCATTCATCACCGATCACCCCGTACTCGGAGACGGTGTCGATCAGGCCGACGGCTGCGTGGTCGGAGCCGGGTGCGCCGGTGACCTGGAAGGCGTAGCGCAGGATGACGGGGTTGCGGCGGGTGGTCCGCACGCGGACAACCATGCCCTTCGTGATGAGGGGGTCGTCGGGGCGCGGCTCGTACTGCACGCGGTACGGGCGCTTCTGGCCCCACTCGAAGGAGCCGCCCTGGTCAAGGCCGGAACGGATGTGCTGCACGCGCGCGGCCCGGTGTTCGATGACAACGGCGGCGGGAGTGATGATGGGGCGGGAGTCGGTCTTCGGGTCGTACTTGCCGACCTTCTCGGTGCTGGGGTCGATCACGTCGATGGTCGCCCAGAACTCCTCCCGGGCCAGCTCGAGGATCTCCTCGGGCCAGTCGGTGTCTCGGGGGATCGGACGGAGCGCCATGTCCGCGCAGTCTAGGGGCGCTCCGTCCGGGATTAGCTAGCTGCCACGGGCGCTGTCGCGAAGCGCGTCGCGCATCTCCAAGATCCGGTTGAGCCGGTATGCGAGGGGCAGCTCATCCCACGGCGTCCGTTCCCGGTATACGGCGGAGCGCTGATAGTGCGCGCGAGCGAGCTGCTCGGCGGGACCTTCGCTCGCCTGGCGCTCGGCGCACTCCTTCTCCCAGTCGCCCGCGTGTTGCATTCGATGAAGGGCGCACCAGTCAGTCATCGGCCGCGCCGTCCGTCCGGGTCGGTGGGCGCCGTGGATGTGCTGGACACGTACCGAGCGCAGACGTGGATCTGTGCACGCAGGTAGCCGCAGTCCGGGCAGAACCAGGTCAAGAGGCTCATCGGGAGTCCTCCCATTCCATGCGCCAGTTCAGCTCGCACGACGACAGCGCCACCCGCCCGAAGCTGTAGACGATCGAGACTGCCTGCCCGACTCGAGGCCAGATGACCCAGGTCATCACTCCTCCCGTCCGGTCGAGCTGGCGTCCAGCTCGCGCATGAACGCAGCGACACTCTCTAGCTCGACGGCCTGCGGGAGCCAGGTCAGCCCGTAGCGGTCGTTCGCCTCCTCACGCTCCTCCCACGCCACGATGCGCTCGACTACTCGATCCGCGCGCTCCTTGGTGGCGATGGGGCCGAGCGCACGGGCAACGTGCGTAGCATCAGGCCGCACGATCACTGCCCACTGCCGGCTCACGAGGCACCATCCGTATCGGTCGAACCGGAGGATGGCTGCTCGAACTCCTCGAACGGATGCAACTCCACGCAGCCGTACTCACCCATGTACTCGCTGCCGAAGGCCAACCCCTGCTCTTCACACAGATCACCGCGGCTCGTGTTGTAGCTCGTCGCCGAGATGACTATCCACGCGGCCGCGGCGAGGAGTGTCAGCAGCAGAGTCGTCTTGAGCACCACCATCGCCTTCGTCATCGGTTCTGCTCCGCGGTCAGTCGGGGGGCGTTCGCGCGCGTCGCGAGACCCTGCGTGGTGATGCGGTAGACGTAGGACCCGCGCGCATAGGCCAACCCTCCGCGTTGCGTGCGTTCAACGAGCCCCTTCCGGACCAGGGCAGCGAGCACGGCGCTGTGATGCGATCCATCGCGCGCGCCCATGTCCATCGGTCGGAGCCATCGGGTGCCGACCTGGTCGAGCACCTCCAGCTGCAGTTCGGTCAGCTTCATTCGCTATCTCCGTTCGTGTGGTCTGGATCGGGCGGCGCGGGGGCCCGGTGGATGACCGTGATCGGCGTCAGGATCGCGACCGACGACGCGTCCATGTCCGCCGTGTTGACCCCGTGCACGACGCTCGACCACCCGCGTGGCCCGAGCTGCCAGGCGTCGCCGTCGCCGTCGAGGACCACACTCCCCACAGCAACAGCGCGAAGCTCGAGCAGGGCATGCGCGTAGGTGGTGTCGCTCATGCCGCACCCCCAACCTGAGCGGCAGCCTGTCGCCCAGCTTCGAGTGCCGCGCGTAGCTTCTCCCGGTCGTACGGGGCCGATACTCCCCAGAGCTCGAGCGCGACGGCGTTCACTTCGGCGTCGGTGGGTGGGGACGGGCGCCGGACCTCGAGCCCATAGTCGCGAAGCTCTTCGACCATGCGCTCAGCCTCGTACCGGTGCCGGGTCCACCGCTGGATCCCGGTCTGCACCTCTTCGAGCGTTGCCCCCTTCGATCGCGCCTCGACTGAACACATGGCCTGAGCCACGCAATCAACGATCGTCGCGTCGGCGGTGGGCGGCTCGGTGGTCGCCGACAGCAGAGCACGGAGGGTGTCGACCACCCGTGGCGCCGTGCGGATGAAGTGGGCGCGCTGCTGCTCGCGCGCGAAGTCGCGATCGTCCCGGGTCCACCCCGAACGGTCCACTCCCTTGCCCGGGACATCGTCGTACGCCTTGAGCGCTGCCTGGGCGTCGCTGAGCGCACTCACGCGGCCACCGCCACATCGACCGCCCGCGTCGGGGCGAGGTGCTCGAGCAACTGCAGACCGATGTGCTCGGTGTAGGCAGGTGGGATGGCCTCAGCGATGCCGTGCCGGTCGCTGGTCCAGTCGATACCCATCGCGGCTTGCCAGTCGGCTACTGACCCCTTGCCGCCGCCTTCGCCGTAGACCGCGACCATGTCGCCCTCGTAACGGACACCGTGCCGCCACCCCGAGACTCGGTGGCCCTTGTGAGAAGGGTGCGCGGGTGCGGCGGCCGCCCAGCCGCCCAGCTCGAAGTAACGGTGTCGGAAGACGCGCAGGCCGAACATCAGCCCGCAGAGAGTCATGTCACGGCGCAGGGGCGAGCCCTGCACGTTCTCGATGACGTACGGGATGCCCATTTCGTCGAGCAGGTCGCGGGTCGGTTCGATGAGCAGCGGCCACTCGTTGCCGTGGACGGCCTTCAGGGCCGTGTACCCCTGGCAGGGCGGGCTGGCTCCTGCGGCGACGAAGTCGTGCAGCCACAGGAGCTCCACCAGGCCGCTTGGGTGCGTGAAGGGAATCGCCTCGCCAGCGATCAGTCGTCGCATCACATCCAACGCGTCGCCCTGGTGGAAGGGGAACGGGTAGTGCGGCTGCGGGTCGATGTCGACGCCGTAGACGGTGAACCCGGCTCGCGTGTACCCGGTGGATGCGCCGCCCTGGCAGCAGAACAGATCCAGGAACTTCACGCGGCCTTCCCCTTCTTCGCGGTCTGGTGCTCGCACTTCTCGCCGGCCATCCAGGCGTCGAAGCACGGGCGGTCAACTCGCCACGTCCCGCGCTTCACGCGCTGGAAGCCGTGCAGATCGCCGCGCTGCAGCGCCGGCATGAGCGTGAAGCGGGAGATGCCCGACTCCTTCACCAGCTCATCCATCGTCAGAAACCTCATGGTGTCCCCTCTCTTAAGTCTCGGATCTTCAACATTAGCTAGCTAAATGCTACGGTGCAATGGTGGCTTGGACGCAATCTCTCCCCTCTGGCAACTGGCGCGCGCTGTATCGCGGGCCGGACGGTAAGGCGCGCTCGGCCGGCACCTTCCCGCACGAGAAGCGCGCGATCGCCGAGGCGACCCTCGCGGAGAACGAGGCGTCGAAGCCGGGCTGGCGCGACCCGGCCTCCGGGAAGCGGACGTGGGGCGACTGGTACGAGACCTGGTGGGCGTCGCACAACCCGGCTCCGTCGACGAAGCGAGCCGACGCCTCCGCGGTGAAGAACCACCTCATGCCGCACTGGGAGAACGTGCCCCTCGTGGACATCACCCGATTCGCCGTGAAGGAGTGGGTGACGGTGCTCCAGAAGAAGGGGCTCGCCGAGTCCAGCGTCACCCGCAACGTGCGCGTCTTCTCGATGTCCCTGTCGGCGGCCGTCGACGCTGAGATCATCCGCGCCAACCCGACCTTCCGCCTCGGCCTCGAGCCGGGGGAGACGGACATCATGCGATTCTTCACGCGCAAGCAGGTCGCGAAGATGATGAAGAAGCTCAAGGACCGCCCGCGGGACCGCGCCATGCTCGCACTCCTCGTCGGCTGCGGCCTGCGCTGGGGTGAGATGGCCGGGCTCGCGCCCGAGCGGGTGGACCTGAAGCGCCGGATGATCCGCGTGACGCACGTTCGCGACCAGGCGACCGGCGTCGTCAAGAAGTACCCGAAGAGCCGGAAGATCCGCGATGTGCCGATCCCCGACTGGGTGGTCGCCGAGATCAAGCCCTTCGTGAAGGAGGGCGGCCCGTTCGTCTTCCCGCACACGAATTCATCGAACTGGCGCCGGGATGTGTGGAACGATCTCAACACCGGCGGCCGGCCGCACGACCTTCGCCACACGTACGCGTCATGGCTGCTGCAGGCCGGGCTCACAATCCAGGAGGTCAGTAAGCTCATGGGCCACAGCTCCATCCGGGTGACGGAGCGCTACGCCCACCTGGCCCTCGTGCCGTCGGACAAGTTCATGGCCGCCATGACCGACCCCCGCGTGTAGCAGAACGTGTAGCAACGAGACTACTTTTGCCCCCACAACCCTCAACTAGCGGTAGAGGTCACTCCCGCGGAATCTCGCGGTTTGACACTCGATTCAACTTCCCGCATCATCGAACTACATGCCATGATCGCACTCGTAATGAATAGGTCAAGGGTTCGATTCCCTTAGGTGGCTCGGAAAAAGGCCCGGATTTCCAACGAAGTCCGGGCCTTCGTCATTGCTGCGAGGGCCGGCGTGTAGCAAACGTGTAGCAGGAGGACACGGATTGGGCTCGAACAAGGTGACGGACGAGAAGCTCCGCCAGGTGATCGAGGCGGTTCCGCCGGTGACGCTGCCGCCGCGCGCGCACGGCCCGCAGGAGCTCGAGTGGGAGCCGGTGGGGGAGCAGCCGCCCGTGTGGATCTGGGTGCAGTGGCCGGATCGCGTGGCAGAGCAGGTGCCCGGGTTCGTGGTCGCCTCGAACGACCGCGTCTGCGTCGTGCGCTTCGAGACTGACCGCGGGACGCGACAGGTGACCGTCTGGCGCCCCGCGGTGCGGCGGCGTTCGCCTCAGCTCAGAGGATCGGCCACGGCGTAGCCTCCGGGCGCACCACGGGGGCGGCGCGGCCGGCGGGGCCGACGACGGCGAAGATGTCCCCGCCGGTGGCGGCATCGCTCAGCGCGGCCTGTTCCCAGAAGGAGCGGGCGACCTCGAGGAGGTCCTTGCCGCGGCCGCGGGTGTCGATTGCGAGGTCGTCGGTGCGCACGCTCTTGCCGAGCTGCATGTATTCGACAGCCAGGGTGGCGAAGAGGTTGCCCGCGGCGCGGTTGAGGTTGTCGCCGGCGGCCGCCAGTGCCCCCAGGAGCGACTCGTCGCCGAAGATGGCGTAGCTGCCCCACCCTTCCTCTGCGGGCTCCAGGGGCGAGCTCTGGACGTCGCCCACGAAGACGCGGAGCTGGCCGAGGAGGGTGTTCGGGTCGAGCGGGGCCTTGCCCTTGTTCATGCGATCTCCTTGCATTGGTCCGGCCCCCTCGGAAGGCGTGATCCGAGAGGGCCGGGTTTCAGTCGGGCTGAAGGTCAGGACGCGATGACGCCCGCGGTGCGCAGCTTGGCGAGCAGCGCGTTGAGGTCCGCGACGACGCCAGGGACATCGGTCGCGGTCGAGTTCGGGGTGGCGCTGGCACGCTTGATGCCGCCGGCCTTGGTCGCGGTCGCCGTCGGCAGGCCGCCGATCACGGCGTACTCCTGCGGCTCGGTGCGCGACGGATTCGACGCGACCGTGGTGAGGCGGATGGGGCGAGGTGTGGACACGGTGTCTCCTGTTCTGCTGATGGGGGCGAGGCTCGTGGCCCCGCCCCCGATTAGCTAGCTATCGGCCCGGGTCAGGCCTGGCCGGTGCCCTTGGAGCGGACCACGAAGGTGTCGTCCCAGAGGACCGCACCGGTGATGAGGCGGTAGCGGTACGAGGCCGTGTCGGCCACGAACCCGCCCTGCCACATGCCGACCTGGCCGCCACCGGGGTAGAAGCCCTGGTCGTTGCGGACGCGGATCTCCGGCGTCTCGTAGCCACGGAGGCCGAGGCGCTCGAGGACCGGACGGCTGGTGGAGCCGGGCTTCGGGTAGAAGTACCACTCCGAGCCGGTCACGCGGTCGGACTCGATGATCTCGATGCTCGGGAAGAGCGCCTGGATCGCGGAGTCCGGGGCCAGCGTGAGGTTGCCGTCCTGCACCTGGATGATGCGGCCGTACTGCAGGATGTCGTAGTCCAGGAAGCGCTTGCGGCCCTTCGGGACGATGACGTTGTAGCTCGACGCGGCGCCCAGCTTGTTGCCGTTGATCGCACGGTTCTCGTACGCGACCGCGGCCGCGATGATCGCCGCGGCCGAGACCGGAGCGTTCGGGACCGTCGACTCGCCGTTCGGCAGGGTGACGGACTCGAGGAACTGGCCGGCCTTCTCCAGCGCGTCGAAGACCTCGGCGTAGTACGTCTTGCCCGTGGTCTTCAGGAACTCGGTCGGCAGGCCCTCGAGCTCGCCGATGAGGTCGTTGATGATCGCCTCGAAGGTCAGGTCGAACGCGAAACCGCGCTTCGACAGCTTCGAGTAGAACGACTCCTCGTCGCTCTTCACGGTGACGATCGGGTAGGGCGTGCCCTCGGGGACGACCGCAGCCGCACCGCGCGAGTCGACGCCCGCACCCTCGACACCGTCGCGCCCGATGATGGAGCGCAGCACGACCGGGTTGAAGTCCTTCACCAGGCGGTAGCCGGCGAGGTTCTCCACCTGCTCTGCCTCCTTGGGCAGCTGCGGGATGAGGTCGATGTTGAGGAGGTGCGCCATCGAGAACGAGAGGTCGGTCGAAGAGAACAGCTCCTTGAGCTGACCCTCGGCGACGTACGAGCCCGCCTGCGCGCCGGTGAAGAGGCGCTTGGCCTCCTTCACCTTCTCCTTGGTCACGCCGGGCTGCGGCTTCAGCTTGCCGTCCAGCGTGAACTGGTTCTTGTACTGCTCGAGCAGGTTCTCCATGCTCAGGCTCCGATCTTGATGGGAAGGGTGCCGGCGACCTTGGTGTAGGTGCCGGGGTAGTTGACGACGCCGACGCGGGTGTTGGTGCCCTCGGTGACCGTGAGATCGCCGTCGGCCTCCACGTAGACGGGGGTGCTCTGCGGGGTGTCGACCGTGGCGCCGACGATGCCCTCGAACTCCCAGGTGCCGTGCGGGGTGACGCCGACGGCGTGCTCGCCAACGGCGACCGCCTCTTCGTTGCTCACGCCGACGAGCTGCTCGCGGGAGACCTTGAACGGGCCGATCGCCAGCTCATCACGACCGGTGCCACCGGGGGCGCGGGTCAGCGTGACGGCGAACGTGTCGCCATCGCGGACGAGGGTCCGGGACTCGGTGCCCGCGGGCACGTCCCAGATCGTCGACTCACCGTCGAGGTGGGTGTGGGAGAAGACCGCCTGGGTGGCGCGGGCCTTCGTTGCAGATGCGCTCATCAGCGGCCTCCGAGGTTGAGCGAGAAGTCGTCATCGGCGCTGGCGCCGGTGGCCGACTCGTGGACGTAGGACGAGGGGAAGGCCTCGGGAGCCTTCGGCCCCTTGGCTTCTGCGGTGACCGTCTTCGCGAACTCGAGGTCCGCGGTGACATCGGCGCCCGTCTTGGCGGACTCGATGAGCTTCGTCTCGAACGAGGGCAGAACCTTCGCGGCCTTGATGGCCTCGACGGAGGTGATGGCGGCCTCGACGGCATCCTTCACTTCCGGGGTCTGGGCCGCAGCGTCAGCCTCGGCCTGGCGACGTGCGCCCTCTTCCGCGAGGAAGTCGGTCATGGGCTTGAGGGCGTCGGCGAGGAGGGGCACGAGCGCCTCCGCGAGAGCCTTGGGATCCATGGTGTTCTCCTGCAGGTTGGTGGAATCCGGGGCCGAGGTTGACCCAGGCTGGTTGCCCTCGGGGATGCCGAGGGAAGACTCGATGGTGCGCAGCGACTCCTGCGCGCGCTTGAAGCGGCCGCCGCGGCCGGCAGCGACGACGATGTCCACGGAGCGGTACGGGTCGGTGTCGTCGAAGGCCTCGACGACCACACGGCCGCTCTGGTCCTTCTCGCCGTACGCGCCGCAGAAGATCGAGAGGCCGAGCACGTCGCCGAACTCCTCGAAGAGGGGCCGGAACTCCTCGCGCGGCTTGAAGTCCGCGGCGAGCTGGCGGCCGTGTTCGCCGTCCTCGGCTTCGACGTTGCTGAAGCGACCACCGATGCTCAGGACGGGGCGCCGCTCGGGGTGCTCGGGGTCGATCGGGTGGTCCATGTAGGACGGGGCGTTCTCGAAGACGTGGACCGAGGAGTCCATGAGCTCTGCCGAGTAGACGCCCGTCGAGCCCGTGCCCTCGGTGATGAGGACGACGCGGTAGGTGCCGTCGGCGCGCTTCTCGGCAAGGCGAGAGGCCTCCTGCACATAAGTCCGGGTCTTGGGCATGGCGCGGAGTCTAGAGTCGACTTTTCACTACCTGAGGGGGTTCGGTATCCAGCTATTCGCGCCGGATGTCGTTGGAGGCGTTTCCGCCGTCCTGGCCGCCCGTGCCGTTGGAGCGCCCCTGGTTCGGGCTGGCGACCTGAGGGAGAGCGGCGCCGTCAGCCGCGGGGGCCGGCGTGGGCGCGTTCGCCTTCTCGATCTTCGCCATCTCCTTCGCGAGCAGCACGTCCGCGCGCTCGGAGGTCTTCGGCGCCTTGCCGTTCGGTCGGGCGTACAGGTCGTCGAGGGCGTCGCGGAATTCCTGGATGTCGATCGCGCCCTTGTCGAGCTGCAGGACGAGAGCCTGCACCTGGCGGTAGATCTGGTCGCCGGAGCTGAAGGGGGCGAAGGTCACGTCGGGCTTGGTGACGCCCATCCAGGTGAGCACGCGCTTGTCGAGCGCGATGTGCTCGCGCCGGCGGGCTTCCATGGCGAGGCGGGTCGGCAGGTCGAGCGCCTGCGAGGCGCCGGAGCCGGATTCGTCGGGGTTCGCGGTCAGGTGGATGGCCGGGATGTCGAGGGAGGTGGCGACGATCGCGGTGAGGAAGTTGAGGGGGCTGAAGTCGTAGCCCTTGCCGGCCGTGGACAGCGGGACCAGGTCGTTCGCCTGGCCGAGCACCGCGGTGGATCCGGCGCCGTGCGGGGTAGCGAGCTGCAGGCTGGTGTTCTTCTCGCCCTCCTTGCTCTTGACGGAGGCCTTGAGCGCGAAGGTGGCGAGCGCCTGCGTCATCGCGCGGCCGTCCATGGTGGCGTCGCGGGCGATGCCGTTCCAGACCCAGGCAGCCAGGGCGTCGGGGGCGCCGTAGACGAGGCCGGTGGATCCGTTGGCGATCATGTCGAAGATGACGTGGTCCTGGTCGACGGGGATGGGGTCGCCGCCGCCCTTCGGCACGATCTCCTTGACGCGGCGCTTCTCGAAGCGGTCGGTGAAGTACCAGCGCACCTGCTCCTTGGTCTCGCCGGTGGCGAGATCGACCTCGGACCACTCGCGCTTGTAGGCCCAGGCGTACCCGAGACCGGACGGCTGCAGGAGATGGTCGGTGATCTGACGGAGCGGGATGGCTTCGATGCTCTTCGTGCCCTTGTGGCCGATCCAGAAGGCGATGCCTTCCGCGTAGAGGCACTCCTCGCGGGCGCGGCGTGCGTCATCTCCGAAGAAGTGCAGCTGGTTCTCGGGGTCGTCGATGACCTCCTGGAGGTTCTTCTTGCCGCGGGTGGGCTCCGGGATGTTGCCGTACCGGATGCCGCCTTCCCAGATGTAGTCGTAGCGTCGCCGGAAGCCGGCGCCCATCCAGGGGGCAGCCACGACGGACTCGCGGATCTTGCGGCCCCACTCCTTCAGGCTCTCGAGCGTGAGGCCGAACTGGCTGTCGAGGTTCTGGGCCCCGCCGGCGCCGTAGACCGCGATGTAGCCCTGGTCCTCGCGACGGAGCAGCGCCATGGCGCGGTCGAACGCCTCCTTCACGGCAGGCGATTCAGCGGCGGCTTCGCCAAAGGTCTCGAGGAGGGCGTGTACGTGAGCGTCTGACATGGTGACGCGGAGTCTAGGGTCGGTCGGGCCGGTATCGCCGGGGTTCAGACCGGGTATGCGTCGTCTTCACGCGAGTACTGCAGCAGTTCCCACGGGTCGATCGAGAGCACGTCTCCGCGCTGCATGTCGCCGAGCGGCGGGTTCATGATCGCGTCGGTGTTGATGACGGCGTAGATCACGGCGTCGAGGCGGTCGGGAGAGCCGTGCATCTCCGTCCGCATGTCCTTCTTCGGGGTGATCTGGACGGCGCCGCGTTTGTTTAGGTCGTAGGTGACAGCGAGCAGCTGGTCCTTCAGAACATCGTCGTCGTAGTCGAGGTCGAGGAGGTTGTCGGCGAGCTGCTCGCGCAGCTGGTCGTGGTTCTGCGCGCGCGCGTTGGCCCAGCGGGCGGAGTCGGTCGCTGCGACCGCGCCGTTGACGCGGATGACGACGTACTGCTTGCCCTTGAACTCGTCGAGACGCTCGAGGTTCGTGGCGATGCCGGCACCGATACCACCTGCGTCGAGGCGGACCTCTGTGGCGCCGACGTAGGTCGCGATGGCGTGCACGCGGCGCGCGTTCGAGAGCTCGTCCTCCTTGGCCCAGGTGCCCTCGGTCTCGCGCTCTTCACCTCCGTCGTCGTACTTCACCTTGCCGTCGAACAGACGGACGCGGCCGCCCTTGTTCATCATCACAACGGACTCATCCGTACCAGTGGTCGCAAGGTCAACACCCAGCACGATCGGCGCGGCCGAGATCTGCTCAGCGGGGAGCTCACGGTGACGGGCTGCGTTGATGGGCTCCTCGGGGAAGAACGTGTGGTCGTCCTCGTCGGGGAACTGGCCGCCGACCTTCGCCTTGAAGCGACCGTCGGGGCGGCCGGTGAGGTTGCGCTCGGCCTCCGCCTTCGGGTCGTAGACGACCTCGCCGCCGGTCTTCCACATGCGCTCTCGCTCGAAGACCCAGCGGGCCGAGATGAGGCCGTTGCGGAGCATGCGCTCCTTGTCGGGGTCGTCCTTGTAGACGACCTCGCCGGTGAGGTTCGGGGTGTCGTAGGCGGTGATCGTGTGGAGCTGGTACTCGCGGGCCAGGCGGGGGTCGTTGAAGGCGTCGTAGAACGCGGTGCCGCGGCGGTCGGGGTTCCCGATGCCGCCCATGCGCGCGTCGCCCGAGGTCATCAGGGCGTCGATTGCAGTGAAGATGTCGCGCGAGACACCGCCGGCCTCGTCGAGCGAGATGAAGTTCCGACCACCGGTCTTGCGGAGACCCTGGAAGGTGGAGATCGCGTCGGAGGCGCCGGGCACTCGGGCGACGGCGAGAGTCTGGTTTCCGCCCATGGTGGCGTAGCGCCACTCGTCCTGCTCGCTGATCCAACCGGGCCACGGCATCGGCTTGCCCTCGGCCTGGGCCTTGAGCTTGACGTAGCCGTACGACTCTTTGAGGTAGGCGAGCACGCCGAGTCGCACCTGCTTCAGCGTGGGCGCGGTGAGAATCGCGAGCGACTCCTCCTTCGGGAAGGCGGTCACCCACCACATCACCCAGCGCGCGGCGGAGTGCGTCTTGCCTGTACCGTTGGCGGACTTCACGAGGGTGCGCGGGTGCTTACCGAACAGCACGTCGTCGCTGACCTCGGCCATCTTGTCGTACATCCGCTCGCCGAGCACGTCGCTCAGCCAGGCGGCGAAGTCGCGCTGGTAGAGCGCCTTCTTGGAGCGCTGTCGAATCTCGTCCATCGCGGCGTCGAAAACCGCGGTGTCGAGGATGGTCACGCCTCGACCTGTTTCTTCTCGATCTCGTTCCAGGCGAGTACGAGGGCTTCCTGAGTGAGCTCGTCCCACTTCTCGGGGTCGACCTGATCGCGCAGGGCGCCCTTCATGTACGAGAGGCTCATGTCGACGACGCGGCCGAGGACCGCTCCGACGTTCTGGTTGTAGGTGTTC
>JAQZBG010000424.1 GCA_029239165.1 Microbacterium sp. | reverse complement strand
TACGCCATCGCGAGGTCGAGGTGGCCGACGCGGGCGGCGACGACGGCCTGGGCTGATGCCGACAGGGACGAGTCGCGCACGGTGAGCTCTTCGTAGTACGCGAAGGCGCGAGCCGTCTCGTCGGGGGAGAATGCTTCCGGCGCGAACTGCAGCGCCAGGACCAGGTCTGCCTGCTTGACCACCTGCTTGCGGTACAGGTCGAAGTACGGGAAGTGGTCCTGAAGCGGATACTGCGATTCCTCGGTGCGCTCGAAGTCCCAGCGCTCGCGATCGGTGAAACCTGCAGACTGCTGGTGCACGCCGCGCTCGTCGTCGAAGGGCACGGCCATCGCGGCGGCCGTCGCCGTCCAGGCTTCGATCTCCTCGTCGGTGACCTCGAGGCTGCGCGCTGCTTCCGGGTGGGCCTGTGCGGCCGCCGCCGCACCTCGCAGATTCTGCTGCGCCATGAGGTTGGTGAAGATGTTGTCGTCGACCAGCGCGGAGTATTCGTCGGGTCCCGTGATGCCGTCGATGTGGAAGACTCCCTGCGGATCCCAGCGTCCGAGCGCGACCCAGAGCCGGGCCGTCTGCGTGAGGATCTCGAGCCCCGTCTCGCGTTCGAACTCGATGTCTCCGGTCGCCCTCACATAGCGGATGACCGCTGCTGCGATATCGGCGTTGATGTGGAACGCGGCCGTCCCCGCAGGCCAGTAGCCCGAGCACTCCCGGCCGTCGATCGTGCGCCACGGAAAGGCCGCCCCTGCGAGATGCAGCTGCTTCGCACGCCGCAGCGCATGATCCAGAGTCGAGTGACGCCACCGCAGCGCGTTGCGCGCCGCGTCCGGCAGCGTGTAGGTGAGCACCGGGAGCACGTACGCCTCGGCGTCCCAGAACGTGTGCCCCTCGTAGCCCGGCCCGGTGAGACCCTTGCCCGGGATGGAACGCACCTCCGCCCGCGCAGCCGCCTGCAGCACCTGGAACAGCGCGAACCGCACGGCCTGCTGCAGACGCGGCGCCCCCTCGACGGTGACGTCGGCACATGCCCAGAAGTGGTCGAGGTACTCGCGCTGCTGTTCGGCGAGCGCCTCCCACCCGAGGTGCGTCGCCGTCGTGACCGCAGCATCCACGCGATCGCGCAACGCGGCATCGGTCAGCGAGTCGGACCACTCGTGACCTACGAATTTCACGATCCGGATGCTGTCGCCCCGAGCAAGACGTGTGGACACCGTGGTGCGGGCGAGCGTGTCGGACGCCTCGGTCTCGACCGTGACCGGTCCGCCCGCGAGAACCTGATGGTCCATCGACACGGCGACGCCGATGCGGCTGCTCTCCGTCCGATGCAGGAGCGTTGCCCGGCCTTCCACGACGAACTGGTCGACGGGCTTCAGCGCCCCGCGCAGGGCGGCCATCACCCGTTCGTCGGGATGCACCTCGGGCAGCGGTTCGTTCGCCACGATCTCCGACAGCACCGTGAGATCCACCGCTGCATCGACCGCCGTGACCTCGTAGCTGATCGCCGCCACGGCCCGGTGCGTGAGCGACACCAGGCGCTCGGAGCGGACCTTCACGGTACGCCCGTCGGGCGAGGTCCAGTGCGCTTCGCGCCGCAGTGTGCCCGCGCGGAAGTCGAGGAACTGGTCGTGCCGGTGCAATTCGCCGGTGCGGATGTCCAACGGCTCGTCGTCGACGAGGAGCCGGATGACCTTGCCATCCGGCACGTTTATGACACTCTCGCCCGAGTCGGGATACCCGTACCCGTCTTCGGCGTACGGCATCGGGTGCCGCTCGAACACGCCGTTCAGATAGGTGCCCGGCACCTCGCAGGGGTCGCCCTCCTCGAGCGTTCCCCGCCAGCCCAGATAGCCGTTGGAGAGCGCGAACACCGACTCCCGTCTCGCCTGGTGCGACGCGGTCCATTCAGACCACCCGATGCCCCACGGAGCGACGTCGAACGCCCGATGCCCGCTCATCCGACCGCCGAGCCTCCGTCGTTTCTGGCGCTGAGGGTCGAGAGCGAAAGCGGGGGAGACATGCTGCCATTGTGCGGAAAGCAGATGGATGCCTCGAAGGGGTTGTGTCCGCGCGCCGGATCGGTATATCGGACGTGCCGTTGCATGCGGAGGCCGCGACGATCGTGCGCGAGGTGGACATGCGCTCGCAGCCCGACTGGCGCGATCGGACAGCACCTAGGCGCGTCGGACCTCGTCGAGGAGCTCGGATGAGAGGACGTTGCCGGCGTCGACGGTGAGGCGCTTGATGGGCAGTCCGCCGATCATCAGCCGGGCCGTCGGGTCGCTGAGCAGTCCGATGGTGTTGCCCACGGTGTCGAGCTCGCCGACGCGCGCGAGCAGCCGAGGCCCCACGACCGGATGGTCGAGCCACTCCGAAAGCGTCGACTCCGCAGTGAGCTCAGCCGGTGCCCCGGATGCGGCGACCTCCAGGTCCACCGTCGCTATGAGGTCGCGGGAGGACCGGGCGAAGCGCAGGGCGTGGGTTCCGGCATCCGTCACCCAGCCGCGTGGCTCATCCCAGCGTGCGAACGCCCGCTGCCCGACCTGGATGACGACCCGGGTCGACTCACCGGGGGCGAGTTCAGCGGCCCCGAATCCGATCAGCTCACTGGGCGCACGCCGTGCGGCATCTGTCGGCGCGCCGAGGTACAGCTGGACCACGTCGCGGGCGGCGAACCCGCCGATGTTGCGCACGACAAGGGAGCACTCCCACCCGTCCTCCGCCGCGCGGACCGCGGCGTCGGAGTATGCGAACTCCGAGTAGGTGAGTCCGTGACCGAAGGGGAACGCCACGTCGCGTCCGAGCTCGTCGTAGCCGCGGTAGCCGACGAAGATGTCCTCGCCGTAGGCGCCGCTC
>JAQZBG010000423.1 GCA_029239165.1 Microbacterium sp. | reverse complement strand
TGCCGCGGCCATGACGGACGCCGACTCGGGCCGGCTGCGCGAGGTCGGGTTCACCGACCGCGAGATCGTCGACATCACTCTGGCCGCCGCCGCGCGCAACTTCTTCAGCCGCGCACTTCTTGCTCTCGCCGTTCCGGTCGACGACGTCCCGGGGCTGACGCCGGCGCTCGTCGCGGCGCTGCGCGCACCGGGCGACGCCGCGCGCGTCAGTCCTGGTTGATCGTCAGCGCTGAACGATCGTCAGTGCTGAACGATCGTCAGTGGTGGATGAGCGCCTTCAACAGGATGAGCACCCCGCCGAAGGCGGCCGTGATCACGGCGCTGAGGATGCGAGGAATCCAGTGGGTGCTCCAGCGGGCCACGGCGATCCAGCCCAGCGCGCCGAGCAGCACGGTGTTGACGATGAGTGCGACCCAGAGGGCGAGGCTGTCATCGATCACCCGCGTCGCGCCGAGGAGCAGGATGATCAACGGCGGCACAGCGGCGAGCAGCATGCCGCCCGACTGATGGGCGGAGGCTCGAAGGCTGGCATAAAGCCCGGCCTGCCCGTCGGTCGCGGCGAGCCGACCGAGCGTGCCGGCGAAGACGTGGGCCGCGTAGAACACGACGACCGTCACGGCGACGGTGATGAGGGCATCGACGGCGGTGCCTGTCGAGGAGCCGCTGACCACGATCATGCCCGAAACGAGGATCAGTCCGTAGATCGCCTCCTCGGACATGAGGATGCGTCCCACGCGGGGCGTGATGTGCAGCTGTTCGTCGGTCATCGACGGCGCGTGGCGAGGTTCGGGAGGGTCAGGTCAGGTCAGTCGATGCTGCAGCAGCCGCCGCCGCAGCACGAGCCCGCGGAGTCCACGACCGTGAGAAGGTTCTTGTCGTCCGGAAGCGGCGCGAGCGTGATCGGGGCCGGCTGCTGCGAAGTCGTCATGGCGTCCATGCTACCGACGTCGGCGGGCACCCGGGCCCACTGCGGCCCGGTCACAGCGGCACTCCCCCGTTCTGACAGGTGGGGCAGTACTGCGCCGATGTGCCGGAGAACGTCAGATCGAGGATCGTGTCGCCGCAGACCGGGCACGCTTCGCCGCTGCGCCCGTGCACGCGCATCGCGGCCACCTTCTGCGCCTTCAGCTGATCGATCGGCACGCCGCTCCGAGCCGCGATGGCTTCTCTGACCGTCGTGACCGTCGCCTCGAACAGCCGGTCGGTCGCCTCCGCATCGAGTGCCGCAGCGTGGGCGACAGGTGACTGGCGGGCGAGGTGGAGGATCTCGTCGGAGTACGCGTTGCCGATGCCCGCGAGCGTCTCCTGCTCCTGGAGGATCGCCTTGATCTGCTTCCGGCGCCCGCCGAGTGCAGCGTCGAATTCGGCGCGTGTGAAACCGGGATCCGCCGGATCGGGGCCCAGCTTCGCGATGGCGGGGACGTCAGCCGCGCGGTCGACCACGAACAGGCCGAGCGACACCCAGGATCCGGCATCCGTCACCTGAAGAGCGATGTCGCCCGACAGATCGAGGGCGGCGAGGGCAGGCGGCGCGTCGGAGGGCACCACCGACTCGGCGTCGGCGGAGTCCGCGCTGACCCAGCGCATCCACCCGTGCCGGCCGAGCGACACCACGAGACTCTTCTCGTCGAGGAGGAGCTCGACATGCTTGCCGTGACGTGCCGCGCCGGTGATCGTGCGCCCGACGATGCCGGCCGGCGGTGCGTTGCGGGTCTTGACCGTGCGGAACTCCAGCACATCGACGGCGCGGATCTCACGACCGGATGCCTCGTCCGCGAGGAACCGCGCGAGAGCCTCGACCTCTGGGGACTCAGGCATGGCCCCATCCTGCCATCGCCCGCCGACACCCGCGTGAGCTCACGCGTGCGCGGGCGGGCGGTGCGGGATCGGGTCGGGCTTGAGGGCGCCGAGACTGCGGCACTGCTCCAGCATCTGCACGGCGGCGAGGAAGAGCATCTCCAGCGACGCGAACCGCGCCGTGCCGCAGCCGACTGAGACCCAGACGGCCTCGTAGATGCCGTCGTCATGCAGCTCGACGTAGGCGACGAGGCTGGAGGGATCGCCCCGGTCGATCGCCTGATCGCGCAGCCGCCACGCACCCGCGCCCAGTGGGCTCAGCACCAGTTGATGTATGTCGTCGCGCATGTTCGCCTCCGCGCTCTCACTCATGCCGGTCTGCCGGCATGGGGCCCCACCAGGGGTGCTCGTCGGAGGGGCGCCGACGGCGCCGCTCTGCAGCATCGCTGCGTGCCGTTCGCTCGCCGGGCCTCGTTCCGCGTGGGGATTCGGGCGCCGATGTGCTCGGCGCGGGATTGTGCGCGACGTCCTCGTCGGCGATGGATTCGGTCATCGTCAACCTCCTGCGGTCCGAGAATGCGGCCCCGCCGCGACGAGGACAAAGGGGTTGACAGCGGACGCGCGACCGGTCCCTGAGCCGACCGCGCGGGCGCGGACGCAGGTCGAGACCGCGATCACGCCGCGGGCTGCGCCACCTCGGCCTGTGCCTGCTCCGGCCGCGGAGGGCCGTCGCCCGACGCCGTGAGCAGGCGCACGTCTGCGAGGTCGAGGACGAGTCCGCCGTTCGAGCTGGCCGCCGCCGCGAGGCTCGTGAGCAGAGCGTGATCGATCGCCGGTTCTTCGATGGTCTCGAAGACGAACCGCAGCGCGATGGACGGCTCGAGCCAGACCGAGGAGCGACCGCTGCCGTCGGGATGACGCCAGGTCAGCATGAAGCTCTCGTTGCGGCGCAGCTTCGTCGCGACGACGAGTTTGACGTGTGCGAGGAGATGTTCCGGCATGTGCACCGGATCGCCCTCGGCACCGTAGATGAGTTCAGCCATGGGTGCTGTTCCT
>JAQZBG010000039.1 GCA_029239165.1 Microbacterium sp. | reverse complement strand
CCTGTCGTAGCGCAGCAGGGCCTTATCGACTGCCTGCGCCACGTCGTCGGCGGAGACCTCGGGGACCGGAGCTGTGTCGTTCTCCCCCGATTCGTGCGCAGTCGAATCGTCGGGCGCAGCCGAAGCGTGCGAGAGAGCGACGGCAGCGCCGGCCTCGAGTCCGGTGAGCGCGCGCCGGGCGTCTCCGGATGCGAGCCTGATCAGCGCGGCTCGCGCCTCGGCGCTCAGCGCGACGGCACCGTTCAGCCCACGAGCATCCACGACGGCCCGATCCACGAGCACGCCGATGTCGTCGTCGGTGAGCGGCTGCAGCGTGAGCAGCAGGGAGCGGGACAGGAGAGGAGAGATCACGGAGAACGAGGGGTTCTCCGTGGTCGCGGCGATCAGGATCACCCACCCGTTCTCGACGCCGGGCAGCAGAGCGTCCTGCTGGGCCTTGGTGAACCGGTGGATCTCGTCGAGGAAGAGGATCGTCGTCTGACCGTAGAGGTCGCGTTGCGTGATCGCCTCCTGCATCACCTCGCGCACGTCTTTGACGCCGGCCGTGATGGCGGACAGCTCGACGAACCGGCGTCCGGATGAGCGGGCGATCGCCTGCGCGAGAGTGGTCTTGCCGGTGCCAGGCGGACCCCACAGGATGATCGACACCGCGCCGGGTGAGGTCGCCTCCGGATCGGCGAGGGCGACGATGGGAGACCCTGCGCGCAACAGGTGCCGCTGCCCCGCGACCTCGTCGAGCGAGATCGGGCGCATGCGCACGGCGAGAGGCGTCTGCCCGGAGAGCAGCGCGGCAGGGGACGTCATCCCTCCAGGCTACCGGCGGCCCCCGACACTTCGGACGAGCGAGCACCTCCCGGTAGGCTCTCAGGCGACGCCGAGCACCGGCGTCGGAACGGGAGATCCAGGGCATGGCCGCACGCGGTTCCAAAAACGCACAGTCACGCACCGCTGCGGAGCGCGCTCGACTGCACGCCGCGCGCACCCGCTGGCACGAAGGGCAGATCCGGCGCCGCGTCCGCGACAACACGATCGCAGCGATCGTCGGCAGCGTCATCGTCGTCGCCGCGATCGGCAGCCAGGTCGTGCACGCGCAGGTGACCGCACCGGAACCGACGCCCACCCCGACCGTCGAGCCGACGACGGCGCCGACCGACTCGCCGACGACCGCACCGACCGAGAGCCCGGCACCGCTCCCCTCCGAAACCCCCGCGGAGTAACGAACGGCCGGCGGCTCCCGCTAGAGGCGGCTCGGCAGGACGTACGACGACGGATCCGCTTCCAGGCGCGCGCCGACGAGAGTGTGCAGCGCCGGGTATGCCGAGGCGTCGCCGACCAGGATTCCGCCCAGCAGCGTGTGAGCATCGCCCGCCAGCACCAGCTTCCGGTAGACCCCGGCGACGGGGTCCGCGTAGAGCACGTCGACCGCATCGGGTGTCCGTGCCAGCGCGTCCCCGAAGCTCGCCACCTCGACGCCGGCCAGGGTGATGGCAGCGGATTCGTCGAACCCGGCGAACCTCGCTTCGTCGCCGAGGATGCACCCGACCGCGACGTCGGCCATGTCACGAGCGGGAGCGACGAGGCCGAAGCGTCGTCCGTCGAGATTCGCGACGTCTCCGATGGCCAGCACGTCCGGATCCGAAGTGCGGCAGCCGTCGTCGATGACGATGCCTCCGTAGGGATGGACCGCGATGCCCGCATTGCGGGCGAGCTCGTCGCGCGCGCGCAGCCCGACCGTGAACACGACGACGTCCACGCGCTGGAAGGTGCCGTCCTGGAACTCGATGGCGGTGACGACGCCGGACTCATCCGGATCGAGCCGTGTCACCCGCGTGCCGGTTCGGACCGCGATCCCTCGAGCCTGCAGATGGCGCTTCACGATGCTTCCGGCGGTACCGTCGAGCTGGGCTTCCATCAGCCGATCCGCGAACTGCACCACCGTGGCATCCACTCCGATCGCCTGCAGTGCACCGGCCGCCTCGAGCCCGATGGGCCCGCCGCCGACGACGACCCCGCGAAGATCCCGATCGAGTTCCGATGCGCGTACGGTCACGAAGTCACGCAGCGCCTCCGCATCGTCGACGGTGCGGTAGGAGAAGCAGCCGGGAAGACCCGCGCCCTCCACAGCCACCCGGCCGGCCGAAGCCCCGGTCGCGAGCACGAGGACGTCGTAACGATGAACGCGACGCGAACGCGTGCGCACGGTCTTGGTCCTACGGTCGATGTGCAACACGCGATCATCGACGATCAACTCGACGCGGTCGTCCTCGAAGGCGTGGAGCGGCAGCGGAAGATCGTCGGCGGATCCGCCGAGGAACAGCTCCCGAAGGCGGGTGCGGTCGTACGGTGGGCGACCCTCATCGCCGATCACCGTCACGCGCATGTGGTCGTCGGCACGATGTACGAGTTGCTCGACGAAACGCTGCGCTGCCATCCCCGCCCCGACGACGACGATCTCGGTGGCAGGCGGGTGTTTCATCGGTAAGGCTCCTGTCGGCGGCGATCGTGCCGTACTCGCGAGGCTATTCGGCCCGTGTTTCGCCGATGTCACGCGACGTGTTTCGCGCGGCGAACGATCGCATCACGGATGGATAACGACAGTCATCTCACACCGCGATGAACGGGAAGTGAGGAATTCGCTCCACAGCCGTAACCTCGCGTGCGGCCCCCGGAAACGGGGCTCGCGCATGCTCGAAGCAGCCGAGCATCCGTGCTCCCGTCTCCGTGGAGGTCCCGTGTCCTACATCAAGCCCGCCGAGCTCGCCACGCGCATGGTCGATGCCGGCGCCTACAAGCTGCAGCTGTCCACCCGCGACACACTGATCCGTGCCTTCATGGGTGCCGCGCTCCTCACCATCGCCGCCGCCTTCGCCGTCACCGTCTCGACCCAGACCGGCCAGCCGCTGCTCGGAGCCGTCCTCTTCCCGGTCGGGTTCGTCATGCTCTACCTGCTGGGCTACGACCTGCTCACCGGCGTCTTCACCCTCGGCCCGCTCGCTGTGCTCGACCGCCGACCCGGTGCCACGTTCGGCGCGCTGATGCGCAACTGGGGACTCGTCTTCCTCGGCAACTTCGGCGGCGCCTTCCTCGTGGCGATCCTGATGGCCGTGTACTTCACGTACGGTTTCTCGACCGCGCCCAGCGCCGTGGGCGAGGCGATCAGCGAGATCGGCCACGGCCGCACCGTCGGCTACGCCGACCACGGTGCCGCCGGCATGCTCACACTCTTCATCCGCGGCGTGCTGTGCAACTGGATGGTGTCCACCGGCGTGGTTCTCGCGATGGTGTCGGACAGCACGGTCGGCAAGATCGTCGCGATGTGGCTGCCGATCATGCTGTTCTTCTACATGGGCTTCGAGCACTCCATCGTGAACATGTTCCTGTTCCCGTCCGGACTCCTGATGGGCGCCGACTTCACTGTCTGGGACTACCTCGTCTGGAACGAACTCCCGACCGTCGTGGGAAACCTCGTCGGCGGCCTGCTCTTCGTCGGTCTGCCGATCTACTTCACGCATGGCCGTCCGAAGGCTCGCGCTGCCCGCGACGCAGGTCGAGCCGGGCGCCGGGCAGGCGCGACGGTCGCAGCGACGGTCGCAGAGGACGAACAGGAGCGGGAACTCGGCAGCACCATCGCTGAGCGCGAGCCGTCGCGGGTCTGACCGGACGAGCGTGGGAGAGGGCGGATGCCACGGCATCCGCCCTCTCCCACATGCGACGCACGTGCCGACGCGCTGCCCGGTCAGGCCGAGCGGAAGCGCTCGACGATGATCTCGGCGATGCGCGGGTCCGCCCCGAGCGGCGCCGACACGAGGTCCGCCCCAGATCGCTCCACGAGACCGGCGAAGTACCCCGGCGCGAGTACATGGCTCGCGGCGATCACCCTGGATGCGCCGTTCTGCCGCGCGGCGGTGACAGCGTCCGCGATGCGGGGCTCGATCGCCGACGCGTACCCGATGGTGACCGGCACCGGAATCAGATCGGCCAGGTGAGCGGCGGCCGCCGTGACATCGACCACCGCCGCCGGGTTGCTGGAACCCGCCGCCGCGAGCACGACATGGTCCCCGGGAAGCCAGCGGTCGTGCACGGCGGTACGCAGCCTCGCTCTCAGCACCTCGGCGATCAGCGGGTGGGTGCCCAGCGGCTCCCCCTGCCGGACGTCGTCGTACGGGCGCACGGCGCGCGCGATGTCGACCGCGGTATGGAAGCCGACGGAGAGCAGCAGCGGCACCACGACGACGTCATCGTCGAGACGCTCCCGTTCGACGACGTCGGACACAGCCGGCTCCTGCACGTCGACGAACGCCTGGACGACCCGCGTCTTCGGTATGCGCCCCCGCACGAGGTCGACGATTCCTTCGACCGTGCGGCGTCCGTCGGGCGAGTCGGTCCCATGAGAGCAGGCGACAAGGGTGGTCATCGGGGTTCCTCCACCGTGAGTCGGTAGCCACGTTTGACGATCGTCTGGATCGCCGCGGCGCCGCCCAAGGCTTCGCGAAGCCGGGCGACCGCCATCTCCACGGCGTGGGCGCTCTCACCGCCGCGGGGCAGAGCGAGTCCCAGCTCCTCCCGCGAGAGCACGCGTCCGGCGGCATCGAAGAGCTCGCTCAGGATGCTGGCACCGGCGCGTGAGAGCGGGACGAACGCGCCGTCGATCAGCACACCGCCGCTGCGCATCTCCATCGCACCGAGCGCCGTCTGCAGCTGCGGTGCGGCACCGGAGGCGTAATGGTCGACCACGCATCGCACCAGCGAGCCCAGACGGCCGCGCGCGGCGAGTGTGGCCTTGAGCCCGGCCTCCGCGAGCGGCGCGGCCGTGATCGGCCCGACAGCGGCCAGCAGCAACCGCCCGGACGCGGCTCTGCGTCGGATCGCCTCGAGCGCGTCGGCCCGGACGGCCGTCCTGACCCACTCGGCGGCACCGGGTGCGGAGGTGAAGAGGACGGCGTCCACCTCACCCGCCCCCGCCTGCACGACGGAGCGGCGCACGATCTGAGGATCCGGCGGCGGACCCCAGCGATACACGGTGATGCTGACCACGTCTGCGCCCAGTCCCGACAGGAGGGTGTCGAGGCCGTCGGCGCCCGCGCCGTGGTGCTGGATGGCGATGCGCCGCCCGACCACTCCTTCCGCGGTGAGGTAGTCCCCCACTTCGGCAGAGGTCTCGGACTCGGCCACCCAGTCGGCCATGAACCCCGCCTGCTGGATCGCTCCGTGCGCCTTGGGTCCTCGAGCGATGAACTGCGCCCCGGCCAGCGCACCGGTGAGCTTCTCGGCCAGGTCGTTCTCATGCGCGGCGTCGATCCAGCCGCGGAACCCCACCCCGGTCGTCACGATCACGATGTCGGGAGGCGCGGCGATCAGGTCGCGCGTACGGGCGATGAGGACCTCGTCGTCTTCATTCGGGATGATGCTCAGAGCGGGCGCGCGGTACACCTGTCCACCGCGCCGCTCGAGAGCGGAGACCAGGTCGCCGGAACGCCTGTCGGCGGCCACGACGATGGTGCATCCGGCCAGAACCGGGGTCAGTGGAGCACGGATCGTCACGCCAGGACAGCTCCGATCGAGTCCGAGGAGGGGAGCAGCAGCCGAGCGCTCGCGACCTCGCCGATCACGATCACCGCCGGGTTGCGGAGGCCGACCGCCTGCGCGTCGGCGACCGCTCGTCCCAGGGTGGTTCGAGTGGTCCGCTGCTGTGCCGTGTGCCCGCTCTCGACGAATGCCATCGGCCGCTCCGCCGGCACCCCCTGTGCGAGTGCTGTGGCGACGAGACGCTCGAGCGCGGCCACACCCATCAGGACGACCGTGGTGACCGTCGCGTCGGCCAGCGCCGCGAGCGTGCCCTCGCCGATGGCGCCCTGACCGTTCACGACGTGGAATGCCGCCGCCGTACCTCGATGCGTGACCGGGATGCCTGCTGCCTGCGGGACGGCGATCGCGCTCGAGATCCCCGGGGTGACGTCGACCGGTATGCCCGCCGCGAGGCATGCCTGCATCTCCTCGCCCCCGCGTCCGAACACGAACGGATCCCCGCCCTTGAGGCGGACCACGCGCCGGCCCTCCGCCGCTCGCGCCACGATGATGCGGTTGATCTCCTCTTGTGGCACCGGATGCCGACCGGGGAGCTTCCCCACGTCGATCACCTCCACGTCGGGGTCGAGCCCGCGCACGATCTCCGTCGCCGGCCCGAGGCGGTCGGTCACGACGACGTCGGCCTCGGCGATGAGCCGGCGGGCGCGCACCGTCATCAGGTCCACCGGCCCCGGTCCGCCGCCGACCAGGTCGACTCGTCCGCTCCGACCGGCACGGCGCCGCCGCAGCGGCAGACGGCCTTCGCCCACGAGACCGACGATCGCATCTCGCACAGCGACCGATCGACGCGGATCGGCGCCGATCGTGCTCGTCACCGCGACGGTCACGTCGCCGACCTCGGCCTGCGCCGTGAGCCGGGTGGAACCGCGGGCTCCGTCGGACGCGTTGATGCACAGGATCCGCTTGCGTTCACAGCGCTCCCCGACCTCGCGGTCGACGCGGGCGTCACCCGTCGCCGCGTGGACGAGCCACGCCCCGCGGAGATCGGATCCGCGGAAGCGTCCGATGCGCCACGCGAGGCCCAGACGCTCGACCAGCTGCGCCGTGTCGGGGTGCAGTGCCGGCGCGACGATCCGCACACGCGCCCCTTCGTCGAGGAAGCGCCGGAGGCGTTTCGCGGCGACCGCGCCACCGCCCACCAGGAGCACGTCGCGCTCCGTGAGGTCGACACCCAGCATCACAGTCATCGGCTCTCCTCGATGTTCAGTTCGATCTGGCCGTCGCGAACGGTCACGTCCCAGACCCGCAGCGACGCCGGCGCCTTCCCCTGCGTGTCGAGGCATTCACCCGTTCGAAGGTCGAAGACCTGCTTGTGCATCGGCGAAGCCAACGTCGGGACATCGCCCCGCGTGCCCACGATCCCGCGTGACATCACATGGGCGCCGCTGTAGGGGTCGAGGTTGGACACCGCGTGCACCGAGCCGTCGGCCAGGAGGAAGAGAGCGATCTGGACGGAGCCGAACAGTGCCGCCCTGCCTCGCTCCACCTCGAGGTCGCTCAGCGCGCACACGCGCACCCGTGCGGCGGTCTCGGCCCTGAGCGTCATCGTCGCACCTCCAACGTCGTCCCCGCGATGAGCACCGATGCATCGGATCGCTCCTCCGTCGTCGCCGGACGCACCTGACCGCGCTCGGGCACATATGCCAGCGAGGGGTCGGGAGTGTCCGTCGCGTTCACGAACGACTCGAACCGCCGCAGCTTCACCGGGTCGCGCAGCGTCGCCGCCCATTCGTCCTCATAGCGATCGACATGAACGCCCATGGCCGCATCGAGGTCGTCGCAGATGCCGAGACTGTCGTCGAAGATCACCTCGCGGAGGCCGTCCAGCCCGCCGTCGAGTTCGGCGCACCACCCCGCCGTGCGCTGAAGACGGTCCGCCGTGCGGATGTAGTACATGAAGAAGCGGTCGATCGCGCGGATCAGGCCCTCGTCGTCGAGGTCGGCGGCGAGCAGTTCCGCGTGGCGGGGAGAGAAACCGCCGTTCCCACCGACATACATGTTCCAACCCGTCTCGGTGGCGATCACACCGACGTCCTTGGAGCGCGCCTCCGCGCATTCGCGGGCGCAGCCCGACACACCCACCTTGAGCTTGTGCGGGGCACGCAGGCCCCGGTAGCGGAGCTCGAGACGCACGGCCATGCCGACGGCATCCAGCACCCCGTAGCGGCACCAGGTGGAGCCGACGCAGGACTTCACCGTGCGCAGCGCCTTGCCGTATGCCTGTCCCGACTCGAATCCGGCATCGACCAGGCGCTGCCAGATCTGCGGCAGCTGCTCGAGACGGGCGCCGAACATGTCGATCCGCTGCCCACCGGTGATCTTCGTGTAGAGCCCGTAGGTCTCGGCGATGTTCCCGATCGCGATCAGCCCCGCGGGGGTGACCTCGCCGCCTGGCATCCGCGGCACCACCGAGTAGGTGCCGTCCTTCTGCATGTTGGCCATGACGTGATCGTTGGTGTCCTGCAGAGCGGCGTTCTCGCCGTCGAGCACGTGCGCGCCGACGAGGACGGAGAGGATGCTCGCGAGGGCCGGCTTGCAGATGTCGCAGCCGCGTCCGGTCCCGAAACGGGCGATGATCGCACTGAAGGTCGTGAGCTCGGACACGCGCACCGCGTCGAAGAGTTGACGACGCGACATCGAGAAGTGCTCGCACAGTGCGTCGGATGTCGTCTGTCCGAGCTTGGTCAGCTCCTGGCCGACGATCTTCTTCACCGCGAAGATGCAGGAGCCGCACGTCGCGCCCGCCTTGGTGCAGGCCTTCACGGCGGCGGCATCCGTGCAGCCTTCGGCGTGCACCGCCTCACGGATGCGTCCGGCTGTGACGTTCGAGCAGGAGCAGACGACCGCCTCTGCCGGCAGCTCGTTGTCGGGGAGTGCGGCGCCTCCCTCCGGCATCAGATACGCAGCCGGGTCAGCGCCCAGTGCAGCTCCCACCAGGGGCCGCAGCGATCCGTACGCGGAGGCGTCGCCGACGAGGATGCCGCCCAGGAGGGTCTTCGCGTCGTCGGAGAGGACGAGTTTCTTGTACACGCCGTTGACCGGGTCTGTGTAGACGACGTCCAGTGCGTTCGGCGTGGTCGCGAAGGCGTCGCCGAAGCTCGCCACATCGACGCCGGAGAGCTTCAGCTTCGCGGAGTCGTCATAGCCCGGGAACGTCGCGTCGCCGCCGAGGAGTCGCGTCGCCGCCACCTCCGCCATGGCGTATCCGGGGGCCACGAGCCCGACGGAGCGCCCTTCGAAGCTGGCGACCTCGCCGATCGCGAGGATGTCGTCGTCTGCGGTCCGGCATCGCGAATCGATCAGCACACCACCGCTGGGGTGCACGGCGAGGTCGGCGAGTCGGGCCAGCGAGTCCTGCGGGCGCACACCGACCGTGAAGATGACGATGTCCGCGTCGTGCATGCTGCCGTCCTGGAACTGCAGTGCCGCGACGGAGCCGGACGCGTCCGGATCGAGCCGTGTGGTGCGGGTTCCCGTCCGCACATCGATGCCTTTCGACTCGATGAGGCGACGCAGGATGGTGCCGCCCGCGAGGTCGAGCTGGGCGGACATGAGCCGGTCGGACGACTGCACCACGGTGCACTCGACGTCGAGACCCTGCAACGCGCCGGCGGCCTCCAGGCCCAGCAGACCACCGCCGATCACCGTCCCCCGCAGCGGTCGGCCGAGTTCCGCCGTGCGGCGCTGGACGAACGCGTCGATCGCGGCGACGTCGTCGAGCGTGCGATAGACGAAACAGCCGGGGAGGTCTGCGCCGTCGACAGCCGGCCGCAGTGCGTACGAGCCGGTGGCGAGGACCAGGGTCCCGTAGGCATGGACCACGCCCGAGCGCGTGCGCACCGTGCGACGAGCGCGATCGATCCCCGTCACGCGGTCGTCAGCGATGAAGCGCACCCGCTCGTCCTGCAGGGTCTGCGCGTCGAGTGCGAGGTCGTCGGCGCTCGCACCGGTGAAGAAGGAAGTCAGGCCAACGCGGTCGTACGGGGCTCGCGCCTCTTCCCCGATGACGGTGACGGTCGGAGCCGCGCCCTCGCCGCGGAGCAGGCTCTCGACGAATCGGTGCGCGACCATCCCGGCCCCCACGACCACGACATCCGATGATGTGCTCTCTCGAACGATCACGAGCCCTCCTCTGTCCGTGGACTCGACGATAGAGACACGGTGTTTCGCGAAAAGCCGGGGCGGTGTTACGCGGATCGATAGGCTGAGCCTCGTCCTTTCCGCCTCCCGCGGCCCTACCGCGCAAGGAGAATCACGTGTCTGCCACCGAGCCTTCGAAGCCGACTCCCCCCGTCCCCGCACCGCCCGCTGTGCCGATGCCGCCGAAGACGCCCAAGCCGGCGGCGGTCACGCCTGCTGCGCCCGCACCGTCGCCCGCAGCGTCTTCCACCTCTGCCGAATGGGGCCGCGTCTCGGACGACGGCACCGTCGAGGTGCGTGAAGGCGATGTCTGGCGCGTCGTGGGGCAGTATCCCGACGGTACGCCCGAGGAGGCACTCGCCTACTTCGTGCGCAAGTTCGACGACATCGCCTTCAAGGTGCACACCCTCGAGCAGCGCAAGCAGGCCGGTGGCGCGTCGGCGAGCGACCTCGCGAAGCAGGCCGCGCATCTCATCGACGAGGCGACCGATGCCGCCGCGGTCGGAGACCTCGCAGGACTCCGTGATCGGCTCAACGCACTGACCTCCTCGCTGTCCGAGGCCACCGAGCAAGAAGCGCAGCAGGCCAAGGAGCTGGTCGACAAGGCAATCGCCGAGCGTACGGAGCTCGTCGAGAAGGCCGAGGCCATCGCCGCTCGCGATCTCAGCAAGGTGCAGTGGAAGCAGGTCACCGCCGAACTCGGCGAGCTCTTCGACGCATGGCAGGCCCAGCAGCAGAACGGGCCCCGCCTCTCCAAGGGCATCTCCCAGCAGCTCTGGAAGCGGTTCCGCGATGCGCGCGCCGTCGTCGACAAGCAGCGTCGCGCGTTCTACTCCGAGCTCGACGATGCGCACAAGAGCGCCCGCGACGTGAAGACCCGTCTGGTCGAGCGCGCGGAGGCTCTCGCACCGCGTGGCACCGACGGGATTCCCGCGTACCGCACGTTGCTCGACGAATGGAAGGCAGCCGGCCGCGCCGGTCGCAAGGCGGACGACGCGCTCTGGGCACGGTTCAAGGCTGCGGGCGACGCTCTCTATGCGGCTCGAGCCGAGCAGTCCGCGGCGGAAGAAGCGGAGTCCGCTCCGAAGATCGAGGCGCGCGAGGCTCTTCTCGAAGAGGCGAAGGCCGTCGCCGACGAGTCCAACATCAAGCGCGCCCGCGCCCTTCTCACGCGCATCCAGCGTCAGTGGGACGAGATCGGCCGCATCTTCCCCCGCGACAAGGAGCGTGCGCTGGACGATCGGCTCCGTGCCATCGAGCAGGGTGTGAAGGCACGCGAGGACGTCGACTGGAAGAAGAACAACCCCGAGACCAAGGCACGCGCGAACGACATGAGTTCGCAGCTGCTGGAGGCCATCGAGAAGCTCGAAGCCGAGGTCGCCGCGGCCGAGAAGGCCGGCGACAAGAAGGCGGCCAAGGAGGCCGCTGACGCACTCGAGGCTCGCCGTGCGTGGCTGAGCGCTCTGGGCGGCTGACGCTTCTCCACAGGTCTCCGCGACCGTCTCGGACGCGGGGTGCACTGCGCCAGACTGGCGTGATGCACCCCGCGTTCCTCTATGTCCCCGGTGAACGGTTGAGCCAGACCGAGCTCAGCGCTGCCCGCATCGACGGCCATGTCGTCGAAGTGGGCGACGCCTACATCCCGGCCGACCTCCTGGAAGGTCCGGACGTCCGGGCGAGCTCCGTCGCCGCGCTCATCCGCCCCGGTACGGCGGCCTGCAACCAGACGGCCGCGTGGATCCACGGCGCCGGTGACCTGCCGCCGGCCGTCCATCACATCAAGCGCTGTGTGGACCGCCGGATCCGTCCGGTCACCAGCTCCCGCGTGGTGTTCCACGACACCGTGATCCTCGCAGCCGATGTCCGGATCACCGGCGGCGTCGCGGTGTCCAGTCCAGCGCGGACCATGCTCGACCTCGCGACGACACTGCACCGCGACCCTCGGGTGCTGCCGTGGATGGACCTTCTCGCCATGGCCTGCCCCGAGACGCCGGAAGCGGCGATGGTCGCGCTGCAGGACCTGCGCCGTGTGCCGGGCAGCCGCATGGGTTCAGCGGCTCTGCAGCGCCTCGCTGTCAGGAGGAGGTGACGCGGTACACGTCGTAGACGGCGTCGATCCGGCGGACCGCATTCAGCACGCGGTCGAGATGCACCGCATCGCCCATCTCGAAGACGAATCGGCTCAGCGCCAAGCGCTCATCGGTGGTGGTGACCGTCGCCGAGAGGATGTTGACGTGGTGCTCGCTCAGCACGCGCGTCACGTCGGACAGCAGGCCGGATCGGTCGAGGGCCTCGACCTGGATCTGCACGCGGAACACGCTCTTGGTCGTCGGCGCCCACGACACCTCGACGAAGCGGTCCTGTTCGCCGCTGAGCGCCTTGACGTTGACGCAGTCGGCCCGATGCACGGAGACACCGCTGCCACGCGTGACGAAGCCGACGATCTGATCGCCGGGAACCGGAGTGCAGCACTTGGCGAGCTTCACGAGGATGTCGTTGGCGCCGCGCACGAGCACGCCGGAGTCGCCGGATCGCGGTTCACGTGTCGGAACGCTGCCCGGAAGGTCGATCACACCGGTGTTCGGCTCGTTGGCCGCCACCAGAGCGGTGACCTTCTCGAGCACCGACTGCGTGGACACGTGCCCTTCGCCGACAGCGGCGTACAGCGCCGAGACGTCTTCGTAGTGCAGTCCGCGAGCGACCTCCGCGAACGAATCCTGGCTCATCAACTTCTGCAGAGGCAGGTTCTGGCGACGCATCGCCCGCGCGATCGCCTCCTTGCCCTGCTCGATCGCCTCTTCGCGGCGCTCCTTGGTGAACCAGCCGCGGATCTTGTTCCGTGCGCGCGTGCTGGCGACGAAACCGAGCCAGTCCTGGCTGGGCCCGGCATCGGGGTTCTTCGAGGTGAACACCTCGACCACGTCGCCGCTCTTGAGCTCCGATTCGAGGGGCACGAGACGCCCGTTGACCTTCGCACCCATTGTGCGGTGGCCGATCTCGGTATGTACCGCGTAGGCGAAGTCCACGGGGGTGGCGCTGGCGGGAAGACCGATCACACGCCCCTTCGGCGTGAAGACGTAGACCTCCTTCGCACCGATCTCGAAGCGCAGCGAGTCGAGGAACTCTCCGGGGTCGGCGGTCTCGGCCTGCCAGTCGGAGATATGCGCGAGCCACGCCATGTCGGTGTCGGAAGCCCGGACCTCGGTCTTGCCGCCGCCGTTCATCCGCTCCTTGTACATCCAGTGCGCAGCCACGCCGTACTCGGCCTGCTGGTGCATCTCGTGGGTGCGGATCTGGATCTCGACCGTGCGTCCGGCCGGGCCGATGACCGTCGTGTGCAGCGACTGATAGAGGTTGAATTTCGGGGTGGCGATGTAGTCCTTGAACCGGCCGGGCAGCGGCGTCCAACGCGCATGGATCGCGCCCAGGACGGCATAGCAGTCGCGCACGGAGGCGACGAGCACGCGGATGCCGATCAGGTCGTAGATGTCGTCGAACTCGCGGCCGCGGATGACCATCTTCTGGTACACCGAGTAGAGCTGCTTGGGCCGACCGACGACCTTGCCGCGGATGCGGAGATCGCGCAGATCCTCGTCGATCTCCTCGACCACCTGCGCCAGGTATTTCTCACGCTGCGGAGTCCGCTGCGCGATGAGGCTGTGGATCTCGTTGTAGATCTTCGGGTGCAGCACGGCGAACGAGAGATCTTCGAGCTCCGACTTGATCGCCTGGATACCGAGACGGTTCGCCAGCGGGGCGTAGATCTCGAGCGTCTCCTTGGCCTTCTTCGTCGCCTTCTCCGGCGGGACGAAGCCCCAGGTGCGTGCGTTATGCAGCCGGTCGGCGAGCTTGATGAGCAGCACGCGGATGTCCTTCGACATCGCCACGATCATCTTGCGGACGGTCTCGGCCTGCGCGCTCTCGCCGTACTTGACCTTGTCGAGCTTCGTCACGCCGTCGACGAGCATCGCGACCTCGTCGCCGAACTCGGCCGTGAGATCCGTCAGCGCGTAGCCCGTGTCCTCGACCGTGTCGTGCAGGAGCGCGGCGGCGATGGCCCGCGGGCCCAGCCCGAGTTCGGCGAGGATCTGCGCGACCGCCAGCGGGTGCGTGATGTACGGCTCGCCGCTCTGGCGTTTCTGCCCTTCGTGCTTCTCCTTCGCAACCGCGTACGCGCGCTCGATGACGGAGAAATCGCCCTTGGGATGGTTCGCACGGACCGTGCGGATCAGGTTGTCGAGGTCATTGATGCGGGACGCGCGGGAGAAGATGCGGGGAACCAGCCGTCGCAGACTCGAACCCTGCGATGACGTCTGCGGTTCCGCCATCAACTCACCTCCCGATCAGTTCATCCTACGCGTGCTGAGGGTGCCGAGCGTTCGCTCGGACGCCGCTCAGGCCTGGACGGATGCCCGGCTGCGAGCCTCGCGGATGCGGGCGTCGCGCTCCTTGAGCTGCGGCTCGTTCTCGCGGAACAGCGAGTACAGCGGTGCAGCCACGAACAGCGTGGAGTAGGTCGCGACGAGGATGCCGACGAAGATCGACAGCGAGATGTCGGTGAGCGATTCCGCGCCGAGCCAGAAGGCACCGATGAAGAGAACCGCACCGACGGGCAGCGCCGCGACGACGGACGTGTTGATCGAGCGCACGAGCGTCTGGTTCACGGCGAGGTTCACCGATTCACCGAACAAACGGGCGGACTTCTCCCCGTCTTCCGTCGTGTTCTCCCTGATCTTGTCGAACACGACGGTGGTGTCGTACAGCGAGTACGCCAGGATCGTCAAGAAGCCGATCACCGCGGCCGGCGAGATCTCGAACCCGGCCAGCGCGTACACGCCCACCGTGATGACGAGCACGTCGAGCAGGCCGATGATCGCCGCAGCAGACATCTTCCAGGTGCGGAAGTAGATCGCGAGGATGAGGAACGTGAGCGCGAGGAAGATCGCGAGACCCCACAGCGACTGCTTCGTGACGTTCTCACCCCACGCGGGACCGATGAACGACGACGCGACGTTCGACGGGTCGACTCCGTATGCGTCCGCGAGTGCGTCCGCGACCTGCTGCGTTTCGGCAGCGCTCATCTGGTCGGTCTGGACTCGGATGTCCTTCTCGTTGACCACGACGACCTTGGTCGCCGCTCCGGGAACGACCGATTGGACGGCCTCTTTCGCGGTGTCCTGGTCGACCGTGTCCGGTGCCTGCACCGTGAACTGGGATCCACCGGTGAACTCGATCGAGAACTGGATGGGACGGATGAGCGGCACGAGGGCCGAGCCCACGACCAGCACGATCGCGATGATGAACCACAGGCGACGCTTGCCGACGAACGGGAAGGAGGTCTTGCCGGAGTAGAGGTTGTTTCCGAATTCACTCATGGAAGGCATCAGGCGTCTCCCTCACTTCCGGGCTTGGTGGATCTGTCGCCCGCGAGTGCCTCGGCGCGCTTTCGTTCTGCGATGGTCTGGCGCCGTTCCGCCTCCGCGCGGGAGCGGGCGTTCTTCGCCCCGCGCCCCGCAGTCGCCGCGGCGACCTCACGGAACTGCGAACGGTTCCGGTAGACCGCACCGAGCGCCGCGGGATCGAGGCCCGACAGCTTGTGCCCACCGCCGAAGAACCGGGTACGGGCGAGCAGCTGCATCACCGGGTGCGTGAAGATCACGAAGATGAATACGTCGATGAGGGTCGTGAGGCCGAGCGTGAACGCGAAGCCCTTCACCGTGGCGTCGGCCAGGATGTACAGCACGACCGCCGCCAGGATGTTGATCGACTTCGAGATGTAGATCGTGCGCTTCGCGCGCCCCCAGCCGTCTTCCACGGCGGCGGTGATCGACTTTCCGTCGCGGAGCTCGTCTCGTATTCGTTCGAAGTAGACGATGAACGAGTCGGCGGTGAAGCCGATCGAGACGATCAGGCCGGCGACGCCCGCGAGCGAGAGACGGAAGCCGAGGCGCCACGCCAGGATGCAGATGATGATGTAGGTGAGGACGGCCATCACCGCGATCGAGGCGATGATCACGGACCCGAGCGCTCGATACACGATGAGCGAGTAGATGGCGACGAGAGCGAGACCGATGAGTCCCGCGATCAGGCCGATCTGCAGCTGCTGCGTTCCGAGAGTCGCGGAGATCGTGTCGGAGCTCTGCACGACGAAGCTGAGGGGCAGGGCGCCGAACTTCAGTTGGTCGGCGAGGGTCGTCGCGGTCTCCTGCGTGAAGCTGCCCGAGATGCTGGGGCGACCATCGAGGATGACGCCGTTCATCCGCGGCGCGCTGATCACGTCGCCGTCGAGCACGAACGCGAACTGATCGCGCGGCGACAGTCCGTCGATGCGGTTCTGGTTCAGACGCGTGCTGACCTCGCCGAAGGCGTCGCCGCCCTCGCCGTTCATGGTCAGCTGCACGATCCACGCGCCGGACTTCTGGTCGCGGCCCGCGGAGGCATCGGTGATCGCGGTTCCATCGAGCTCGGCCGGGCCGAGGAGGAACTTCTGCGCCTTGTCCGGGGAGCACGCGACGACCGGCTGATCCCTCGGGGCACGAGCGGGATCGTTGTCGGGGTTCTCGCAGTCGTAGGCCTGGAATTCCGCTGCCAGCTTGTCCGTGACCCAGGAGAGGTCGCTCGCGTCGGTCGGCGTGGCGGTCGGCGACGCGTTCAGCGACGGATCCGGGCTGGGGTACGGGGTGGAGTTGCCGTCTTCGCCGACGAACTCCGTGCTCGCAGCCGTCGTGTACAGCACGGGGCGCAGTTCGAGCTGCGCACTCGCCTGGATCCGCTCACGGGTCTGTGCGTCCGCCTCGCCCGGGATCTGGACGACGATGTTCTGTCCGCCCTCGGTCGTGATGTCGGCCTCGGCCACACCGGATGCGTCCACACGCTGGCGGATGATCGCTGCGGCCTGGTCCAGCTGCTCCTGTGTCGGAGCCGCGCCGTCCTCGGTCTCGGCGCTGAGGACGATCTGCGTGCCGCCCTGCAGATCGAGCGCGAGCTCAGGCGTCCAGGAACTCACCGGCTGTCCCTCGGCGTCCTTGATGAGGTACACGCCCAGCGAGTTGATGCCGAAGAGCACACCCGTCACGAGGAGCAGGCCGAGGAGGACCCGCCAGGCATGACGGACGGGAGAAGATGAAGCCACGTGTGTTCAGCTTTCTGGGAGGACGGAGATCCGAGGGCCGCGTCGGCCGCGGAAATTACTTGTCGTCGGCGTCGCGCTCGAGGCGAGCGCGCGTCTCCTCGGGGGTCTCGACTGCCGGGGCGACCGTCTCGTCGACGTGCGAATCGGCGACGGGGGCCTCGTCGATCACATCGACGGGGGCGTCGACGACCGCGTCCTTCGGCTCGACGACGCGGAGGATCGCCTGGCTGTGGACATCGATGATGGTGCCGGGCGCGATCTCGACCAATGCCGGCGTGTCGAGGTCCTCGGGGTCGTACGAGACGATCGTTCCGTAGATCCCGCCCTGCAGGAGCACCTTGGCGCCGGGAACGGTCTTGGTCGCCTTCTCTTCCTGCTCGGCCTTCATCTGCTTCGTGCGCTTGCGCGTGTTGAAGATCATGAAGACGAGGAGGACGGCGAGAAGGCCGAAGAGCAGGAATTCCATGGGCATGGGGGAAGCGCCTTTCTCAGGTGCACGCTCCAGCCTTTGGGCGCGCGAAGGTAACCGGGAAGTCTTCAGTGATTATAGGTCATCCAACTTAAGCATCCCGTCCGGATGCGCGACGCCCAGGTGCGCGTACGCTTCCGGCATCGCGACGCGACCACGCGGAGTCCGTCCGAGGAAGCCGATGCGCACGAGGTATGGCTCCACCACACTCTCCACGGTCTCGCCCTCTTCGCCGACCGCCACGGCGAGCGTGTTCAGGCCGACCGGTCCCCCGCGGAAGCGGCGGACCAGCGCCTCCAGCACCGCGCGGTCCAGCCGGTCGAGGCCGATCGCGTCGACGTCGTAGAGCTCGAGGGCCGCGCGGACGTCGTGGATCGTCGCCCCACCGTCGCCGTGCACGAGCGCGTAGTCGCGGACTCTGCGCAGCAGACGGTTCGCGATACGGGGTGTGCCGCGCGAGCGGCGAGCGATCTCGGAGAGCGCATCGGTCGGCACGTCGACCCCGAGGACGGCGGCGGAACGGGCGATCACCTGCTCGAGCTCGGACTCGTCGTAGAACTCGAGGTGTCCGGTGAACCCGAACCGGTCTCTCAACGGGTTCGGCAGCAGACCGGACCGAGTCGTGGCACCGACCAGCGTGAAGGGCGAGAGCTCGAGCGGGATGCTCGTCGCTCCCGCACCCTTGCCGACCATGATGTCGATCCGATAGTCCTCCATCGCGAGGTACAGCATCTCTTCCGCCGAGCGTGCCATCCGATGGATCTCGTCGATGAAGAGCACCTCCCCCGGCACCAGGCTCGACAGCAGCGCAGCGAGGTCGCCGGCGTGCTGGATCGCCGGGCCGCTCGACAGGCGCAAAGGGCGTTCGCTCTCGTGCGCCACGATCATCGCCAACGTCGTCTTCCCGAGCCCCGGAGGGCCGGCGAGCAGAATGTGGTCGGCAGGTCGGCTCTGGATGCGCGCCGCTTCGAGCAGTAGCTGCAGCTGCCCGCGCACCTTCTGCTGTCCGACGAAGTCGCCGAGGCTCGTCGGGCGCAGCGCGCCTTCGATCGCGAGCTCCGTCTCGTCGGAGGGTTCCGTCGCGTCGAGGGGATCAGACACGCGCCTGGCCTCCCTGCGCAGGGCCGAGGAGCGCGAGAGTGCGCCGCAGCAGCAGGGCGACGGTCGCCCGCTCCGCCTCCGTGGCTTCGGTTGCTGTCTGCGCCGCCGCCTCGGCGGCGACCTTCTCCGACCACCCGAGTCCGACCAGTGCCGCGGCCACCTGGGTGACGACATCGGTACTGCCCGACGCCGCGGGCTTCGAGGGCGCAGCGAACGCCTGCACCTTGCCGGCGAGCTGCAGCACGATGAGCTTCGCTGTCTTGGGCCCGATACCCGAGACCCGCCGGAACGGCGCATCGTCTTCGGCCGTCACAGCTTCGGCGATCTGATCCCCCGTGAGGTGCGAGAGGACTCCCAGCGCCGACTTCGGCCCGACGCCCGTGACGCTGATCAGCAGTCCGAAGATCTCCAGCTCGCCCCGATCGGCGAACCCGAACAGCGAGAGCGAGTCCTCACGAACGATGAGGCTCGTGTGCAGGAGGAGCTTCTCCCCCACTCGGCAGGGACGGCGACGGCGAATCCGACACCACCCACGTCGATGACGACCTGATCGGACGTCGCATGCTGGACGACGCCGTGCAGTGAGGAGATCATCCCCCCAGCCTAGGGCGTGGTTCGGACGTATGTTCGAGCGACACGCTTCTCGGCATCCGCCCAGGCCCGTTGCGCGGGGGTCATCGCACTCACCCCGGATGCCGCCGGCCCTCCGCGACGCCAGGCATGGCACAGCGCGATCGCCAGGGCGTCCGCCGCATCGGCCGGCTGCGGCAGCGCATCCAGCCGCAGGATGCGCGCGATCATGGTCTGCACCTGCCGCTTGTCGGCCGCGCCGTAGCCGGTGACGGCCGCCTTCACCTCGCTCGGTGTGTGGGTTGCTGCGGGCAGGCCGGATTCGGCAGCGATCAGCAGCGCCACCCCGCTGGCCTGCGCGGTTCCCATCACCGTGTGGGTGTTCTGCTGAGCGAACACCCGCTCGACGGCGACCGCATCCGGCCGATGATGCGCGATCACCTCACGGATTCCGGCCGCCACGATCGCGAGACGGTCGCCGATCTCGGCATCGGGCGCCGATCGGATCACTCCGACGTGCACCAGCGTGCCGCGACGCGAACGGTCGACGTCGACGATCCCGACACCACAGCGTGTGAGACCGGGGTCTATGCCGAGCACGCGCAGGGAGGAGGTCACTCCCCCAGGCTAGGCGGCCGAACAGACACCGGCCGTCCGGCGCGCCTACGCGTCGTCGTTCTCGAGTTCGGCCTGCACCTCGGCCGAGAGGTCGAAGTTGGTGAATACGTTCTGCACGTCTTCGCTGTCTTCGAGAGCGTCGATCAGGCGGAACACCTTCCGCGCGGTGTCGGCGTCGATCTCGACCTTGAGGTTGGGCACGAACTCGACATCTGCGGACTCGTAGTCGATCCCGGCCTCCTGCAGCGCGGTGCGCACCGAAACCAGGTCTGTCGCCTCGGTGATGACCTCGAAGCCCTCGGCATGCGGTTCGATCTCTTCAGCGCCCGCCTCGAGCGCCGCCATCATGACGTCGTCCTCGGTCGTTCCCTCGGAGCCGACGACGATGACGCCCTTGCGGCTGAAGTTGTAGGCCACGCTGCCGGGGTCGGCGAGAGTGCCACCGTTGCGACTGAGGGCCGTGCGCACCTCGGCGGCCGCACGGTTCTTGTTGTCGGTCAGACACTCGATCATGAGCGCCACACCGTTGGGTCCATAACCTTCGTACATGATCGAGAGGTACTCGACGGCCTCGCCGCCGATACCCGCACCGCGCTTCACCGCGCGGTCGATGTTGTCCTTGGGAACGGACGTCTTCTTCGCCTTCTGAACCGCGTCGAAGAGCGTCGGGTTGCCCGCCAGGTCGGGTCCGCCGAGCTTCGCAGCGACCTCGATGTACTTCGCGCGCCTGGAGTCGATGATGGCCTTCTTGTGCTTCGTGGTCGCCCACTTGGAATGCCCGGACATAAGTCTCCGCTCGTCGTATCCGCCCCGGAGCGTGCCCAGGGCGTCGTCCATTCTATCGAATAGCCGGGGTCGACCGATCAGCAACCCGGCGGAGCGGCATCCGATCCCTCGCGCGCCGATGTGCTCGAGCGACCTCTGGTGCCGCACGACGCCCGGGTGTAGTCCTGAGACATGAACGAGATGGCTCCCGACGACCGGACCCGCGCACTCGAGACCGCGCACCATGCCGCCCTCCGCTTCCTGGACTCGGTCGCCGAACGGCCGGTGTGGCCGAGGGCATCGCTCGACGACATGCTCGCGGGCTTCGGCGGCCCGCTCCCGGAACACGGCATGGACCCCGCGGCAGTGGTCGAGGAGATGGCCACCGTCGCCGATCCCGGCCTCGTCGCGATTCCCGGCGGCCGGTTCTTCGGCTTCGTCATCGGCGGCACGCATCCGGCGGCCCTGGCTGCGGATTGGCTCGTCTCGGCGTGGGACCAGAACTCCGGCTCCTCCACTCTCACACCCGCGACCGTGGCGATGGAGCGCGTTGCCGGGCAGTGGATGCTCGACCTCTTCGGCCTCCCCGCGACAGCCAGCGTCGGCTTCGTCACGGGTGGGCAACTCGCCAACTTCACCTGCCTGGCCACCGCGCGACACGCGGTTCTGGCGCGTGCGGGATGGGACATCGCCGAGCAGGGATTCCGTGGTTCTCCCCCACTCCGGTTCGTCGTCGGCGCGGACCGACACGGCTCCATCGACCGTGCAGCGCGCTTCCTCGGGATCGGGCGATCGGAATTGACGGTCGTCGCCTCGGACGCCCAAGGGAGAATGCGTGCGGAGGCACTCGAGCGAGCGCTCGCCGACGGGGAGGGGCCCCTCATCGTGTGCCTGCAGGCGGGAGAGGTGCACACCGGCGCCTTCGATGACTTCGCCGCTCTCGTCCCGATCGCACACCGGCACGGCGCCTGGGTTCACATCGACGGTGCGTTCGGCCTGTGGGCGGCGGCGTCACCCACACTCAGCCCCCTCACCGCAGGGATGGCGGATGCCGACTCCTGGGCGACTGACGCCCACAAGACGCTGAACGTGCCGTACGACTGCGGCATGGCGATCGTGCGGGATCCGGCGGACTCCATCGCCGCGTTCCGGACCGGAGGCGACTACCTGATCTATTCAGGGCTCGACCCGTGGGATGTCACCCCCGAGCTCTCGCGTCGCGCGCGCGGCGTTCCCGCCTGGGCGGCGCTGCGCAGTCTCGGCAGGGCGGGTGTCGCCGCGCTGATGGACCGTCTGCATGCGAACGCCGTCGCGATGGCCTCGGGCCTCGGATCTGTGACGACGGTGGAGGTCCTCAACGACGTCGACTACACGCAGGTCATGTTCCGGCTCGGGTCCGACGAAGCGACGCGGGCCCTCGGGGCCGCCATCCTCACGGAGGGGACGGCCGCCATGACGGGTGCCGAGTGGGATGGCCGTGCGGCGCTCCGGTGCTCCATGTCGTCGTGGGCGACCACTCCGGAGGATGTCGAACGTACGGTCGAGGCGGTCCGCAGCCTCGTTGCCGCCGGTCCACGCCCCGAGTGACCGAGACCGTTGGCCCTGCCGCCGGCTGCTGCTAGCGTCGAGGAACCCGTGCCCCGGGGATATCGCGACGCTGCGAGCGAAGGGAACGTCACGATGAACGCAGGCGCAGACCGGCTTCGACCGGAGTGGACCGCACTCCCCCTGGTGCTCCGCGCGCGCATCGTGGACGTGATCGGAGGACGATTCGTCCGCGATGACCCCGCGCAGAGCGGATTCAGCGCGTCCTACGCGGGTGTCGTCACCACCACCAAGGGGAAGGCCTTCGTGAAAGCCTGCGCGCGAGACTGGCACCTCGATTCCCTGCGCTTCCTTCGCGCGGAGATGCAGGTGGTGGCGACGCTGCCGCCGACGATCGCCCCCGGAGTGATGGGCGAGATCGATGAGACGGCCGGCGCCGCGCTCGTGCTCGAGGCCATCGACGGGCATCACCCGGGAAGCCCTTGGACGACCGATGACCTGCACGCCGTCGCGGACACCCTCCGGATGCTCTCCACCACTCCTGCGCCGGCGACCCTGCCCACCGCCGCAGACACCATGGTGCACGGCTTCTCGCGGTGGGCCGAGATCGCCGACGATGCGCATCTGCTCGCGGGACTCCCGGATGCGTCACGGCAGTGGATACCGGAGCTGCTGCGCATCGAAGGAGGCGTCCATGACGCGGTGGACGGCGACGTCGTCGTGCATGATGACGTCCGCGCCGACAACATCCTGATCGACGAAGCGGGCGCCCGACTGCTGGACTGGCCGCACGCCCGCCGCGGTGCCCCCTGGATCGATCTCCCGTGTCTGCTGCCGAGCGTCGAGGCATCCGGCGGCCCCTCCTGCGAAGAGGCATGGCCACTCTTCGAAGAGCACGGAGCTCCGCCTGCTCACGACATGCTGCCGGTGATCTCGGGCTTCGCGTCGTACCTCTGGCACGCGCAGGCGCAACCCGAGATACCCGAGCTTCCCGGGCTCCGCGCATTCCAACGGGCCCAGGCGCTCCCTGCACTGCGGTGGCTCGTGGCGCTGTTGCAGGTTCAGGAGCGCGCGGCGTCGAGGTAGGTCAGGACGGCTCTCACGCGACGGTTCTCCTCGATGGGGCCGAGACCGAGCTTCGTGAAGATGTTGCCGATGTGTTTGCTCACCGCAGCATCCGTGAGCGTGAGCGAGTCGGCGATGTCGGCGTTCGACTGTCCGTCTGCCATCAGGCCGAGGACCTCGCGCTCCCGCCCGGTGAGCGCGTCGAGCGGCCCCTGACGCGAACTGCTCAGAAGGTGCTGGACCACGTCCGGGTCGATGACGGTGCCGCCCTCTGCGACCGTGTCCAGTGCGGTCGCGAAGTCGCGGACACGACTCACCCGATCCTTCAGCAAGTAGCCGATGCCGCCACCCGGAAGCGTGAGCAGCTCTCGCGCGTACGTGTCCGCGATGTACTGGGAGAGCACCATGACGGGTTGCGCCGGGTGGAGGGCGCGGATGTCGAGCGCTGCGCGGAGTCCGTCATCCGTGTCGTCCGGCGGCATGCGCACGTCGGTCACGACGAGGTCGGGTGGGCCGCCGGCCGCGGTGAGACGTTCGAACGCCTCCCGCAGCTCGGGCGCCGACTGCGCCGTCGCGACGACGATGTGGCCGAGCCGTTCGAGCAGAGCCGTCAGCGCCTCGCGGAGCAGCGCGGAGTCTTCAGCGAGCAGCAGTCGCATCTGACACCGCCCAGTCCGCGTGCAGCGGCATCGTCATGCGGAGCGTCGTCGGCCCGCCGTCCGGGCTGTCGATGGTGAACCGACCACCGAGGGTGGCGGCGCGTTCAGTGAGTCCTCTCAACCCGGTTCCCCCACTCGCATCCGCTCCGCCCTGCCCGTCGTCGGTGGCGAGCACGTCGAGGACGGCGTTCGTCACCCCGGCACGCACGGTCAGCCTGGTCGCGACGGTGTGCTTGGCCGCGTTGCTGATCGCCTCCGTCACGAAATAGTAGGCGGCCGTCTCGACCGGCACCGGAAGCCTGCCGAGGTCCGGGATCTCCAGCCGGAGTGGGATCGGCGCCCGGTCGGCCAACTCGTCCAGGGCCGCCCGGAGTCCGTGGTCGGTGAGAACGGCAGGATGGATGCCGCGCACGGTGTCCCGCAGCGTCGCCATCGCGTGCTCCGCCTGTCCCTGGGCGACGTCGAGCGCGCCACGGACCGGGGCGGTGTCGGCACCGGTCGCGTCGAGGTCGTCGAGTTCGAGACTCACCATGCCGAGGCGTGCGGCGAGCGTCACGAGCTCCTGCTGGACGCCATCGTGCAGGTCGCGTTCGATGCGCCGCCGCTCCGCCTCGAAGGCTTCGACCAGCGCAGCGCGCGACTGCACGAGGCGCTCCACGTTGCGAGTCATCTCGCGCTGTCGAGGACCGCAGAGCGAACGCAGCAGTGTGGCCTGCCCTGCGGCGAACACGGCGTTGGCGTAGGCGAACACGCACAGTGAGAGCAGGGCGATCGGGACGAGCAGCAACCACGTGTGCGGAGTCGCGACGATCCAGACGTCACCGAAGAGGTTGAGCTGCGTGGGGCCACGCACCCCCGACACGGCGACATAGACGAGGAGCACGAGCAGCAGCCCCTGGAAGAACAGCAGGGCGAGCACGAGCCAGCCGACGACCAGATCGAGCAGCAGCGCGACCGTCTCCCTCCAGGTCGCCCCCTCGCTCATCCGCACGGACAGCCAGATATGACGTTGGTCGCGCCCGAGGGGGACGTGACCGGACGGCTGAGCAGGAAAGCCCAGGAGCCGAGTACGCCGCCGCTCGAGCGCGCCGATCGCGATGCCCCAGAGGGGCAGAAGCAGAAGCGTCAGGATGGTGATCGGCAGCAGCAGAAGACCGATCGCGACGCTCGCCGACAGGTAGCCGAGAGCGCGCCATGGCCACGCGCCGAACAGGAACCGCCAGGGTGCGCGCATCATCGCGTGCCACACGGTCGGCGCTCTCATGCCTCAACCCTACGGATCGCGGAGCCGGGCAGCGGGCGATCGAGCGAAGAGTAGAGCCAGCTCTACCACGACTGTCCACTCCGGTCTCTCGCCGAGCCTTCCGGTACGAGCTCGAATGGAGGGGTGATCGAACCACTGATTCGCGCCGCGAAGCTCGAGAAGACATTTCCCGGAACCAGTCGGAAGGAGCCGCGCGTCTCCGTCCTGCGCGGGATATCCCTCGACGTGCATCCCGGCGAGATGGTGAGCATCGTCGGTCCGAGCGGTTCCGGCAAATCGACCCTGCTCTACTGCCTCTCGGGTCTCGAGCCCTACGACACCGGGAGCGTCCACCTCGCAGGTCGAGAGCTCTCTTCCCTTCGGCGCGGTGCGCTCGCCGACCTGCGTCGTCGACATGTCGGGTTCGTCTTCCAGTCCTTCAATCTCATCCCTTCGCTGACGGCACGGGAGAACATCGCGCTTCCCGCACGGCTCGCACGGCGGAGCGTGCAGCGCGTGGCCGTGGACCGTGCGCTCGCGGACGTCGGCTTGACCGACCGCGGCGGGCATCGACCCGGACAGCTCTCGGGCGGCCAGCAGCAGCGGATCGCCATCGCCCGCGTGCTCGCGCTGCGGCCGGACATCGTGTTCGCGGATGAACCGACTGGGTCGCTCGACACGGCCACGGGCACCGATGTGCTCGGCCTGCTCCGTGCGTCGGTCGGTGACGGCGGATCCGTCGTCATGGTCACCCATGATCTCGAGGCCGCCGCGCTCGCCGATCGTGTCCTCGTGCTCCGCGACGGGACGATCCATCGAGAACTGCGACGGCCCACTCCGGAACAGGTCCTCGAGGCGATCACTCTCGCCGGGGCTTCGGCGTGATCGCCCTGATCGCCTCCGATCTGATCATGCGCTGGCGCGTGTGGCTCGGAGTGCTCGCCGTGACCGTCACCTCCGGATTCGTCGGTGCGCACGCCGCCGGTCTGCTCGAGACCGGCGCCTTCCACGCTGGCGCTGTGCAGGAAGGGCTCGCCAGCACCAGCTCCGCTGTGATCATGTTCGCGGCGATCACGGCGCTCATCGTGCTCAGTTCCGCGGCGAATCTCACGATCGCCCTGCAATTGCGCGACTACGCGCTGTGGCAGCTCGTCGGCGTACGGCCCGCGCTGGTCGCCGCGGTGGTGCTCAGCCAGCTCGGCGTCATCGGCATTGTCGGCGCGCTCGTCGGCTGGCTCCTCGCCTTGCCGGTGTTCCCATCCTTCTTCGTCTGGGTGTTCCGGGAGTGGCCCGAGATGCAGGGCGTCAGCCTCCACCTCGGCATGGGCAGCGGCCTCCTCGTGATCGCCGCGGTCGCGCTCACGGTGGTGCTCGGAGGGCTGCGCAGCGCACGGCGGGCCAGTCGGACCCCGGCGATCGAGGCACTTCGCGATGCAGAGCCCCCGCGGGTGCGGATGGGATGGATCCGCATGATCCTGACCGTGTCCGCTCTTGCAGGCACCACGGCGCTCGCGATGAACCTCGACGGCGACGCGTCGATGTCCGCATTCTCGGGGCAGGCCATCCTGCTCACACCGTTGATCGCGGCCGCCCTTGCCGCCGCAGGGCCGATCGTGTTCCCTCTCGTCCTCCGCGGCTGGACTTCGCTGCTGCCGACGACGGCCTCCGCGACGTGGTTCCTCGCCCGGAACTCCGCCAGGTACCGCCTGGCTCGGTCGAGCGCGGCGATCGGGCCGCTCATGGTGGCGATCGCCCTCGCGGGAGGGCTCTACACGACCGGCGTGACGCTGGCCGCGGCGGAAGCCGCGCGAAGCGGCAGCGACGCGGGGTTCGACCTCGCCCCCGAGGGGGTCGTGATCCTCCTCGGCGGGCCTCTCCTCCTTTCGGGCGTGGCAGCCGCGGCGACCGTGTTCATGTCCGGTCATACCCGCGAGCGGGAGTTCGCGCTCATCCAGGCCGTGGGCTCCACGCGCGGTGCGATCGTGCTCACTGCGATCTGGGAGGCTGTCGCCTATGCGGTCACTGCGGCCCTGTTGGGGGTAGCCGCCACGGCGGTCGGAGGCCTCGTCATCGCCGGAAAGCTCTCGTTGTCCGGCCCCATCATCGCGTTCCCGACGATCGGGCTGATCGCCGGCGGTGGACTGGCTCTGCTCCTGGCCGCCACAGTCCTGCCGACGGTCACCGCGCTCCGCACCGAGATTCCGCGCACCCTCGCCGTGGAGTAGTCGCAGTCGCGATCCGAGCGCGACCGCAGGGGCTGACGCGCTCGCATATTCGCGAATGGCCGCGTAGTCGCGCAATCGCCCGGGGCGGCGGTCGATGCCATCCGGACGTTGGTGTTCCTTGCTATCGTGGCCGCGTGCGATGGCTTGCGGACGAGGCGAGTGGTTCACGACGTGTTCCGCTCTCTCCGGGGTCACCCCGGGGTACGCAGTCTGACCTGGAACGAACGCCGCAGGCGCCTTACTGCGCTTCGCGCAGACCGGTGCCCGCACTGATGGACGAGTCGTACGCAGGCCATCGCACGCCCGGTGCCCGCTCCACGGCTGCCCACTGATGCCGCCCTCCACCGCGTCACGCGTGCTTGGGCGCACGCCGCGACCGTTGCCGTCGTTGGTGGCCGCCTCTCTGGCCGATGCTTTCCTCGCCTCAGAGGTCTGGGCGAAAGAGCAGCTCGTCGAGGCCGGCGCGTACGTCATGGGAGCGCGTCGCCGTTGGCTCTCTCCGCTCGTCGGCGACGTGTTGACCTCCTTCGTCCGCCCGCCTGTCGATGCCCCGCGACTGCTGACGTCGGTGATCCTCCGCTCGCCCGATTTCGCAGAAGCGGTGCGCAAGGCCGACGAGCGCCGCGCGCCGTTGCGCATCCACCACCGCGTAATCGGTCCGTCGGCGTCGCAGCCGCCCTCGGGCGCTCTTCCCCGCATCGACAGCATCCCGGATCTCGCCGCCGCGCTCGATCTGGACGTCGGCCAGCTCCAGTGGCTCGCCGACACCAAACAGTGGAATCGTCGCGCACGCTCAGGCGCCTTGCACCACTACCGGTACGAGTGGCGCACACGGCACGGGCGGATCCCCAGGTTGCTGGAGATCCCGGAGCAACGGATGCGCCGCGTGCAGCGCGGTCTCCTGGAACAGGTGCTCGGCCTCATAGCCGTGAACGATGCCGCCCACGGCTTCATGCCCGGTCGCAGCGCGGCCACTGGGGCGGCGCGCCACACGGGGGCCGACATCGTCATATCCCTCGACCTCACCACGTTCTTCTCCCGCGTGACGGCCGGTCGCATCTACGGAACACTTCGGCAGTCGGGACTGTCCGAACCCGTCGCGCACGTCGTGACCGGGCTGTGCACCAACGCCGTTCCTCCGCGCGTGCTTGCTGCCATGCCACCGGGCGGATCATCCGACGAGCGGTTCGCCCTACGTCGGGCTCTGGCCACGAGTCATCTGCCGCAGGGCGCCCCCTCCTCGCCGATGCTTGCTAACCTCGCCATCCGGCGCCTCGATTCACGGCTGACGGGATGGGCGGATGGCGTCGATGCGACCTACACGCGATACGCCGATGACCTCGCGTTCAGCGGCGGTCCGAGACTCGCGAAGCGACCTGATGCCTTCATCCGTGGTGTGCAGCGGATCATCGAGGACGAGGGGCACCTGGCCAACCCCCACAAAACGAGGGTCCGACGCCAGGGCGTCAGGCAGAGCGTGACCGGAATCGTCGTCAACCAGCGAACGAATGTCTCACGGGACGACTACGACCGGCTCAAGGCGACGATCCACAACTGCGTCGTGCACGGTCCGGGCAGCCAGAATCACCGCCGACTCGTCGATTTCCGTGCACATCTGCTCGGCCCCATCTCCTGGGTCGAGACCCTGAACCCCCAGCGAGGCGAGAAACTCCGTGCGGAGTTTCTGCGTATCCGTTGGTGACCGCTGCGACCGGGCACGAAACCTTCGACCGAGCCGGCTCATCCCACGTAAATGCTTGCGGGATTCACGATGCGTCTTCCGCCAACAGACCCTCTGGAGCAGCGTCCTGTCGGACGATCGGCACGGATGGCGGAGGATGGATGCATGCGCAGATCACGACACATCTTTCCTGCCGTCCGCACCGCGGACGTGCGCGACGACGCCCCGACCCCGGCAGATGTGCTGCGCTATCTGGTCCACCTTCCGGATGCCTACGACGCCGATCCGGGCAGACTGTGGCCCCTGGTGCTGTTCCTGCACGGTGCGGGCGAGCGAGGTTCCGACCTTGACCTCGCTGCGGTGCACGGCCCGCCGCGTCTGGCAGATGACGGTCACGAGTTCCCCTTCATCCTCGTCACCCCTCAGTGCGGTGAGTCGAGTCAGTGGGTCACGGAGCTCTCGACCTTGTCCGGGCTTCTCGACGAGGTCGTCTCGACGCACCGTGTCGGTCCGGCCCGCATCTCGGTGACCGGGCTCAGCATGGGCGGCTTCGGAACCTGGAGTCTGGCGGTGCGCTATCCCGATCGGTTCGCCGCGATCGCGCCGATCTGCGGTGGGCTCTGGATGCAGAGTGCGGCGCCGATTCGTCACCTCCCTGTCTGGGCCTTCCACGGCGACGCCGACGATGTCGTGCCGATCGCCGCCACGGAGGAGATCATCACCGAACTCCGGTCGCTCGACGCCGACGTGCGGTTCACGCGATATGCGGGGGTCGGCCATGATTCCTGGACCGAGACCTACGACAACCCCGAACTGTACGACTGGCTGCTCGACCGTCGACGCTAGCGCACGCGCGTCCCGGTGCGGGCCCGGGCCTTTTCGAGGAAGCGTTCGTGAAAGCGCGTCTCGCCGTCGACCTCGGGGTGGAAGCTCGTTCCGAGCAGGCTGCCCTGCTCGACGGCGACGACCGTGCCGTCCGTGAGCGCTGCCAAGACGTCGACACCGGTGCCCACCCGCTCCACGACCGGGGCACGGATGAACGTCGCGTGCACCGGAGGCTCCCCCAGCGCGGGGACGTCGAGTTCCGTCTCGAACGACTCCGTCTGGCGCCCGAAAGCGTTGCGACGGACGTCGATGTCCATTCCACCGAAGGATTCCTGGCCGTCGATCCCGTCGAGCACCGTGTCCGCGAGCAGGATGAGTCCGGCGCACGTCCCGTACACGGGTAGTCCGGCACGGATCGCGGTGCGAATCGGCTCCTGCATCCCGAAGATGCGCGACAGCTTGTCGATCACGCTGGACTCGCCGCCGGGGATCACGAGGCCGTCGACGGATGAGAGCTCTTCCGGCCGACGCACCAGCATGACGTCGGCGCCCAGGTGCGCGAGCAGGGCGGCGTGCTCGCGCACGTCGCCCTGCAGCGCGAGGACTCCGACGCGGGTGTTACCAGCCACGCTCGGCGAGACGGTGCGGCGCGGGGAGGTCACTGACGTTGATGCCCACCATCGCCTCGCCGAGTCCGCGCGAGACCTCCGCGATCACGGTGGCGTCGTCGAAGAACGTGGTGGCCTTGACGATGGCCTTGGCGCGCTCGGCCGGGTTGCCCGACTTGAAGATGCCCGAGCCCACGAAGACGCCGTCGGCTCCGAGCTGCATCATCATCGCGGCGTCCGCCGGGGTCGCGACTCCTCCGGCCACGAACAGCACGACGGGAAGCGTGCCCGTCTCCGCGATCTCCGCGACCAGCTCGTACGGCGCCTGGAGCTCTTTGGCGGCGACGTACAGCTCGTCCTTGGGGAGAGCCGCGAGGGCCGCGATCTCTCCACGGATCTTGCGGATGTGCTTCATCGCCTCGGAGACGTCGCCGGTGCCGGCCTCGCCCTTGGAGCGGATCATCGCCGCACCTTCGTTGATGCGGCGGAGTGCCTCCCCCAGGTTGGTGGCGCCGCACACGAACGGCACGGTGAACCGGTACTTGTCGATGTGGTTCACGTAGTCGGCCGGCGAGAGCACTTCGGACTCGTCGATGTAGTCGACGCCCAGCTCTTGCAGCACCTGGGCCTCGACGAAGTGTCCGATGCGCGCCTTCGCCATCACCGGGATCGAGACCGCATCGATGATGCTGTCGATCATGTCGGGGTCGCTCATGCGTGAGACGCCACCCTGTGCACGGATGTCGGCCGGCACACGCTCGAGCGCCATGACGGCGACGGCGCCCGCGTCTTCGGCGATCTTCGCCTGTTCAGCGGTGACGACGTCCATGATGACGCCGCCCTTGAGCATCTCGGCGAGGCCGCGCTTGACGCGCGAGGATCCAGTGGTTGTCTGCTCGGTCATGGGGAACTCCTGTCGGATGCACCGAAGTCGGGTTTGATCTAGATCAAACGTAGCACTGTCCGATTCGACCTAGAATCACTGAGGAGGACCATGAGCGACCAGATCACAGGCACCACCGCATCGGAGATCGCCGACAGCGTGCGTTCGCTGCGCGACCGCGGAGCCCTGCAGCCCGGGAGCGTTCTTCCGCCGGTGCGCGAGTTGGCCGCGACCCTGGGCGTGAATCGGAACACCGCCGTTGCCGCGTACCGTCAACTCGCTCAGGCCGGACTGGTGATCTCGCGCGGACGCGCCGGCACCGTGGTCGCGGGCCTCGAAGCCGTGGCGCAGGAGGGGTATGCCCCCGACACGGTTCTCCGGGACATCGGCACGGGCAACCCGGACCCGCGACTCATCCCCGATCCGGCATCCGCCCTGATGACCATCGCCTCGCGCCCCGTCCTCTACGGCGAGCCCGTGATCGACCGGGGACTCGAGGAGTGGGCACGGCGGTGGATCTCGGCCGACCTCACCGACGTCGACTTCCGCATCACGATCACCAGCGGCGCGGTCGACGCGGTGGAGCGATTGCTCGCGCAGGCGCTGATGCGCGACGATGCGGTGGCTCTCGAGGACCCCTGCTTCCTGGCCAGCATCCACACGGTGCGCCTCGGCGGGTACCGAGCCATCCCCGTCCCCGTGGATTCCGAGGGCATGACCGTCGACGGGTTGCGTGCCGCCCTGGATGCCGGAGTCCGCGCGATCATCTGCACCCCGCGCGCGCAGAACCCCACCGGGGCGAGCCTCACGGCGTCGCGAGCCGCGGATCTGCGAGCTGTGCTCGCCGACCACCCGTACGTGCTGATCATCGAGGACGATCACTTCTCGATGCTCTCGCAGCGCCCGTACGAGTCACTCATCGGCCCGGACCACCGTCGATTCGCGCTCGTCCGTTCCGTGTCGAAGTTCCTCGGCCCCGATATGTGCCTCGCGATCGCGGCGACGGATGCGGAGACCGCCGAGCGGTTGGCGATGCGCCTGAGTCCCGGCACCACGTGGGTGAGTCACCTCCTGCAGCGTCTCGCACTGACGCAGCTGACCGATGAGAGCGTGATGTCCGAGGTCGCCACAGCGGCCACCCACTACGCGGAGCGGAACGCCGCCTTCGCCGAACGACTGCGCGCCGGCGGTATCGATGCGACGGCGTCCGACGGTCTGAGCCTGTGGGTCGAACTGCCGCAACCCGCCCGAATCGTCGCCGATCGGCTGATGCGCCGGGGGTGGTTGGCCCGCACCGGCGACGACTTCGCGCTCGACGACCGCGCAGACCCCTCGCACCACCTTCGCCTGACCGTGCACGACCTGACCGATGATGACGCCGAGACCCTCGTCGCCGATCTCGTCGCCGCCGGGCGATGACCACCCTCGCGGGCACCCGCCTGCCCTGAACGAAAGAGCCGGAGAATGAAGATCCTCTCCATCCAGTCAGCCGTCGCCTACGGGCACGTGGGCAACTCCGCTGCGGTGTTCCCGCTGCAGCGCATCGGCGTCGAGGTGCTCCCGGTCTACACCGTGAACTTCTCCAACCACACCGGCTACGGCGCCTGGCGCGGGCCGCTGATCGCTCCGGACGACGTCCGCGAGGTCATCACCGGCATCGAGGAGCGCGGGGTCTTCGGTCAGGTCGACGCGATTCTCAGCGGCTACCAGGGCGGGGAAGGCATCGGAGACGTGATCATCGACGCCGTCGCGCGTGTGAAGGCCGCCAATCCGAACGCCGTCTACGCCTGCGACCCGGTCATGGGCAACGCGAAGTCGGGGTGCTTCGTGGCTCCGGCCATCCCCGTGCTGCTGCGTGAGCGCGTCGTCCCGGTCGCCGACATCATCACGCCGAACCAGTTCGAGCTCGGCTTCCTCACCGGCACCGAGCCGGACACGCTCGAGTCCACACTCGCATCGGTCGACCTCGCCCACGCGATGGGCCCGCGCACGGTGCTGGTGACGAGCGTCGAGCGTCCCGACCGCGAACAGGGCACCATCGAGATGCTCGCCGCCGACGACCAGGGCGCCTGGCTCGTGCAGACCCCGCACCTGCCGATGAAGGCGAACGGCTCCGGCGATGTGACGGCGGCGCTGTTCACGGCGCACTATGTCGAGACCGGCAGCGCGAAGATCGCTCTGGAGCGCACGGCGTCCAGCGTCTACGACCTGTTGAAGGTCACTCTCGAATCCGGTGAGCGCGAACTTCAGCTGGTCGAGGCGCAGGAGTTCTACGCCAACCCGCGACTGCAGTTCACCGCCCGTCAGGTGCGCTGAGCTACTCCGTAGCCGGCTCCGGCGTCGGCCAGGCGTTGGCCACGGCCTCGCGCACCTCGCCGAGGAGCTGCGGGAGTGCCTTGGTCTTCGCGATGATCGGGAAGAAGTTGGCGTCCGACGTCCACCGCGGCACCACGTGCTGATGCAAGTGGGCGTCGACGCCGGCTCCCGCCACCGCGCCCTGATTCATGCCGAGGTTGAAGCCGTCGCAGCGTGACACCTCGCGCAGAACCCGCATGGCCGTCTGTGTGAGGGCGCCGATCTCGGCGACCTCCTCCGCTGTCGCCTGATCGTACGTGGCGATGTGGCGATACGGGCAGACGAGCAGG
>JAQZBG010000422.1 GCA_029239165.1 Microbacterium sp. | reverse complement strand
TCGACCTGGTCGATGTCGGCCATGTCGGCCATCGAGCATCCGGCAGCGAGGTTCGGCAGGATCACGGCCTGCTCGGGCTGCGAGAGCAGGTCGGCGGTCTCGGCCATGAAATGCACACCGCAGAACACGATCGCCTCGGCTTCTGTCCTGCCCTTGGCTGCCGTGGCGAGCTGGAAGGAGTCGCCGACATAGTCCGCGTGCCGCACGACCTCCTCGCGCTGGTAGAAGTGGCCCAGAATCACGACGCGGTCGCCCAGGGTGGCCTTCGCCGCGCGGATGCGTGCATCGAGTTCCTCCTCGGGCGCCTCCCGGTACGCGACGGGCAGCTCGCCCTGTCGAGGGGACCCCGTGGGGATCACGTCGCCCATCGAGGAGCCGGGTCCGTATCCGGGCCGGGAATCGAAGTCCCAGGGACCGGCCGCCAGGTCGGTGGCGCAGGTGGCGTCGGTGGATGCGCCGGTGACGATCGCCTGGATCGCGTGGTCCACCGAGGCGTCCAGCGGCGGAACAGCGGGAGCGGGGACGAAGGTGATGCTCATCGGGTGCTCGTTTCTTCGGGACCGAGCGGGCCGCGGTCGGCCAGCTCGACATCGGTGTTGTCACGGTAAAGACGTGCAGGACGGTGGCTCCCGGTGCGGAAGCGGTCGGTGGGGAGCAGATTGCCTGCGGATTCCACCTGGCGACGGAAGTTGGCGGGATCGAGGCTTTTGCCGAGGATCGACTCGTAAGCCTCGCGCAGCTCGGCCATGGTGAACTCGGCGGGCAGGAATCCCTGGGCGACCCGGCTGTAGCCGACCTTGTTGCGCAGGCGCCAGAGGGCGTATTCGACGATCTTGTCGTGGTCGAAGGCGAGCGGCGGCAGCTGGTCGATGTCGAACCAGCGCACGTTCTCGGGGGCGTGGCCGGACGCCCGGTGGGCGGCGATCTGCGCGGTCACGTCGTCTTGGCGCAGCAGTGCCCAGTACACGATCGAGACGACCCGGGTGGGGGAGCGGTCCACGGCGCCGAAGGCGTAGAGCTGCTCGAGGTAGCTGGGGGCGAGACCTGTCGTCTCGGCGAGGGTTCGGGCCGCGGCGTCGACCGGGGATTCGCTGGCGGTGAGCCAGCCCCCGGGGAGTGCCCACTGTTCGGCGAACGGCTCACGGGTTCGCAGGACGAGGGGCAGCGCGAGGACCGCGCGTGCGTCGTCGGTACGCCGCAGCGTGAGGATGACCGTCGAGACGGCCACCCGGATCTCCTCGCTTCGAGTCACTGACACCTTAACCTCCGTGATCGATCTTAGTGTCATGGCGACCCTTAGTGCTCGCATGTGACACATCGTGGCGTCGAGGCCGAAACGTTATCTGGAGCGCTCCGGGAGGGTTGTCTACCGGTATGGGGGTTTGTTAGGTTACTGTCCTAACAAACCCCCTCCCGGGAGTGGCCCATCGGTCGCCTCCCTGGGCCCACGAACCCCACAGTCGGGGTTCCGCTCCACCCGGAGCGATCCCTCCTGCAGTGCAGCACCGAGAGGAAACAAGAGAAATGATCCGAAACGGAAAGCGCAGAATCGCGCTCACCGCGATCGCCGGAGCATCCGTCCTCGCCCTGGGCCTCACCGCCTGCGGCACCGGCGGCAGCGACGACGGCAACAACGCCGACAGCGACCGCGCCCTTCGCGTCTGGGCCGGCAGCCAGACGCCGATCACCGCGAACTACAACCCGTTCGCTCCGACTGTGCTCCATGGCGCCCTCGGCCCCATCTACGAGCCGCTCTTCTTCTACAACAAGACCGCCGACTCCGAGCCCGTCGGCCTGATCGGCGACACCTTCGAGTACAACGAGGACGGCACGGTGATCACGATCGCCATCAAGCCGGACCTCAAGTGGAGCGACGGCGAGCCGCTCACGGCGAAGGACGTCGCGTTCTCCTTCAAGTACGAGGCGAACAACCCCGAAGGCAACGGCCTGGTCTCGGCCGAGGCCACGGACGACACCACCGTCGTACTGACGTACTCCTCCGCGCAGTACACGACCGAGTTCCAGCGTCTGGGCTCGACCTACATCCTTCCGGAGCACATCTGGGCGGACGTCACCGACTTCGCGAACTTCGCCAACGAGGAGCCCGTCGGCTCCGGCGCCTACGTCGTCGAGAAGACCACCAGCGAGTCGTACACCATCGTCGCGAACGAGAACTTCCGCGACGCCGACAAGCTCGGAGTCAAGAAGGTCCAGTACATCGCGGTCGACAACAACCAGACCGCACAGGACCTGCTCGCCGCCGGGGAGCTCGACTGGACCGGCATGTTCATCCCGAACCCGGACGATGTGACCGGCAACGGGAAGATCGACTGGATCAACACCCCGCAGGACCCCACAGTCCTGTACACCTGCTCGAACGCCGAGCTCGGCTGCACCGGTCCGCAGACCGACGTCGCCGTGCGTCAGGCACTCAACGTCGCGATCGACCGCGCCACCATCAAGGACAAGGCGTTCGTCGGGCTCACCGGTGACATCTCGCCGACGTACGCTCTGCTGCCCCGTGACGAGAAGTGGGTCGCGGATCCCGCCAACGAGGTCAGCCCCCAGGAGGCGAACGTCGCAGAGGCGGGTGCGATCCTCGAGGCCGCCGGCTACACGAAGGACGGCGACTTCTACGCGAAGGACGGCGCGCCGCTCGGCAGTGGCAGGAATTCTCCGACTCCCGTCAGGGTGGAGACTTCCAGCTCATCGTCGGCGGCATGATCGGCACGTCGGTGGCCGACCCGTTCCAGATCTATCGCGACTGGTTCGGCGGCAACGAGGTGCAGTCGACGAGCCCCGTCGGCACCGAGGTCCCGGCCGGACGTTGGAACTTCAGCCGTTACAACAACCCGAAGGTCGATGCCGCGATCCAGGCCGCGATCAGCACCGATGATGAGGCGGAGAAGAAGGAGCTGTACGGCACGATCCAGACCGAGATCGTCCGTGACCTGCCGTACATCCCGCTGGTGATCAACGCGACCCAGACGTTCTACAACACGCAGGACTTCACGGGGTGGCCGACCGAGGAGGAGCTCTACGCCTTCCCGCCGTCCTGGGGTGCGATCGCGGCAGGCTACGTCCTGACGCAGCTGCAGCCGGCCAAGTAGTCGAGAGGAGACGGGAAGCAGGAAGCCAGGAAAGAGTGACATGAAGTTCTATGCACGAAGAATCGGGTTCTACGCGTTCACGCTGTGGGCCGCGATCTCTCTCAACTTCCTGCTTCCCCGTCTCATGCCGGGGAACCCCGCCGACATCATGATCGCCAAGATGCAGCGGGCCGGCGGCGAGATCTCCGAGACGACGATCCGCAACATCAAGCTCCTGCTCGGTGGCGACGACTCCTCGCTCTGGGACCAGTACCTCGCATACTGGGGCCGGATGTTCCGCGGCGACCTCGGGATCTCGGTCACGAAGTATCCGACGCCGGTGACGGAGCTCATCGCCGGGGCCCTGCCGTGGACACTCGTGCTCGTCGGCACGGCGACCGTCATCTCCTTCGTCCTCGGCGTCGCCCTTGGTGCCTGGGCCGGGTGGAAGCGGGGCACCTGGGTCGACCACGTCATCCCCGCGACGACCGTGCTGCAGTCCATCCCGTACTTCTGGCTGGCGCTGATCCTGGTCTCGGTCTTCGCGGTCGGTCTCGGCTGGTTCCCGATCTTCGGCGGCTACGACGTGTTCGACTTCCCCGACGGACCGGAGCCGACGTGGGCGTTCTTCACCGACGCGCTGGCGCACTCCATCCTCCCGGCTGCCACGATCGTGATCAGCTCCGTGGGTGGCTGGCTGTTCGGCATGCGCAACATGATGGTGGCCACGCTCGCCGAGGACTACGTCCTCACCGCCGAGGCCAAGGGTCTCCGGCACCGTCGCATCATGACGACGTATGCCGCGAGGAACGCGGCCATCCCGTCGATCGCCGGGTTCTCGATCACTCTCGGCTTCGTCGTCTCCGGTTCCATCGTCATGGAGCAGGTGTTCACCTATCCCGGCATCGGCAAGTTGATGTTCCAAGCCGTCACGAACAACGACTACGCACTGATGCAGGGTCTGTTCCTGGTGATCACCATCACGGTGCTCGCCGCCAACTTCTTCATGGACCTCGTCTATGGCTTCATCGACCCGAGGGCGCGCCAGAATGTCTGATCCGCAGAACACCGCCGGTCTCCTGACCGTCGAGGACGCGCCGATGACGGCGCCGGCCAGCACCATCTCCCTCGCTACTCAGAGCAGAGGACGCAAGCGCCGCATCCTGCCGAGCACATCGCCGAAGTTCATCGTCGGCTCGATCCTCGTGCTCGCGATCGTGCTGTTCGCGATCATCGCCCCGTTCTTCACGCAGAACCCCCGCAGCACCGACAACCCCGCGCTGCAGCCGCCGTCCGCCGAGCACTGGCTCGGCACGACGAAGCTCGGCAACGACATGTTCGCCCAGCTCGCGATCGGCGCGCAGGGCTCGCTCATGGTCGGAGTGATCGCGAGTGTGATCGCGATCGTGCTGTCGCTCGTCTTCGGTGTCCTCGCCGGCTACCTGGGTGGCTGGCGAGAAGACGGACTCGCACTCATCACCAACGTGATGATCGTCATCCCCGGCCTCCCGCTCGTGATGGTGATCGCCTCCTTCGTGCCGCAGCGCACCTGGCAGCTGGTGGCGATCTTCCTCGGCATCACATCTTGGGCGGGCGCCGCCTACGTCCTGCGTCTGCAGACGCGCTCCCTCCGCACCCGCGACTACGTCTACGCCTCGAAGGTGGCCGGTGAGCGATCGCTGCGTGTGATCCTCGTCGAGATCATGCCCAACCTCCTGCCGCTGCTGACGGCGCAGTTCCTCTTCGCCCTCATCTTCGCGATCCTCGGCGAGGCCGGGCTGTCGTACCTGGGGCTCGGACCGACGGACTCGATCACCTGGGGAACCATC
>JAQZBG010000421.1 GCA_029239165.1 Microbacterium sp. | reverse complement strand
GTCACTTGGCGGCGTCCGTACTCCCAATCCACGCCCAGCACCCGGTACGCCGCGGCGTGGAGGTCCGGCGACTTGGAGTGCGCGATCGGGTCTCCCCATACCGCCAGGCGTGTACCCGTCACCCGGCCCCGCACCCGTCGTTGTCGGGATTGTCACGGCACCAGGCGCGCCACTTCTCGACTCCGGCGAGGTGCTCTTCGTAGGTCTCCGAGAACTGCGTCTCCCCCGTCGCGAGGTTTACCGTCACGAAGTAGAGCCAGGGGCCGTCCGCCGGATGCATGGCGGCGTCGATGGCGGCGAAGCTGGAGCTCGCGATCGGCGTGGCCGGAAGGCCGGTGTGGTAGTAGGTGTTCCACTCGTTGGGGTCTTCGAGGGCCTCGGCCGAGCTGGAGACCACGCCCTTGTGAAGGGTGCCGTAGCCGTACTGGGCCGTCGAGTCCATCTGCAGCTTCATGTCGATGTCGAGACGGTTCTGGATCACCCGCGACACCTTCGGGAAGTCAGCCGTGAGCCCCTCGCGCTGGATGATGGAGGCGATCGTCAGCACGCGCTGCGCGTCTTCGGGCGGAACACCGGCCTCGTCGAGCGCTTCGCGGGTGCGGTCGACCATCCGCTGGATGACCTGCGTCGCCGTGACCTCCGGGTCGAAAGTGTAGATCGCCGGGTAGAGCCATCCCTCGAGACGCTGCGCGTCGACGCCATACTGCGAGGGGTCTTTGACGGCGGCCTCGAAGTCGGCGAGAGGAAGGCCCAGTGTCTCCGCCATGCCGGGCAGCGACGACTCGACGGTTCCGCCCTCGCGGACCTCCACCGTGTTCTCGAGCTTGTTGGTCTCGTCCTCGAGCGCGGCCAGAGCGGCCTTGGCCGTCATCTTCTCTTGCAAGCTGTAGACGCCGGGGTAGAACGTCGGGTTGATCCCCTCGTCCACCAGATAGTCGTAGAACACGTCCTCCGTCTTCGTGATGCCCGCCTCGTAGAGGGCGACGGAGACCGGACCGCCGGTGTCGCCTTCCTTGATCGTCACGAAGGCCTCTCCGGTCGCCTGCCCCGGCTCCCAGTCCTTCGACGGTCCCCAGCCCATGGCCTCGCTGATCCTGTCGCCGTAGGTGTTCGCCACCCACACGCCAGCTCCCGCGAGCCCGCCGACGATGGCGAGGACGATGATCAGCGCGATCAGGCATCCCTTGCGGCGCTTCTTCTTCGGCTTGGCGTCGACGTGGTCGTCGTGCGGCGCGAACAGATCGTCGAGCCCTCCGCCGATCACCGGCTCCGGCGCGGCGGCCGGTGAAGGCGGCGAGACGACGGGGACGGCTCGCGTCGGTGTGTCGGCGGCGTCGGCGGAGGCGCGCACCGGTGTCGGCGACGGAGAGTCGCCGCTCGCGGCGACCGCCTCGTCGGCAGAAGCACGGACCGGGACAGGTGATGGCGCGACCGGTGCGGGAGTGACGGCACCATCTCCCGATGCCGCCTCACGGGCCGCGCGTCGCGAGCCGGGAGCGGGAGCGCTGTTGTCGACCGTCGGAACCTGCGTGGTCGGCTCGGGAAGGTTCTCGAACAGTTCCCCCAGGCGGGAGTCTGCGTCGTGCCGCGGCGTTGCGTTGTCGCGTTCGGACATCGTCAGGCGTGCTCCTCGTCAGGCGAGATGGCCGCACCGGCCGGGTTTCCGGTGCTCTTCTCCATATCGATCGCCTGCTGCAGAAGCACCACGGCGGCGACCTGATCCACAATGCTACGAGACTTCTTCTGAGATCTCCCGGAACTGCGCAGGGCGGCGTGCGCCGAAACCGTGCTCAGTCGCTCATCGACGAGCCGCACGACGATGCCGCTACGCAACTGGAGGGCAGCCGCGAACTCCCGCGCATCCGTCGTCGAGGGGGTATCGGCGCCCTGCATGTTCACCGGCAGTCCGACCACGAACTCCAGGGGCTCGTACTCCCCCGCCAACTGGACGAGACGATCGATCGAGGCCTCGTTCCGCGGCACCGTTTCGACCGGAACGGCGAGCATGCCGTCGGGGTCGCAACGGGCGACACCCACTCTCGCCCGACCCACGTCGATGCCGAGCCGCACACCGCGACGGAAGCCGGTCACGCGCCGTGCAGCTCCTGGGAGATGGCCTCGAGCGCCGCGGGAAGAGCCGCCGCATCCGCGCCGCCTCCCTGTGCGACATCATCGCGTCCTCCGCCACCGCCGCCGAGCACACCGGCCGCGCGCTTCGCGAGGGCACCGGCCTTCGCGCCGGCGGACCGAGCAGCATCGTTCGTCGCCACCACCACGACAGGGCGCCCGTTGACGACCGCCCCGAGCGCGACCACGGCAGCATCCGACCCGAGCCGATCGCGCACCCCGTTGACGAGGTCGCGCACATCATCCGCAGAAGCCACGTCGCCGAGGCTCTGCGCCGCAAGGCGGAAAGAGCCGACGCGCTTCGCAGCCTCGACGATGGCCGGGATCTGCCCCGCCCGCTCCTTGGACTCGAACTGCGCGATGCGCTTCTCCGCGGCCTTCAGACTCGCAGTGAGGTCGGCGATGCGCTCCGGCAGCTGCTCACGAGGCGTCTTCAGTGAGCTGGTGAGCTGGGAGACGATCGCCCGCTCCGCCGCGAGCTCGCGGAAGGCATCGGCGCCGACGAGCGCCTCGATGCGACGGTTGGACGCGCCGACGGAAGACTCTCCGACGAGGCTGACCAGGCCGATCTCGGCACTCGTGCTCACGTGCGTGCCTGCACACAACTCGCGAGACCAGGGGCCGCCGATGTCGACCATGCGCACGACGTCGCCGTACTTCTCGCCGAACAAAGCCATGGCGCCGGCTTCCTTCGCCTCGTCGAGGGAGACGACGCGCGTGGTCACCTCGAGGGCATC
>JAQZBG010000038.1 GCA_029239165.1 Microbacterium sp. | reverse complement strand
CTCGGCCCGCTTCTCGTGGATTCACAGGCGCTGTCGAAACCGATCAGCCCCGTGGTCCTTCTCTCGAAGGAGCCGCTGTCACACTGTGGAATTACCAACCCGGATGACGAACACCCGAGCATCACAGACTACAACGTTCGCCGTCTCTCCGCCATTCCGCAGACCCCCGAATCGCTGGCGTAGAGTCTGCCCATGAGCGAAGTCACCGTCACTGTCCGCGGCGAGCACGAAGCGCGTACCGCGCCGGAGCGCGCCACTATCCGCGTGAGCGTGCGGGCGGAGGGATCAGAGCGCACGAACGTCGTCGAGCACGTCATGCGACTGGCCGAGCCCGTGCGCGGCAGCATCACCGTGCGGGCGGAAGCGGGGAGTGTCGTCGACTGGTCCAGTAAGCGACTGTCCGTGAGAGCCGAGCGCCCGTGGAACAACGACGGCAAGCGTCTCGCGCCGGTGTACTACGCGGGTATCGACTTCGCCGCGACGTTCGCGGAAGCATCGGAGCTCTCGATCTGGGTCTCGGACATCTCGCCGTGGGACGGCGTCGAGGTGGGTTGGGTGGATTGGCATCTCACTCCCGCGACGCGAACGCGAGTCGAACGCGAGGTGGCTGCGGAAGCGGTCAACGTCGCCGTCACTCGTGCCAAGGCATACGCGGGGGCGCTCGGCCTCGACGAGGTCACGCCACTTGAGATCGCCGATGTCGGCCTCATCTCCAACGGACAGCCGACCCCGGGGGCTCCGATGATGAAGGCGCGGGGAGGCGTGGCATTCGCTGCAGATGCCGCCCCGGCCATGGAGTATGAGCCGGAGGAGATCGTCATCTCCGCCACGGTGGAGGCGCGGTTCCTCGCGCGCTGAACCGGGTCAGCTGTCAAGGGCGAAAGGAGCGAGCTCGGCCGCGAGCCTCTCGGACACCCGCGCGTGCACGGCCGTGCCCGCTTCTCGGTGCTCCACCCCGAGCAGCATCCCCGTCTCATGGATCGCTGCCACCAGGTCGCCGCGATCGTACGGAATCACCGCGTGGACCTCGATCGCCGGCTTCGGAAGAGCTTCCTCGATGACGGCTCGCAGCTCCGCGATTCCCTCTCCGGACCGCGATGACACGAAATGCGCATGCGGCTGGAGACCGCGGAGCACCAAGCGCTCGTCGTCGTCGATCAGGTCGGCTTTGTTGAAGACGACGATCTCAGGCAGATCCCGCACACCCACATCGCCGAGCACGTCGCGGACCGTCTGGAGCTGACCGGCAGGGTCAGGGTGCGACGCATCGACGACATGCAGGACGACGTCGGCCTCACCGACCTCCTCCAGCGTCGACCGGAAGGCCTCGACGAGCTGGTGCGGAAGATTGCGCACGAACCCGACGGTGTCGGTCAACGTGTAGACACGACCGTCTTCCGTCTCCGATCGGCGCACGGTAGCGTCCAACGTCGCGAACAGTGCATTCTCGACCAGGACGCCGGCGCTCGTGAGCGCGTTCAGCAGGCTCGATTTGCCCGCATTCGTGTAGCCGGCGATCGCCACGGACGGGATGGTGTTGCGCTTGCGCTCGGCACGTTTCGCCTCACGGGCCGGGCCGAAGTCACGGATCTGCCGACGCAGGAGCGCCATCTTGGTGCGGATCCGTCGCCGGTCCAGCTCGATCTTGGTCTCACCGGGGCCGCGGGAGCCCATGCCCGCTCCGCCGGCACCGACCTGGCCACCCGCCTGGCGGCTCATGGAGTCACCCCAACCGCGAAGTCGAGGGAGCAGATACTCGAGCTGCGCGAGCTCGACCTGCGCCTTGCCCTCCCGGCTTTTGGCGTGCTGGCTGAAGATATCGAGGATCACGGTCGTGCGATCGATGACCTTGACCTTGACCACGTCCTCGAGCGCGCGCCGCTGGCTGGGCGCGAGTTCGGTGTCGGCGATGACGGTGTCGGCACCGACCGCAGCGACGATGTCCTTGAGTTCCTGCGCCTTGCCGCGCCCGAGATACGTGGCGGCATCCGGATGCGGGCGACGCTGCAGGACGCCGTCGAGCACGACCGCACCCGCGGTCTCCGCCAGCGCGGCGAGTTCACGCAGCGAGTTCTCGGCATCCTCCTGAGCGCCCTGCGGGTACACGCCGACGAGAACGACGTTCTCCAGGCGCAGCTGGCGGTATTCGACCTCCGTGACGTCCTCGAGCTCGGTCGAGAGTCCACCGACGCGGCGAAGCGCGTGACGGTCCTCGAGATCCCATTGCGCCCCATCCGTGCTGGCGTGCGCGGCCGTCGACTCGTCCTGTAGCGCCTGCGCTGCGCCGAACACGTGGACGTCAGAGCGCTTCTCTGCGTTCGCGAGCACGCGATCGACGGTGTTGTCGCCGTTGGAGGGTGTCGTGGTATCCGTCATCCGTTCCTTGTCTCTGGGGTTTTGTAGCGAGCCTTAACCTTAGCCCGCGCTGTCCGGTACGCTCACCGTATGGGGTCTGACCACTACTTCACTGCGGCCCCGGCAAGCCCCGAAAATCTGCGCAGGATCCGTGTATCGCTCGCAGGCCGAGAGCTCGAAGTCACCACCGCCGGTGGCGTCTTCAGCCCGGATCGGCTGGATGCCGGCACTGCAGTGCTCCTCGCCAACATGCCCCCGGTACCCCCGGGCGGCAATCTTCTGGACCTCGGCAGCGGCTGGGGACCCGTCAGCATCTCGATGGCCCTCGCCGCCCCGCACGCGACGATCTGGGCCGTCGATGTGAATGAGCGTGCCCTTGATCTGGTGCGCCGCAACGCCGCTTCCCTCGGGCTCACCAACATCAACGCATCTCTGCCCGACGATGTTCCCGAGCATGTCTCGTTCCGCACCATCCGCTCGAATCCGCCGATCCGCGTGGGTAAGAACGAACTGCACGGCCTGCTGGAACGGTGGATCCCGCGTCTCGACGAGCGCAGCGATGCCTGGCTCGTCGTCCAGCGCAATCTCGGTGCCGACTCCCTGCAGCGGTGGATCGGCTCCACGTTCCATCCGGGGTACAGCGTCTTCCGCACCGCCACCGGCAAGGGCTACCGAATCCTCAAGGTACGCAAGCACGGGACCCCGCCGACCGAGCCGATCGCGCTGACCGGGATCTGACCGCTTCTATCGGAGACCCCCTGGGCGCGGCGGCATTGTCGATTTCCCGTCAGAACAGGTCGATCTCTCCGCTGAAGACGAGCTGCGCGGGACCCGACAGAGCGACGTGCTCTCCGTCTTCTGCCGGGAACATCCGCACTCCGAGAGTTCCGCCTGGCACCTCGACCTGCCAGTTGTTCGGAGCGCTCTCCCCCGCCCAGTAGCGGACGGCGAGTGCGGTGGCCGCCACACCGGTACCGCAGCTGAGAGTCTCACCGACGCCGCGCTCGAACACGCGCATGCGGACATGCCCGACTCCGTCGCGCACCAGCGGCTCCCCGGGAACGACGAACTCGACGTCTCCACGGGCCGAGGTCGACCTGATATCCCGTCGCACTCCGCGTCACATCACGCACGCCGGCACGGGTGCCGATCGGCAGCGTCGATCCGGGCTCGATGGTTGCGAGGCCCGCTCGCACCAGGTAGTGCGCGAAGACCCGGATGCCGTTGCCGCACATCTCCGCGATCGATCCATCGGCATTCCGATAGTCCATGAACCACTCGGCTGCGGGCTCCTCCGCCAGCGCGGCGGCACCGTCGGCGATCGCCGCAGACCGCACGACGCGCAGGATGCCGTCAGCACCGATCCCGAAGTGGCGGTCGCACAGCACCGCGACCTGCTCCACCGTCAGATCGAGCGCCCCGTCGGGGTCGGCGATGATGATGAAGTCGTTGCCCGTGCCGTGACCCTTGGTGAATGCGACCATGGTCTCAGTCTAGAGAGCGCGGCCATGGGTCGGAGACGACGCATACGGCAACCTCAGGAGATTCGACGCGGTCACGTTGCGGTTGTAGAGGACAGGACGGCGTAACGGCCGCAGAGGAAGTTGCGGTTTCTCGCGACCTCGAGAAGTTCGAGGTCGAGCCGTCGCGGAAGGAGCGGAGCGCCGGACCCCAGCGTCACCGGCGCATACTGGACCCACACCTCATCCAGGAGACCCGCGTCAGCGAACTGGCCGGCGAGGTCTCCCCCGCCGACGATCCAGACGTCCTTTTCCCCAGCAGCGACGAGCATCTCGGCGTGAACGCGACGTACGTCGTCGCGCGTGAGCCGCACATCGGCGCCCTCGGGCAGCTCAATCTCACGGTGTGTGAACACCCAGGTGGGCTGGGCGTAACCCCATCGCCCTTCTTCGTGCTTCATCACCCATTCATACGTCGACGACCCCATCGCCAGAGCCCCGACCTTCTTCTCGAAGGCGTTGTAGCCCATCGGTCCGTCGGGATCGACATCTTGCGTCAGCAGCCAGTCGAGCGAGTGCTCGTCCGTCGCGATGAATCCGTCGAGGCTGGAGGCGGTGAAGAAGTGGGTGGCCATACCGTCAGCCTCGCACCTGCCACCGACATCGCGACGAGGCGGTCGCCGCAGTGCGGCTCACTCGGTGAGGAGCGCCTCGGCGTGTGCCGGAGCATCCCACCACTCGAGGTCCGGATACCGCTTGAACCATGACACCTGCCGGCGTGCGTAGCGACGTGTGAGGGCCTGCGTCTCGGCGATGGCGTCGGCAGCGGTGAGGTTCCCGTCGAGTTGCCCCAAGGCCTGTGCATAACCGATGGCTCGGGAGGCCGTCGCGCCCTGTTCGAGACCCTTCTCCCGCAGACCAGCGGCCTCGGCAACCATGCCTGCCTCCCACATCCGTTCCACGCGATCGTCCAGGCGAGCCACGAGCTCTGAACGCTCCAGCCGCAGGCCGATCAGTCGCGTGCGCGGATGCCACAGAACCGGTCTCTCGGGCAGTGCCGCGCCATGGGTGCTGCTCCCCTGCTCGAGTACCTCGAGGGCGCGGACGACTCTTCTGCTGTTGCGCGGGTCGACCCTCGCGGCAGCCGCCGGATCCTGCAGGCGGAGCCGCTCGAGCAAGACGGACAGCCCGCCGGTCTCCAGCTCTGCCTCCAGGCGTGCACGGATCTCGGGGTCCCTCGGCGGAAAGTTGAACTCGTACACGACGCTGGAGACGTAGAGCCCGGAGCCGCCGACCAGGATCGCATCGCCTCCGCCTCGGTGGATCGATCGGATCGCCTCCCGCGCAGCCGGCTGGTACCAGGCGACAGCAGCGTCCTGATCGACTTCGCGAACGTCGAAGAGGTGGTGCGGGATACCGCGTCGCTCCTCGACCGGAACCTTCGCTGTGCCGATGTCCATCCCACGATAGAGCTGCATGGCGTCGGCGTTCACGACCTCGGCCGGGTTGCCGCGGGCGTGGAGCGCCTGTGCCAGGTCGAGGGCGAGGTCGCTCTTGCCTGTCCCCGTCGCTCCGACTATCGCCCAGAGGCGTGGTTCGCTCACACGCCGACGCGAAGTGTGGGCAGGCCGAGCGATACTGCGCGAGGGCCACCGTCGGATGCCGGTGTCGGCACGGCGCACGATTCCGCCTGCGAGCGATCCCAGGCGTCGCCACCGCGTGTCCGACGGATCTGCAAGGGTGCTCCGGTCGGGTCGTCCGCGAGCAGGTGGAAAGGAGCCGCATGGGTGACCGTGGCCGTCACGATGTCACCAGGACGCGGGAGGTCCGAGCCGGGGGTGACCTCGAAGTGAACGAGGCGGTTGTCTTCCGCGCGGCCGGTGAGACGGTGCGTCTCCGCATCCTTCTTGCCCTCACCGGTCGAGACGAGTACCTGGACCTGGCGTCCGACCTGCTTCTGATTCTCTTCCAGAGAGATTCGCTCTTGGAGCGCGATCAGACGGTTGTACCGCTCCTGAACGACCTCCTTCGGGACCTGATCCTCCATCGTCGCGGCGGGCGTGCCCTCGCGGATCGAGTACTGAAAGGTGAACGCGCCGGAGAATCGGGAAAGCTCGACGACCCGCATCGTGTCTTCGAAGTCCTCATCGGTCTCGCCCGGGAAGCCGACGATGATGTCGGTCGTGATCGACGCGTTCGGGATACGCGCGCGGACACGATCGAGGATCCCGAGGAATCGATCGCTGCGGTACGAGCGTCGCATAGCTTTGAGGATGCGATCGCTGCCGGATTGCAGCGGCATGTGCAGCTGCGGCATCACGCTCGCGGTCTCAGCCATGGCATCGATCACGTCATCGGTGAAAGCGGCGGGGTGCGGACTCGTGAAGCGGATACGCTCCAACCCCTCGATCGCGCCGGCGGCACGCAGCAGCTTGCCGAATGCCTGCCTGTCGCCGAACTCGACACCGTAGGAGTTCACGTTCTGCCCGAGGAGTGTCACCTCGATGGCGCCGTCTTCCACGAGGAGCCGGATCTCGTTGAGGATGTCCCCGGGACGCCGATCCTTCTCCTTGCCTCGCAGACTGGGGACGATGCAGAACGTGCACGTGTTGTTGCAGCCGACCGAGATCGACACCCAACCGCTGTGTGCCGAGTCGCGCTTGGTCGGCAACGTCGACGGGAAGACCTCGAGCGACTCGAGGATCTCGAGCTCGGCATCGCCGTTGTGACGCGCACGCTCCAACAGTCCCGGCAGCGACCCCATGTTGTGCGTGCCGAACACGACGTCGACCCAGGGAGCTTTGTCGAGAACCGCTTGTTTGTCCATCTGGGCCAGGCAGCCGCCGACTGCGATCTGCATGCCTTCCTTGCGGCGCTTGACGGAAGCGAGATGTCCGAGGGTGCCGTAGAGCTTCCCGGCGGCGTTGTCACGCACCGCGCACGTGTTGATGATCACCACGTCGGCCTCGTCGCCGTCGACCGCGCGGACGTAACCCGCGCTTTCCAAGGACCCGGAGAGTCGTTCGGAGTCGTGCACGTTCATCTGGCACCCGAAAGTGCGAACCTCGTACGATCGCTGGCGTCCGTCATCGTCGACGGCTGCGGACGACGTACGGATGATCGTCGGTTCACTGCGCGGCATAGTCATGATGAAACCCATTGTACGAGCCGTCAGGACGCCGTCGCTGCGTGGTGCGCTCAGTCCGAATCGACGAACCGGACACCCGAACGCGACGCACTCGCGCCTGTTTCCCGCAGCGCCTGCTTGGCCGCCTTCATCGCCACGGAACCGTTGTAGCCGCGTCGAGAGAGCTGCCCCACCAGACGCCGAAGTGCCGTGTCGTTGTCGAGTCGCCCGAGGGAACGTGCTTTGGTGCGGGCGAACTCGAGGGCCCGCTCGTCGTCATCGTCCGGCAGCTCGTCGAGAGCGCCGTCGATCACGTCGCGAGGAATACCTCGTTGGGCGAGCGAGCGAGCCAGAGCGACTCTCCCCTGACCCTTCCGTTCGACGCCGGAGGTCACGAGAACGTTCGCAAGAGCAGCGTCATCAAGGTACCCACGACGGCAGAAGTCTTCGATCACCTCGTCGATCACACCGTTATCGAGTCCATGCCCCCTGAGCGCCTGACGCGCCTCGGACACCGAGAGAGATCGAGTCCGCAGCTTTCGTACGAGCGACTCCTCAGCCGCGGTTCGGATCTCGTCCCGCTCAGTCGATCCTTCAGTGCCGCTCTGCGACGACGAAGGATCCGCGAGTGCACGAAGCCGAGGTGCGGACCTCGAAGCCTGTGAAACGGAGCGGCTCACGGCCCCTCGTGCGGGATGGTTATCGCTCGGACGACCGTGCTCGGCTCGGCTCACGGCAGGGCTGTTACCCCCAGACGCGTCCCCCGTCGAGCGCCACGGCGCTGCATCAACGACGCGATCCGGAGCGTCGTCCGAGATGTCGTCACCGCCGCGCTGATCGTTCGCATCCGAATCTTGCTTCTTAGCCGCACGTCCGAAGAGGGGAATGATGGGGGCGACCCGGTCAGGACCGCCCCCACGAGTGTCATTCATCAGGCAGGACGGCGCTCGGCGAGCTCGTCTGCAGCAGCGGGCACGGCAGCCGGCCCACCGATTCCGAGCTTCTGCTTGATCTGCGTCTCGATCGCCAGCGCGACATCGGGGTTGTTGAGCAGGAACGTCCGGGCGTTCTCCTTGCCCTGACCCAGCTGGTCGCCATCGTAGGTGTACCACGAGCCCGACTTCTTGACGATGGCGTGTTCGACACCGAAGTCGATCAGGCTGCCCTCGCGGGAGATACCGACACCGTAGAGGATGTCGAACTCCGCCTGTTTGAAGGGCGGAGCCATCTTGTTCTTGACGACCTTGACCCTGGTACGGTTTCCGACCGCGTCGGTTCCGTCCTTCAGCGTCTCGATACGACGGATGTCCATGCGGACAGAAGCGTAGAACTTCAGCGCCTTACCACCGGCGGTGGTTTCGGGCGAGCCGAAGAAGACACCGATCTTCTCGCGAAGCTGGTTGATGAAGATCATGGTGGTGTTGGTCTGGTTCAGACCACCGGTCAGCTTGCGCAGCGCCTGCGACATGAGCCGGGCCTGCAGGCCCACGTGCGAGTCGCCCATCTCGCCTTCGATCTCAGCACGAGGCACGAGTGCGGCGACGGAGTCGATGACGATGAGATCGATGGCACCGGAGCGCACGAGCATGTCGGCGATCTCCAAAGCCTGCTCGCCAGTGTCGGGCTGCGACACCAGAAGCGCATCGATATCGACACCGAGCTTCGCCGCGTAGTCGGGGTCGAGTGCGTGCTCCGCGTCGATGAACGCCGCGATGCCACCGGCGCGCTGCGCGTTGGCGATCGCGTGCAGCGTGAGAGTCGTCTTACCCGAGGACTCAGGTCCGTAGATCTCGACGATACGGCCACGCGGAAGACCTCCGACGCCGAGAGCGACGTCGAGGGCGATGGAGCCGGTGGGAATCACGGCCACGGGGGCGCGCTCATCGCTGCCCAGCCGCATGACCGAGCCCTTTCCGAACTGACGGTCGATCTGAGCGAGGGCGGTCTCGAGGGACTTCTCGCGGTCGGCGGGTGATGGCATGTTGTGCTCCTTCTGCGCGCGTGGTGCCGCCTGTAGGCTGTCGCGGCTCGTCCCGGTTGGGAAGAAACTCTCCGACAAGGCGTATGGCTCTTCGGCTTGTTCCCCACCGTACGAGAGGCCACCGACATCGACTCGGCAAACCCGCATACGGTGCAGTACGGAAGCTCTGAACCACTTGTGCAGAAGACTACGCCTGCTTCGAACACATCTTCGACGACACGCCGCGAATCGCGTGTGGTTGTCCGTAACCTGCGGACACCACCGCGGGGTTCAGCGCCCGCGCGGCTCTTGACGCCCGACGCCGTGGCGTCGATGGTGTGGAACGTCCATCTCTGCGCACAGCGCCAGCCAGATCTCCCGCGGCGGGGTCCCGTCGTCCAGAGCCTCGAGAGCCGTGCGTCCGCGCAAGGCCGAGAGACCGAGATCGTTCACCAACGACGAAGCTCGCGCTTGGAACTCGGTGTCAACGGCGCGAAAGAACTCGCTACGACGCATTGCTTGTCCGCACGCTGCGGATCAGTGCAGCGAGAGCTGTGGCTCGATCGACGCCACCAGATCGTCCGGAACGACGTCCGGAAAGACCTGGATACCCTCGAGAACCGAGATGCGATCTCCGACCTCGCGCATGATCGTCGAGATGGGGACATCGAGAGCATCGGCGACCGAAGCGAGAATCTCGCTCGATGCCTCCTTCTGCCCCCGCTCGACCTCACTGAGGTAGCCGAGCGCAACCGACGCCTTGCTCGCGACCTGCCGGAGCGTGCGCCCCTTCTGCAAGCGGAAGTCCCTCAGCACATCGCCGATTTCCTGACGTACGAGAATCATCGGAACCTCCTCCCCGTGTGATCGTTCGAGGTCTCCCCCGATGAGACAGCCAGTCTAGTACTCCTGGCCTGCACGAAATCTACCCCTGCACTCTGTGGTTTGAATGTGAGCACATCGGTAACAACCCACATCGGGCCGACACTATTCCGCCACCATCTCGAGCAACACACGGATAGCCTCCGACACCGTTTGCGCACGGATCGAATCACGGTCACCGTGAAGGTGAAACGTCTTCACCGATGAGGCGTCCGGCGTCACGACGCCGATGTACACCGTTCCCACCGGCTGGCCATCGGGCGAGTCCGGACCTGCGATACCCGTCGTCGACACGCCGACATCGGCCGCCGTGCCGTCGACGCTCACGGCACGGCGCACGCCGTCGGCCATCTGCAGGGCGACCTGGGGATGAACGGGCCCCTGGGTGGCGAGAAGCTCGCGGTCGACTCCGAGCAGGTTGGCTTTCACCGAGGTCGCATACGCCACGACGCCACCCAACAGGGCAGCGGACGCTCCGGGCACGGAAACCACGTCGGCGCACAGCGCGCCGCCCGTCAGTGACTCCGCGATGCCCAGCGTCCAACCGCGCCGCCCCAGAGCCGACAGCGCTTCGGCGGCACCTGCTTCGCTCATGCCCGCTTCTGCCGCGATCCGCGCACCTGCGCGACGATGTAGTCGATTCCGCTGGCCACCGTGAGGATGAGCACGATGAGCATCAGGATGAAAGTGATCGACGTCCAGGCGTCGAGGCCGATGAGGACCTGCAGGGGCAGCAGCGCCCATCCGAGCGCGACGCCCTGGAACGCGGTCTTGATCTTTCCCATCCACGCGGCGGCGACGACGTGCTCGCTCGCGACCATCAGGCGGTGGATCGTGATCCCCCACTCGCGGATGAGGATGATCGCGACAATCCACCAACTGACCTCACCGAGGATGGCCAGGCCGATGAAACCCGCTCCGGTGAGCATCTTGTCGGCGATCGGGTCCCAGAGTTTCCCGAAGTCGCTGACGATGTCGTATCTGCGAGCCAAGTATCCGTCGACCCAGTCGGTGGATATCCCGACGATGAAGAGCACCGCAGCGGTCCAGCGGAGCGCGGGCTCAGGAAGGCCGTAGGTTCCACCGAGCAGCAGTAGCACGAAGAAGATGACCGCGAGCGGTATCCGCGCCACGGTGATGGCGTTGGGCAGCTGCCGAGGAATAGTCATCAGTCGCGTCCCGTCAGGCCCCATGCGTCTTCGTCTCCACCCTCGGCCTCGACCTCGGGAAGACCTTCGTACTGCGCCGCGATCGGATCGTGCGCTGGAGGCGCGGCAGACATCGGAGGTACCGGCGGCGTCTGCGGTACTGACGGCGCTGCGGCGACTGCCGGAGTGTCGTCACCACGTAGCTTCGCCATGACCTGCGGGAGTTGTTCCGCCGTGGCAAGCACGTCGCGAGCCTTCGATCCCTCGGACGGTCCGACGATCTCACGCGATTCCAGGAGGTCCATGAGGCGACCCGCCTTGGCGAACCCGACGCGCAGCTTGCGCTGAAGCATCGAGGTCGAACCGAACTGCGAAGACACGATGAGCTCCGCCGCCGCGAGCAGCAGCTCCAGATCGTCGCCGATGTCTTCGTCGACCTCCTTCTTCTTCGTCGGCTCCATCGCCTCCTGCACGTCGGGGCGGTAGTCCGGACGTGCTTGACGGGTGACGTGCTTGACGACTGCGTCGATCTCCTTCTCGTCGACCCAGGCGCCCTGCAGACGGAACGGCTTCGACGATCCCATCGGGGAGAACAGCGCGTCTCCCTGTCCGATCAGCTTGTCGGCACCCGGGCTGTCGAGGATGACACGGCTGTCGGTCACGCTCGTGACGGCGAAGGCGAGTCGCGAAGGCACGTTGGCCTTGATGAGGCCGGTGACCACGTCGACGCTGGGGCGCTGGGTCGCGAGCACGAGGTGGATGCCGGAGGCTCGAGCGAGCTGCGTGATGCGCACGATCGAGTCCTCGACGTCGCGGGGGGCGACCATCATGAGGTCGGCCAGCTCGTCGACCACGACCAGGAGGTAGGGGTACGGCTTGAGTACACGCTCGCTCCCCACGGGCAGCTCGACCTCCCCCGCACGCACGGCACGGTTGAAGTCGTCGATATGGCGGAAGCCGAACGACGCGAGATCGTCGTACCGCATGTCCATCTCCTTCACGACCCACTGCAGCGCTTCGGCCGCCTTCTTGGGGTTCGTGATGATGGGCGTGATGAGGTGCGGGACGCCCGCGTAGCTGGTGAGTTCCACGCGCTTCGGGTCGATCAGCACCATGCGCACGTCGGCGGGGCGCGCTCGCATGAGGAGGCTCGTGATCATGGAGTTGACGAAGCTGGACTTACCGGAGCCCGTGGAACCGGCGACCAGGAGGTGCGGCATCTTGGCGAGGTTCGCGATCACGATGTTGCCGCCGACATCCTTGCCGACGCCGATCGTCATCGGGTGCGTGCTCTTCTGCGCGGCCGGTGACCGCAACACGTCGCCGAGCGCGACCATCTCCTTGTCTGCGTTCGGGATCTCGATGCCGATCGCGCTCTTGCCAGGAATGGGCGAGAGGATGCGGACGTCGTTCGAGGCCACCGCATAGGCGAAGTTGTTGCTCAGCTGCAGGATCTTCTCGACCTTGACACCGTGGCCGACCTCGACCTCGTACTGGGTGACCGTCGGTCCGCGCGAGAAACCGGTGACCTTCGCATCGACCTTGAACTGCGACAGCACGCTGGTGATCTGCTCGATCACCTTGTCGGTGGCCTCGGAGCGCATGACCGGCGGCGGGCCTTCGACCAGGAGGCCGGGAGACGGGAGGATGTACGGTGCGACCGGCGCCTGCGGGCCGCGGTCGCCCGGACCCTCGGTTCCGAAGCCGTCGAGGCCCGGCAGCTCCGGCACCTCGCCCGTGTCGGAGGAGTCGTCGAGCAGAGCGGTGGTCTGCTGCTCGGCGAGCGAGTCGGCGACCGAACGGACATCGGACAGGACCTCGGTGGCAGCGTCGTACGGATTCTCGACGACGACCGCCTGATCATAGGCCGGGGTCGGGTCGGAGGTCGTGAGCAGAGCCGTGATGTCGTCCGATCCCAGAGTCCCCTCGTCGGGATCTTCCTCCCGACCGGTCTTGTTGCGGCGCCACCAGGGCAGCACGTCGGGGTCGTCGACCTTGTCGGCCTCATCGATCGCGGCGGCGTCCTTGACCGGCTTCTCCGGGCGCTCGGCGTCGAACATCCAGGCATAGAGGTCACCGAGGCGCACGCCGATGCGGTTCGGCGGCGTCTTGGTGAGGATGAGGATGCTGAGGACCACGAGAAGCGCCAGCACGATGTAGGCAGGGATGTCGGTGAGGTACGTCAACGGCTGGCCCACCAGCCAACCGAGCAGCCCTCCGGACTCGCTGAGTGCGGGCATCCCCTGGTTCGGGTGCGGACGTGGGCCGGCCACATGGAAGATCCCCGAGAGCGCGAGGACGAACATGCCGAATCCGATACCGATGCGTCCATTGTCATGGACTGACGACGGGTGACGGAACAGCCAGCCGGCCAATAGCAGCAGCAGCACCGGCATGATGAACGCAACACGGCCGACGAAGAGACCGACCGAGTACGCGCTGATGTTCGCAGCGACCTCGTTGCCGATAAAGAACCATTCGTTGACCGCACCGAGAGCAGCGAGGATCACCAAGAGGAACGGGAAGCCATCTCGGCGATCGTCCTTCTCGAGGGTCTCCGGCCCGAAGGCGCGGAAGAGGCCGCCGACGCCGTGGGCCAGCCCGAGCCATGCCCGAACGGCGACGGGAGGTTTGTCCGCCTCATCGATGTACTTCTTCGGAGCGGGCTGGGCCTTGGGAGCCGTCTGCCGCTTGGGGCGCGACGGTGCGCTGGTCGACGCGCGCTCTGTCTTCGTGGTACTCCGGGCCATGCTCTCACGTTACGGCCAACAGCCGACATCTCCGCGTAATGACGCGGCTTTCCACCGATCCTCGCGGTACTGGCTACAGCGTTCGGCGGGCCATCGTGTCGCGAGTCGCCCCCTCCCCCACAACGGCGAATCCCTCGGCCCGATACAGATTGCGGGCGAAGTTGTCGCGTTCGACACTCAGGCTGATCCGTGCGTGCCCCTGAGCGCCGGCGAGCTGGATGACGCCGCGTAGCAGGGCGCGTCCGACTCCCCGTGCCCGCCAGAGAGGATGCACCCCGATGATCAGTTCGGGGACTGCCACACCGATGAAACCGAAACCGGCATCGTTCTGTGGGAGCACCCGATACCATGCGGCGCCGAGCGGGACATCGCGATCGTCGGTCGCCACCAGCCCCTCGTCGGCCGTGCGCTTCCAGCCGGCGAGATAGCGTTGATGATCGGCCGAGGTCAGAACCTCGTGTCGCGGCCGCACGCCCCCGGCGCGCCAGTTGGCGGCCTCGACGAGCATGTCGCCGAGGAACACCACATCCGTCTGCGCGGCCCTGCGGAGGGCGATGCCCCTGTCCATGACGCGAGCATAGGACCGGGGTGTTACACCGGGATGACGGTCAACCGTGAATCCTCATCGGCCCGTCCGTCAGGCCTCGATGACGAGCGGGACGATCATCGGACGACGACGGAGTCTCTGGTTGACCCAGCGCCCGATCGTGCGCCGTACAACCTGTGACAACGAGTGGGTGTCGCGCACGCCGTTACCCGCCGCCTCTTTGAGCGCCGCGACGATCTTCGGCGCGACGTCATCGAACACGGAGTCGTCTTCCGCCACGCCACGTGCGTGGATCTCGGGACCGGAGATGATGCGACCGGTCGCCGCATCCACGACGACGATCACGGAGATGAAGCCCTCTTCCGCCAGGATACGGCGATCCTTGAGATCCGCATCGGTGATGGCTCCGACCGAGGACCCGTCCACGTAGACGAAACCGAGATCGAGCTGACCGACGACGCTGGCCACGCCGTCCTTGAGATCGATGACGGTGCCGTTGGAGGCGATGATCGTGTTCGCCTCCGGGACGCCGGTGTCCTGAGCGAGTTTGGCGTTCGCGATGAGGTGCCGGTACTCGCCGTGCACGGGGAGGACGTTCTTCGGCTTCAGGATGTTGTAGCAGTAGATCAGCTCACCCGCGGCGGCGTGTCCGGAGACATGCACCTTCGCGTTCGCCTTATGCACGACGTTCGCGCCGAGCTTGGTCAGCCCGTCGATCACGCGATACACCGCGTTCTCGTTGCCCGGGATGAGGCTGGACGCGAGGATGACCGTGTCGCCCTCGCTGATCTCGATCGCGTGGTCCATGTTCGCCATGCGACTCAGCACCGCCATCGGCTCGCCCTGCGAACCGGTCGACATGTACACGATCTGCTCGTCCGGGAGGTCACGGGCCTTCTTGAAGTCGATGAGAAGGCCGTCCGGGACCTTCAGGTATCCAAGCTGCTCGGCGATCGTCATGTTCCGAACCATGCTGCGACCGAGGAACGCGACGCGGCGACCGTTGGCGTGCGCGGCGTCGATCACCTGCTGCACCCGGTGGACGTGGCTGGAGAAGCTCGCGACGATGACGCGGCGCGGCGCCTTCGCGATCACCTGGTCGAGCACCGGACCGATGGAGCGCTCCGTCGGCGTGAAACCCGGGACGTCGGCGTTGGTCGAGTCGACGAGGAACAGATCCACGCCCTCTTCGCCGAGGCGAGAGAACGCCCGCAGGTCGGTGATGCGCCCGTCCAGCGGCAGCTGGTCCATCTTGAAGTCTCCGGTGGCGAGCACCATTCCTGCAGGGGTCCGGATGGCGACGGCCAGAGCGTCGGGAATCGAGTGGTTGACCGCGACGAACTCGAGATCGAACGGCCCGACGCGCTCCTGCTGCCCCTCCTTCACCGTGAGGGTGAAGGCCTTGATGCGGTGCTCCTTGAGCTTGGCCTCGACCAGCGCGAGCGTGAGGCCCGAGCCGATCAGCGGGATATCGCTCTTCAGGCGCAGCAGATACGGAACGGCGCCGATGTGGTCCTCGTGGCCGTGCGTCAACACGACGCCGACGATGTCGTCCAAGCGATCACGGATGGGCTCGAAGTCGGGAAGGATCAGATCGACACCGGGCTGGTGCTCCTCGGGGAACAGCACGCCGCAGTCGACGATCAGGATCTTGCCGTCGTACTCGAACGCGGTCATGTTGCGACCGATCTCGCCGAGACCGCCGATCGGGATGACCCGCAGCGTCCCTTCAGCGAGAGCGGCCGGTTCTACCAGGGGAATGGACATGCTGTCTCCTCAGTCGGACACTCCACGCGTCCGTTCGTTCGTGGGGACGCGGCTCAGCGCGTCGTGCCGTGCACCTTCGGCAGGGCACCACCCGCAGCCGCATTGCGGTCGGGTCGGAAGTTGGAGAAGTCGGCTCCGGGAACATTCTTGACGAGGTCGAGCTCATCCTCGATGAGCGCGGCCTCCCATTCCTCGGGACCGACCAGGGGAAGCCGGACGCGCGGGCTCGAGATGCGTCCGAGCCCGTGCAGGATGTACTTCGCCGCGACGGTCCCGGGCACGTGCGTCATGACCGCGCGCACGAGCGGCTCGAGCCGCTTGTGCTCGGCGGTCGCGGTGGCCAGGTCGCCGGCATTCACCGCGTCGATGATCGTGCGGTACGGCGCGGCGGCGACGTTCGCGGTCACTCCGATGAGGCCGGTGGCCCCGATCGCGAGGTGGGGCAGTACGTTCGCATCGTCACCGGAGAAGTACATCAGATCAGTCTGGTTGAGCACGCGGCTCACCTCGGAGAAGTCGCCCTTGGCGTCCTTCACGGCGAGGATGTTCGGGTGCTTCGCGAGACGCAGAATCGTCTCGTACTTGATCGGGACTCCGGTGCGGCCCGGGATGTCATACAGGATCACCGGCAGGTCGGTAGCGTCGGCGACAAGACGGAAGTGCGTGAGGATACCGGCCTGCGTCGGCTTGTTGTAGTACGGCGTGACGATCATGATGCCATCGGCGCCGGCCTTCTCGCTGGCCTTGTAGAGCTCGATCGCGTGCGCGGTCTCGTTGGAGCCGCCGCCCGTGATGATCTTGGCACGGCCTGCCGAGACGGCCTTGCCGACCTCGACGAGCTTGAGCTTCTCGGGGTCCGTCAGGGTCGAGGTCTCGCCGGTCGTTCCCGTCACGACGAT
>JAQZBG010000420.1 GCA_029239165.1 Microbacterium sp. | reverse complement strand
GTCACGATCTGGGGCGGCCTCGTCGCCGCGATCGTGAATCTCGCCCGTCATCCCGAGGCCGCCGAGAACGAGCCGGCGCCGCCCGTCGAACTCTGACGGGGAGCCGATCGCATCCGACCGGAGAAGTCGGGTGCCGATGGTCGGGGCGCGGCGACGATGGTGGGGAAAGGAGGACCTCATGATCGGAACGCTCAACGCCCTGGTCGACCTCGTCGAAGCCAGCCGCTCCGACGAGATCGACATAGCGGGGTTCGCGCGCGAGCACGGCACGACCGAATACCACCTGCGTCGGATGTTCTCGGCGCTGGCCGGCATGCCGCTCTCGGAGTACGTGCGGCGCCGTCGTATGACGCTCGCCGGTGCGGAACTCGCCGCCGGCGCCTCGGGCCTGCTCGACGTGGCCGTGCGCCACGGATACGGGTCGGTCGAGGCATTCGGCCGCGCCTTCCGTGCCGTGCACGGGATCGGACCGGCCGATGCGCGCCGAGAAGGGGGCCCTCTCCGTACACAACCCACGCTCCGGTTCCGCCTGAGCGTCGAAGGGAGCATCCCGATGGACGTCACCATCACCCACCGTCCCGCATTCGTCCTCGCCGGTCACGCCGCCGAGGTCCCGCTGATCCACGAGGGGGTCAACCCGCACATCCAGGCGCACATCGCCGCGATCCCGCCTGAGGAGCATGCACGCCTCAAGGCGCTCGGCGACACGGACCCCGCGGGCATCCTCGCGGTCACCGCCGACGTCGAGCCCGATGCGCCCGAGGGCACACTGCTCACGTATCTGCACGGCGTCGCGTTGCAGGGCACCACCCCGGTGCCCGAAGATCTCGATTCCCTGCGGCTCGAGGAAGGATCGTGGGCGGTCTTCGCCGCTCGCGGGCCGTTCCCCGAGACGCTGCAGAATCTGTGGGCGGCCACGGCGACCGAGTGGTTCCCGTCGAACCCCTGGCGGCTGCGCCCCGGCCCTTCGATCGTCCGCTACCTCGAGTTCACCGGCGACTTCGCCGCGTGCGAGCTCTGGCTGCCGATCGAACAGGGGTGAACACCCCGATGCCCCGCGCCGACAGTGCTCAGCGCGGGGCATCGCCCTTCATCGGCGGGCGATAGGTGCCGATGATCGCGGCGATGAGGTCGGAGTAAGCGGCCTCCTGGCTGGAGAAGCTGCCGTTGTTGCGACCGTGCCGCAGCACCTCGACCCGGTCGGACACCGCCTGCACATCGGCGATGTTGTGACTGATGAACACGACGCCGAGTCCGAGCTCGCGCAGTTGCTCGATGTGCGTGAGGACATCCGCGGTCTGCGCCACGCTGAGGGAGGCCGTCGGCTCGTCCAGCACCACCAGGCGGGGCTGGCTGATGAGGGTGCGCGCGATCGCCACCGCCTGTCGCTGACCGCCCGAAAGCGCATTGAGCGGGGTGCGGATCGACGGGATGTTGGCTGCCAGGTCGCTCAGTGCCTGTCGGGTCGCACTCTCCATCTCGCCCTCGCGCAGCATGCCCTTGGAGGTGCGAAGCTCGCGTCCGAGGAACACGTTGGCCGTCACGTCGAGGTTCTCGCAGACCGCGAGGTCCTGGAAGACCGTGGCGATGCCGAGCCGATTCGCCTCGGCGGGGGAGGAGATGTCGACGCGCTCGCCGTTGATGCGGATCTCGCCCGAGGTCGGGGTCAGAGCGCCGGCGATGACCTTGGCCAGCGTCGACTTGCCCGCGGCGTTGTCGCCGACCAGGCCGACCACCTCTCGCGCATTCACCGTGAAGTCGACGTCGGTGAGAGCCTCGACGGCACCGAAGCGCTTCGTGACACCGCGCAGGGTGAGCAGCGGTTCCGCCTGCGCCGCCGAGAGACTCATGAGCGGACCTCGAGAAGCTGAGACGGGTCGGTCGACTGCAGGATGTGGATGGTCGCGCCCACGAGCACCGTGTCCTTGCCGAAAGACGCGGGGATCGGTTCGCGGCGCGGAGCGCGGCGCTGCGGCGCGTGCTCCCGCAGGGCGGCGGCGAACGGCAGCAGGAACACCGGGCCGGCGTCGGACAGCTCGCCGCCGATCGTGAGGATCTCGGGATCGAGGGTCTGACAGACACCCGCGACCACGCGCCCGAGAGTCGTGCCCGCATCGGAGACGACCCGTGCGCAACCGGGGTCGCCGGCAGCGGCTCGGGCGATGACGTCCTTGAAGGTGACCTGGCCGTACATGGCGCGCAGCGGCGCTGTGACCGCTTCCGCTCCGACGACGGTTTCGAGGCAGCCGCGCTGGCCGCAGGGGCAGATGGATCCGGCGGGGTCGACCTGCACGTGTCCGATCTCGCCCGCCGTGCCCCCGCGCCCGCGGTAGAGCCTCGAGTCGATGATCACCCCCGCGCTGGTCGTGTAGGACGCGTGGACGAACAGGCTGTCCGAGACGTCACGCGCGGTACCGAGCGTCGCCTCGGCGAGCGCGGCGAGATTCGCATCCTTCTCGACCAGTACCGGGCATCCGAGCCGCTGCTCGACGACCTCGGCGATGGGCTGCGACTCCCACCGTCGCATGACGCCGGGATACGCGACCAGCCCGGTGTCGGGGTCGATGGGCGCCGGCACGGCGATGCAGATCCCGATCAGTTCGTCGGCCTGCGCCGCGATCATGTCGAGCATCTCGATGATGAGGAGCGTGATGCGATCGAGCACCGTGTCCTCGGCATGGTCGGCGGGGAGCGGCATCGACCGATCGGCGAGCACGGCCTGACCGACGTCGTTGAGACGGACCCGCATGCTGCGGCTTCCGATGTGGACGGCGGCCACCAGCCCGGCACGCCGAGCGATGGTGACGAGCTGCGCGCGACGGCCGCTCCGTGAGGTGGGATGTGTCTCGACGATCTTGGCCGTGTTGGCCTCGCGCAATCCCGACTGGGAACCGCTCGACCATCTGCTCATAGCGGGAGCATATCGCGTGGGATCGGCACCGCCGGGGTCAGCGGGCGGCACCTGCCCTGCGCTTGTTCCAGACGTCGAACGCCACGGCGATCAGGAGCACCAGACCCTTCACGACCTGCTGCGTCGCCTGGTCGAGACCCATGAGCTGCATGCCGTTGCTCATGACCGCCATGATCAGACCGCCGACGATGGCTCCGCCGACGCGTCCCACCCCGCCGGTGACCGCGGCGCCGCCGATGAAGCAGGCGGCGATCGCATCGAGTTCGAACATGTTCCCCGCTCCCGGCTGCGCACCGTTCGTGCGCGAGGAGAAGACGACACCCGCGACGCCGGCGAGCAGCCCCATGTTCACGAAGATCCAGAAGTTGACCCGGCGCACGTTGACACCGCTCAGCAGTGCGGCGTGCAGGTTGCCGCCGATCGCGTAGACGTGGCGCCCGAACACGCTCTTCTGCGTGATGACCGAGTAGGCGATGATCAGGACCGCGAGGAGGATCAGCACGAAGGGGAGGCCGCGGCTCGTGGACAGCTGATAGCCGAACCACATCACGACGGCGGCGATCAGGGCGATCTTCAGGATGAACCATCCCAGCGCCTCGACCGACTGCTGGTGCGCCACCTTCGAGCGTCGGCTGCGCACCTGCCACACCGCGTAGCCGCCCACGCCGATCGCGAAGATCACGAGGGTGAACACATCGACCCCATAGCCGCCGAAGAGTCCGTTGAAGAATCCGTTGGCTATCGAGTAGTAGGTGCCGCCGAAGGGCGAGAGCGAGACGTTGCCCAGCACGATGAAGGTGAGGCCGCGGAAGAGCAGCATGCCGGCGAGGGTCACGATGAACGCCGGGATGCCGACGAACGCCACCCAGAAGCCCTGCCACGCGCCGACCAGGAGACCGACGACCAGCGCGGCGATCACTCCGACCCACCAGGGCAGCTGCATCCGGATGACGAGGACTGCGGCCGTGGCGCCGGTGAGGGCGACCACCGACCCCACCGAGAGGTCGATGTGACCGGCGATGATGACGATCACCATGCCGATTGCCAGGATCAGGATGTAGGAGTACTGCAGCACGATGTTCGTGAGGTTCCCCGGGGAGAGGAACGTCGGGTTCAGGATGGCGAAGAACGCCACGATCGCGACGAAGGCGACGAGGATGCCGCTCTGGCGCAGGTTCCGCGTCGCGAGGCTCAACAGGTTGGTGACGCCGGTCATCGTGCGGCCGTCCTTTCGACAGTCATGAGTTGCATGAGGTTCTCCTGAGTGGCCTCGGCGGCCGGCAGCTCGCCGGTGATCCTGCCGAAGGCCAGGGTGTAGATGCGGTCGCAGATGCCGAGCAGCTCGGGCAGCTCGGACGAGATGACGAGCACGCCCTTCCCCGCAGCGACCAGACGGTTGATGATCGTGTAGATCTCGTACTTGGCGCCGATGTCGATCCCGCGGGTGGGCTCATCCAGGATCAGCACCTCGGGCTCCGTCTGGATCCACTTGCTGAGCACGACCTTCTGCTGGTTGCCGCCGGAGAGGTTGCCGACGAGCTGGAGCACACTGGGCGTCTTGATGTTCATCTCCGCGCGGTACTGCTCCGCGATCCGCAGTTCGCGGTTCGCGTCGATCCAACCGCCGGGACTGATCATCCGCAGCGATGCGAGGGTGATGTTGTGGCGGATGTCGTCGATCAGGTTCAGTCCGAATTTCTTCCGGTCCTCGGTGGCGTAGGCGATCCCGGAGCGGATGGCCGCGCTCGTGGTCGACGTGTCGACCTCTTTGCCGCGGACGAGGACCCGTCCCTTCGCGTTCCGCCCGTAGGTTCGACCGAAGACGCTCATGGCGAGTTCTGTGCGTCCCGCGCCCATCAGCCCGGCGATGCCCACGACCTCTCCGGCGCGCACGGTGAGGGAGGCGTCGTCGACCATGATCCGTCCGGGCTGGGTCGGGTGGTGCACGGTCCAGTTCTCGATCCGCAGCACCTCCTCGCCGAGCTCCGGCACCCGCTCGGGGAAGCGGTGGGCGAGGTCGCGGCCGACCATGCCGCGGATGATCCGGTCCTGCGTCGAGGCGGGATCGCTCATGTCGAGCGTCTCGATGGACCGGCCGTCGCGGAGGATCGTCGTGCGGTCGGCGATCGCATCGATCTCGTTGAGCTTGTGGGAGATGATGATC
>JAQZBG010000419.1 GCA_029239165.1 Microbacterium sp. | reverse complement strand
CCGATCCGCTGGAAGACGTTGGTGACGGCCTGGGGCATCAGGCTTGCATCCGCATGATCTCGTTGAACGCGTCGACGCCCTTGTTGCGCACGGCGGCGACGAGTTCGAGGGTGACGGCAGCGCGCGAGGAGGCGATCATGGCCGAGTGGATGTCGTCGAGGTCACCCGTGACGGCGGCGACCTTGAGCGCATCCGACTCGGACTGCAGTGAGCGCAGCTCGTCGATCGCGCCGGTGACGCTGTTCGCGAAGGCGGTGTCGTCCGCCGCCTTCACGGGGGCAGCGGGCGGGGCGAGGGTGAAGGCCGAGGAGATGCCTTCGACTCCGGAGAGGGGATCCATCAGCTGCGTCCGATCTGGAGGGCGGATTCGTAGGCGTTGCGGGCGCGGTCGACGATGCCGGCGCTGGCCTGGTATCCGCGCTGGGCGAGGATGAGCTGGCTCATCTGGTCGCCGAGGTCGATGTCCGGGTAGCGGACGTAGCCGTCGGCGTCGGCGAGCGGGTGGTCGGGCTGGTGCACGACCCGTCCCTCGGCGCTGCCCTGCACGGCGCCGGCGACGTACACGCCGGGGGACTGGTCGCTGGTCTGGGCGAGGATGTACCTGGCACGGAAGGCCGCGCCGTCGGTCGCCGATCGCGTCGAAGGTCATGAGGTCCTCATCGCCGCGCGCATCGACGCGAACGAGCCGTTCACGGCCTGCGTCGCGAACTGGTAGCGCAGCATCGTGTCGACGCTGGACAGGGTCTCGGTGTCGAGGTTGACGTTGTTGCCGTTCAGGCGCGTCGGCTCGAGCGAGCTGCCGACCGTCGCGCCGACACGACCGTCACCTGCCTGGACGGAGTCGGCGAGCGCCTCTTCGAATCGCACCCGCTTGGCGTGATAGTCGGGGGTGTTGATGTTGGCGATGTTGTCGGCGATCGCCCGCTGGCGCAGCGCGAGGCCGTCGAGCGCGCTCGTCAGCGCGTTGATGGTCACAGAATCGAACACGACCGCTCCCCGTGTGTGGTGGTGTGGCCGATCCATGGCCGAGTCTTGCGAGCCATCCCTGCTCTCCCTCGTCTATCGGCAGGGTCGAGCATCGCGTTAGGGAGCGGTCTCACCCGTCCACGTCGAGGAAGGCGGGCGCGTCGGCGTTTCGCGTTCCGGGGATGCGGCCCACTGCACCGAGGTGCTGTCGGAGGTCGTCGAGATCCGCGCGGGCGCGCTCCATGGCGAGGCGCTGCCGCTCGACGACACGGCGGGCGCGATCGGCCAGGTCGACGGGCAGGGGAGCAGCCGGCGGAGTCCAGGGTTCGATGACGGCCGTGTCAGCCGTGCCGGGGGCGGCCGCGAGGATCCGGTCGGCGTCGAGCTCGAGTCGCTCCAGCAGCTCGGTCCACTCTGCTGCCACGTCGTCGGCGCTCATGCCCTGGTCTCCGCCACGGTTCGTGCGGCTTCGTGCCAGGCATCCCGCAAGGGGGCGACGATCCCGTGGCAGGCGCGGGTGCGCTCGGCATCGCGGCCGATGTTGGCGCCGATCAGCGTCTGCGACAGGAACACGTACACCGAGCGGAGGCCGGCACTGCCGTTCCAGTCGTCGGTGAGAGAGGACGACAGCTCTGCCACGATGGCCTGCGCATGTTGCAGCTGGGCGTTCGCCTCGGTCCAGTCCTCGGCTCGCTGTGCGGCCTCGCCGCGTTCGATGTCGAGCAGGAGCCGATCATAGAGCAGTGTCACGAGGCGCTCCGGCGGTGCCGAGAGGACTGCGTCGTCACGGTAGCGCTGCTGCGCTCGCAGGGCGGCGTTCATGCTCACTTCCCCGAGCTCGAGGTCGGCAGCCCGGCGATCTGCGAGGACAGGTAGGTCGATTGCGACTGCAGCTGCGACAGCATCACCTCGAGGCGGGCGTACGTGCGCTCGAGGTTCGCCTTGCGCTGGGCGAGGCGCACGTCCCAGCGCTCCATCTGCTCGCCGAGGCTCTTGACCTCGCTCTCCTGACCGGTGATGCGGGAGGTGAGCAGGCCCTCGTACTTGTCGGAGTAGACCTTCGCCGTGTCCTGCACGCGGGAGGCGACGTCGGAGAAGAGTCCGGCGACCGCATCCGGGTCCTTCGCGAGCGCTTCGGCGAACTTCTCCTCGTCGAAGCTGAGCACGCCGTACATGTCGGTCGAGATGCCGATGGAAGAAGGGGATACGCCGTCGACGGGATGCTGGATGGCGTCGGCGATCGCGGTCCGCAGCGAGCGGACCGTGCTGTCTCCCGTGAAGACGCCCAGGGTCGTCTTGTCTCCCTGGTTGGCGGCGACGGTCGCTTTCGAGCCGTTGTCGATGCGGGTGAGGATGTCTTTGACCGCCGCGATGAACTCCGCGGAGGCCTTGGTACGCGCGGCGGTGTCGATGGCGACGCCGATGGTGACGGGGTCGGCCGACACTGCGGAGACCGTGACGTCGACGCCGTCGAACAGATCGGTGAACGTGTTGCTCGACGAGGTCAGCACCTGCTCGGCGCTGGTGCCCGCCCACAGGCGAACCTCGGCGTCGGCGCCCACCGCGATCACGGCTGCCCCTGCTTCGGTGGCGAGGTCGGAGGCGGTACCGGCTTCGACGGCGGCGACGCTGCCCCGGTAGGCGCGGAACTGTCCTGCCTCACCCGAGTCGGCGGCGCTCAGCTGCAGGCGGTGCAGGGGGTTGCCGTCGGCGTCGCGTCCCGCGGGCACGGCGGATGCGACGACGCCGAAGCCCGCTTCGTTGATGGCCTGGGCGACCTCCTGCATCGAGGCGCCGTCGGCCTCGACCTGCAGGCGCTCGCCCTTGGCGTTCTCGAGGGTGATCACGGGAGGGTCGACGGGCCAGCCGTTCGAGGCGGCCGAGACGATGGTGTGGTTCTTCGCGACCGCGTCGACGACGATCTCGGCCGAGACCGGGGCGGCGCCGGTGCGGGTGGCCACCGTGATGGAGGGAGACGACGACGATGTCGTGAATCGGGCGAGTCCCGCGGGTGACGCGGCCTTCTCGGCGGCGGTGGCGAGGTTCTGGATCGCCGTGTTCAGCGTCTGCAGCTGGGTGACGATGCCGTTCTTGTCATCCATCTTCGCCTTGAGCAGCGAGCGAGGGATGGCGTGGACGTCCATCAGGGCCTTGATGACCTCTGTGGTCTTCAGGCCGGAGACGAGGCCGTCGAGCGAGAGAGACATGTTCGCCTTTGCAGATCGGGAGCGGGCAGGATCCGGGCGGCGGTCGCGACCGCCGCCCGGACCCTATGGCGTGGTTCAGCGCAGGAGCTGGAGAACGCCCTGGTTGGACTGGTTCGCCTGGGCCAGCATGGCCGTGCCCGCCTGCGACAGGATGTTCGCCGAGGTGAACTTGACCATCTCGGACGCCATGTCGGTGTCGCGGATGCGGCTCTCGGCGGCGGACAGGTTCTCTGCCGACACGTTGAGGCTGTTGATGGTCGACTCGAAGCGGTTCTGCAGCGCACCGTAGCCGGCACGTGCGGTCGAGACCGCCTGGATCTGCGTGTCGATG
>JAQZBG010000418.1 GCA_029239165.1 Microbacterium sp. | reverse complement strand
TCGCCGCGAACGTGCGGCGCAGCCACGCCATGACCTTCGGCCGCGTGATGACCTGGGTGCGCATGGTCGCGGCGAAGACGCCGTAGAGCGCGAACACGATGAACGTCAGCGCCATGAACACGAGGCTGAGCCAGACCATGTGCCAGGTGCCGTCGGCTTCGCCCGCGGGAACGAACTGCGGCAGGAAGGCGAAGAAGAAGATCGTGAGTTTCGGGTTGAGCAGGTTGATTCCTGAGCGCAAACTGAGAGCAAGACTGTCAGGTTTTAGGGTGCCCTAGATGTACTGACCCGGATCGTTGTTGACGTAGGAGAGACCTCCGGGGTCGAGTTGGAGCTGTCTAGTTCTTCAGCTCGAACACACGGAGGTCTCTCGTGTCTCACGCTAATGCCCGGCTGACTCCGGCCGGCAGGTTGATCATGGTCCAACGCATCCAATCGGGGCGGGCCGTTGCGCATGTCGCGGCCGAGATGGGGATCTCGCGGACGACGGCATGGCGATGGTGGCGTCGGTTCCGTGATGCGGGACCGACGGGCCTCATCGACCGCTCCAGCGTCGCCCGATCACATCCGGCCAGGACCGGGCCATGCGTGGAGACACGCATCCGAATCATGCGGGCGTTGACCAGGCGCGGGCCGGTGTTCATCGCGGGACGGCTCGGGATGCAGCCCTCAACCGTTGGACGGGTGCTGCGCCGCCACCGGATGCCGTTGCTGCGCGAGGTGGACCCCGTCACCGGGAATGTGATCCGCGCGGACCGACGCTCCCCGCAACGCTACGAGCACGCCGCTGCGGGCTCGCTGGTGCATATCGACGTGAAGAAGCTCGGTCGTATCCCCGACGGCGGCGGATGGCGCGCTCACGGTCGCAGCGAGAACGTCCGCGGACGCGGCATCAGCTACGACTACGTCCACACCGCGATCGACGATCACTCGCGCCTGGCCTACGCCGAGATCCACGACGACGAAAAGGGCACCACCGCTGCGGGGTTCCTCGATCGCGCCGTCGCGTTCTACGCCCGCCTCGGCGTCACCGTCGAGCGCGTCATCACTGACAACGCCTTCGCCTACCGCCGCTCGAACGCGTTCCGCACCACCCTCGCCGCGCACGGCATCACGCAGAAGTTCATCCGCCCCCACTGTCCCTGGACGAACGGGAAAGTCGAGCGGCTGAACCGCACCCTCGCCACCGAATGGGCCTATGCCCGCCCCTTCAATACCAACGAAGAGAGAGCCGCCGCCTTGCCCACCTGGCTGGACTACTACAACCTAGACAGGCACCACCTCGGCATCGGCGGCATCCCCATCGATCGAATCAACAACGGTCGAGGTCAGCACACCTAGCTCCCGCATTTCCGCGGTGAATGTAGCACATTCTGAGCGTTTCGGGAATCCGAGGAGAATTGCTTTCGCCTCGACCGCGGCATCATCCATCTGCGAGACGCGAGATGGCATCCGCGAGCCGATCCACCGGCATCCGCGCATCCATCTCGACCGTGGCACCGCGCCGGAGCAGCGGCTCGACCTCGACGACGTAGCGCCGAATCTCGCCTTGCTGCTCCGGAGAATGGCCGTAAGGGTTGTTCGTCCGCGAACGCACCCGCGCGATCAGCACGTCGGCGGGCGCGCTCAGCAACACCACGTGGTCGAACCGGCCGTAGAAGCGACCCTGGTTCTCGACCGTTCCCGAGACGATGACGGTACTTTCTGTCGCCAGCAATTCAGCCATGCGCGCCTCGTTCCACGGGCCGCCGTTCCCGTCGGTCCACCCGTCCTGATCGGTGTCGACGGTCCGATACCCACGACGCGCCAGCTCGGCGATCACCGTCGATTTCCCGGTGCCCGACATTCCGGTGATGAGGACTCTTGCCACAGGGTCACGCTAACGCGGCGATGAGTCGACCATTGAGTCTTGCGGCAGCAGCACCGACGATGGAGAGATGGATCAGCCGGCGCACGTCACCGCCATCACGGGTGCTTCGCGCGGCATCGGAGCGGCGGTCGCCCGTCGGCTCGCGGCCGAAGGACACGACATCATCATCGGATACCGAAGTGACCGCGATGCGGCGAACGCCGTCGCCGCCGAGGTCGCAGAGCTCGGCGCAGCGGCATCCGTCTCGCACGTCGACGTCACAGACGCCGCATCGCTCGAGGCTTTCTTCACCAGTGCGGCGGACCTGGGACATGTGACGGGCGTCGTCGCCTCCGCGGGAGCGGTGCGAGCGGTCGGAGACCTGCGCGAACTCGCGCCCGATGACCTGCGACACGATATCGACGTGAACCTGCTGGGCGCCGTGCTGACCGCGCAAGCGGCGATCGGACACCTCGAGAAGACCCGCGGCTCCCTCGTGTTCATCGGGTCCGCGGCGGCGACCCTCGGAAGCCCGAACACCTACGTGCACTACGCGGCCGCCAAGGCCGGCGTGAGCGCCCTGAGCCTCGGGCTGTCCAAGGAACTCGCACCCTTGGGGGTGCGGGTGAACTGCGTCGAGCCAGGCATCATCCGAACCGAGTTCCACCGCGACCCCGACCAACCGGAAAAGCTCGCGTCGACGATTCCCTGGGGACGCCCCGGCGACCCGGACGAAGTGACGGGCGCCGTCGCCTGGCTGCTTTCAGAGGATGCCGGCTACGTCACCGGAGCGACGATCCGGGTAGCCGGAGGACGCTGAGCTGCGCCTGCGTCAGCGCAGGATCACCGCGCGCGTCATCTCGTCTCCAGGGCGAGTCGCCCCGCGAGCAGCACGTACGTCGCCGCGAACGTGCGCCGCAGCCACGCCGTGACCTTCGGCCGCGTGATGACCTGGGTGCGCATGGTCGCGGCGAAGACGCCGTAGAGCGCGAACACGACGAATGTCAGCGCCATGAACACGAGGCTGA
>JAQZBG010000417.1 GCA_029239165.1 Microbacterium sp. | reverse complement strand
CCGAGCAGCGCATGGATCTGCCCCGGCTCGACGACCAGGTCGATGTGGTCGTTGGCCACCAGGGTTCCGAACCGCTTGGTGATACCGCGAAGTTCGAGCTTCATATCTGCACCTTATCCAGAAGTGTCATCCAGAAGAGTCCGAAGAATCTCCGGCGCATCGCACGGGGATCGCCCGGATGCGCCGCGAACAGTCGTCATCGTCCGTCCACGGCGCGGGGCGAGTGGCCGCTTGCACCACTCGCCCCGCCATGGATGTGAACTGCTTACGGGGAGTTCTCCGACTCCACCGTGATGTCACCCGAGATGATCTGCTCCTGCAGAGCCGAGATCTCATCGAGCAGCCCGTCGGGCAGGTCGCCCTCGAAGGCACCGAAGCCCGAGAGCTTGACGCCCTCGTTCTCGAGCGTGCCGATGTAGGGAGCCGGGTCGAAGTCGCCCTCGGATGCGGCGACGGTCGCGTCCTCGACGGCGACGTCGATGGCCTTCATGATCGAGAAGAGGGTGACATCGGCCACGCTCTCATCGGCCACCGCGAGGTCGCTGTCGACGCCGACCAGCAGCGTGTCCTTGCCGCTGTCGGCGATGGCCGCAGCAGCGCTCTGGTAGATCGGTCCGCCGACCGGGAGGATCACGTCGACACCCTGGTCGAGCACGCCCTGGGCGGTCTGCTTGGCGGTGTCGTTCGCGTCGAAGCCTCCGGTGAAGGAGCCCTTCTGCGTGGCGGCGTCCCAGCCGAAGACCTCGACGGCGCCCGACTTGTCCTCGTTGTACTTCTCGACGCCGAGCTGGAAGCCGTCCATGAACACGGCGACCGACGGGATCTGCATTCCGCCGAAGGTGCCGACCTTGTTCACGCCCGATGCAGCAGACCAGCCGGCGGCGGCGTAGCCACCGAGGTAGGCGGCCTGAGCCGTGTCGAAGACGAGGGGCTTGATGTTGGGAGCATCGGTGGTGCCGTCGAAGTCGTTGTCGGCATAGTCGTCGATGATCGCGTAGTCGATCTCGGGGTTGGCGAGAGCGGACTCGACGGTCGCGGCGGAGAGCTTGAAGCCGACTGCGACGATGAGCGAGCAGCCCTCCGAGACAGCGGTCTCGAGGTTGGGCGCGTAGTCGTTGTCGTTGGCGGACTCGAACTCGATCGGCTTGACGCCGAGAGTCTCCGCTGCGCGGTCCATGCCCTCCTTGGCGGACTGGTTGAACGACTTGTCGTTCCAGCCGCCCGCGTCCGAGACGAGGCAGGGGATGAAGTCGGAGTCAGCCTCGCCGCCGCCGGTTCCGCCCGATTCGGTGGGAGCCTGGCCGCAGCCGGCAAGTGCGAAGACGACGCCAGCGGCGATGGTCGCGCCGAGCAGCTTCTTGGTGGTGGAGATGGTCAACTCATGCCTCCTGAACGGTGCCGCGGCCCTCGCGGATCGCTCAAAGTTACCCAGTGTTTCGACTTTTGTGCATGCACGAGGGCGAAGCGCTGGCGAATGGTTACAAACCTGAAACCAAGACAGCCGATGAGCGACGGTGCGTGCTCATCAGAGCACGTCGCTCCGCCCCGTCAGCTTCAGGGACTCGACGACACCCTTCACCCGCTGCGCATGTTCTATCGTCGTGACGAGCAGAGCGTCTGGCGTGTCGACCACCACGATGTCCTTCACGCCGATCAGGCTGATCACGCGAGAGGTCTGACTGACCAGGATCCCGCTGGCAGCATCCGACAGCACCCGGGCTTTCGGCCCGAGCACGGCGAGGTCGTTCTTCCGACCGTTGTTGATGAGCTTGGTGAGGGAGGCGAAGTCCCCCACGTCGTCCCAGTCGAAATGCCCGGGCACGACCGCGAGGCGTCCGCGTCGCGCAGCCGGCTCAGCCACCGCGTAGTCGATCGCGATCTTCTTCAGCCCGGGCCAGATCCGATCCACGGCGGGGCCGCGGCGCTCACGGTCGTCCCATGCCTCGGCGAGCTCGAGCAGCCCGGCGTGCAGGGCCGGCTCGTTCGCGGCGAGCTCATCGAGCAGCACGCTCGCCTTGGCGATGAACATTCCGGCGTTCCAGAGGTAGCCGCGGTCGGCGAAGTAGGCCTTGGCGGTCTCGAGGTCGGGCTTCTCGACGAAGCTCTCGACCAGGGCGGCCTCGCGCGCCCCTTCGACGAGGAGCTCCGCGCCCCTCTTGATGTAGCCGAAGCCGATCGCAGGCTCGGTGGGAGAGATGCCGATCGTGCAGATGTATCCCTCGCGCGCGACCTCGACGGCGTCGCGGACGGCGAACTCGAACACACGCGTGCTGCGGATGACGTGGTCGGCGCTGAACGAGCCGATGATCACGTCGGGGTCTCTCCGATGCAGGACTGCGGCCGCCAACCCGATCGCCGCCGCGGACTCGCGCGGCTCCGACTCCAGGAACACATTCAGATCCGGTATTCCGGGCAGTTCCGCCTCCACCGCCGCGCGGTGGGCCCGGCCGGTGACCACGGCGATCCGGTCGGCCCCGGCCAACGGCTCCAGCCTGTCCCACGTGTCGCGCAGCAGGGAGTGCCCGGAACCCGTGAGATCGTGCAGGAACTTCGGCGCGTCCGCGCGGGAGAGAGGCCAGAGTCGGCTGCCGATTCCGCCGGCAGGGATCACGGCGTAGAAGTTCTCGATGGGTTGGCTCACCCTGCCAGGGTATCCCCACGGAAAGTCTCGACATCGAGACACTTAGGCTCCCCTTCGTCGCCCGCAGTCGTCTCACGGGAATAGGATGGTGTCCGATCGGCCGTGCCTGATGACAGCAGGCTCACGCTTGGAAGACGCACTGCACGCGACCGAGTCACTTCGATCCAGGGAGGACGACCGTGTCCACAAGCGCTCGCTTGACACCGTCGATTTCGGAAACCACTTCCAAGACGCCACGCG
>JAQZBG010000037.1 GCA_029239165.1 Microbacterium sp. | reverse complement strand
GGCGTGCTCGGTCTGCACCTTGAGTCCGCCGATGGCTGCGCCGTTGCCCGGCGCGTGCGAGAGCTTCGCGGAGATGTCCTCACCGGCGAGCGTCGTCGCCGTCACGGCCTCGGGCGCGAGCTTCGCGAGCGTCGCCTTCTGCTCAGGCGTCGCGGGTGCGTCGATGCGCTGATAGGCGGATGCCCCGAAGGCGGCCTCCAGCTCGCGGTAGCGCTCCGACGGCGTCTTGCCGGTCACGGCGATCATCTCGGCGGCCAGCAGGCACAGCAGGATGCCGTCCTTGTCGGTCGACCAGACCGAGCCGTCCCTGCGGAGGAAGGATGCTCCAGCGGACTCCTCGCCGCCGAACGCGACCGAGCCGTCGAGCAGGCCGGGCACGAACCACTTGAAACCGACGGGGACCTCCAACAGGCGTCGTCCGAGCGACTCGGCGACGCGGTCGATGATCATCGACGACACGAGCGTCTTTCCGATCGCGGCGTCCCGCGGCCAGTCCTGCCGGTGGGAGAACAGGTAGTCGATCGCGACCGCCAGGTAGTGGTTCGGGTTCATCAGTCCGGCATCCGGGGTGACGATGCCGTGCCGGTCGGCGTCGGCGTCATTGCCGGTGAGGATGTCGTAGGAGCCCTTCTTCGCGACCAGCGAAGCCATCGCCGACGGCGACGACGGGTCCATCCGGATCTTCTCGTCCCAGTCCAGCGTCATGAAGCGCCAGGTCGGGTCGACCTCGGGGTTCACGACGGTGAGGTCGAGATCGTGCATCTCGGCGATCAGCGCCCAGTATTCGACGGATGCTCCGCCGAGAGGGTCGGCGCCGATGCTGACCCCGGCGGTGCGGATCGCATCGATGTCGATGATCGAAGGCAGGTCGCGCACGTAGGCATCGCGGAAGTCGTAGCCGTTGAGCGCATCCCAGTCCACGTCCGCGAAGCGCACCAGCTTGACACCGTCGAGGCCGGCCGCGATGAGCGCGTTCGCCCGGTCGGCGATCCAGCCGGTGGCATCCGTGTCGGCGGGTCCGCCGTGCGGCGGGTTGTACTTGAAGCCGCCGTCACGCGGCGGGTTGTGCGAGGGGGTCACGACGATGCCGTCGGCGCGGCCGGGGTCATCCGCCGCACGTCCGCGGTTGTATGTGAGGATCGCGTGGCTGAGCGCGGGCGTCGGCACCCACGCATCGCGAGAGTCCACGCGCACGTCCACGCCGTTGGCGAGCAGCACCTCGATCGCGCTGCGCTCGGCCGGCAGGGAGAGTGCATGCGTGTCGCGACCGAGGAACAGCGGACCGCTGATGCCCTGGGCTGCCCGGTAGTCCACGATCGCCTGCGTCGTGGCGAGGATGTGGTTCTCGTTGAAGCTGTTCGACAGCGACGATCCGCGGTGACCGCTGGTGCCGAACACGACGCGCTCGGCGGCGACACCGGGGTTCGGCGTGCGGTCGTAGTAGGCGGCGATCAGCTCGTCGACATCGATCAGGTCACTTTCCTCCGCGGGGAGGCCGGCACGGCTGGTCATCTCTTCAGTCTGCCCCCTGTTCGGCGGGTTCGCATCCGCGAAGTCATCCGCATATCACTCTGTCGGCTGAGGGATAAGGTGAAACCCGTGACTGAACGCCGTACCTACAGCTATCTGGGCCCTGCCGGAACCTTCACGGAGGCGGCGCTGGAACAGGTCGCCGAGGCCCGTGGTCAGCAGTGGCGCTCCGTGCACAACGTGGGCGAGGCTCTCGCCGATGTGCTCGAGGGGCGCAGCGACGCCGCGATGATCGCGATCGAGAACTCGATCGAGGGCGGTGTCTCCACGACCCAGGACGCCCTCGCGACGCTCCCCGGGCTGCGCATCGTCGGCGAGTATCTGGTGCAGGTGAACTTCGTGCTCGTCGCACCGCGGGGCACGACGCTCGACCAGGTCGAGGTGATCGCGGCGCATCCGGTGGCCTACGCTCAGTGTCACGGCTGGCTCGGCGCGCACCTGCCGTCGCACTCGCACGTGCCCGCATCCAGCAACGTCGCCTCCGCGATCGGCGTCCTCGACGGCACTCTGCCCGCACAGGCGGCCATCGCGGCCCCCGGCATCGTGAACCACTACGACGTCGACGTGCTCGCGGAGGGCATCGGCGACAACGCCCAGGCCGTGACCCGCTTCGTCCTCGTCACGCGCACGACCCGTTCTCCTGAGCCGACCGGCGCGGACAAGACCTCGCTGATCGTCGAGCTCCCGCACGACCACCCCGGGTCGCTCCTCGAGATGCTCGAGCAGTTCTCGACCCGCGGCATCAACCTGTCGCTCATCGAGTCGCGGCCGATCGGCGACGAGCTGGGCCGCTACCGGTTCGTGATCGACGCCGACGGCCACATCGAGCACGAGCGCATGGCCGATGCGCTGCTCGGCATCCGCCGGTTCAGCCCCCGAGTGGTGTTCCTCGGCTCGTATCCGCGCGCCGACCGGCAGATCGTCCAGTACCCCGAGCGCTACTCCGACGACGTCTTCGTCGAGGCGCGTGACTGGCTGCGCGGCATCCTCTCCGGCGAGCCGGACGCCTGACGCCACCCACCTGACCGCCCAGCACGGTCAGGCGGATGCCGTGGTTCAGTGCTCCTGGAAACGCGGCCAGTCGCTGCCCGGCGCCATGTGCGAATGCAGGGCGCCCTTGGCCGAAGCGAGGGTCGGGTAGGTCCCGGTCACCTCATCGGAGCCGACCATCGTCACCGTGTAGCCGTCGTCGTCGTGGCGGATGCTGCCGACCACGCCGTTGCGGCCATAGGCGACCCAGAGGGCGAGAGTCTTGGTGGTGCTCATCATCGAACTCCTTCTGCTGCTGCCGACAGTGCGATCGCCGAGAAGGGCCTGCGCCCCTGTCGACGGCACTGTTCGTGACGCTACGCCTGTGCGGGGCGGAAAGCCAGGGCTTGACAGGTGATGGCGCTCGGCGGGTCAGACGGCGGAGACGTGCACGAGGGCCCGCTTGAACTCGGGCATCGCGGAGTGCGGGTCGACGCTGTCGTCCGTGAGGAGGTTCGCGCTGGCCGTGCCGGGGTAGTGGAACGGGAGGAACACCGTGTCCGGCCGGATGTCGCCCGTCAGCTCCGCGATGGCGGTGAGGCCACCGCGGTCGTTCTCGATGCGGACCTCGCCGCCCTCCTCGATGCCGTGCCGGCGAGCCGTCGCCGGGTGCAGCTGCACGATGAGCGCAGGGTGCAGTGAGACCAGCTCGGGAACGCGGCGCGTCTGCGTGCCGCTCTGATATTGCTCCAGCAGCCTGCCGGTGACCAGGTGGAGCCGTTCCGCCGTCGGAGGCTCGTGCTCCCGTGCGCGCACTGCGACCAGGAGGGCGCGCCCGTCCGGATGGGCGAACCGATCGGTGAACAGTCGAGGGGTGCCGAGGCTGCCGGGCGGAAACGGCCAGTGTGCCTCGATCCCGGTGTCCAGCAGCGCATGGCTGAGGCCCGAGTAGTCCGCCGGGCCGCCGGCGGATGCGCGAGCGAGCTCGTCGAAGACCTCGATCGGCTCCAGACTCCACGTGCCCGGTGCGTCCAGACGCCTGGCGAGCTCGGCCAAGATCCACAACTCGCTGCGGGCGCCGGCGGGCGGATCGACGGCGCGGCGGCGGCGCAGCACCCGACCCTCGAGGTTCGTCATCGTGCCTTCCTCCTCCGCCCACTGCAGCACGGGGAGGACGATGTCGGCCATCTGCGCGGTCTCCGACAGGAAGAAGTCCGACACCACCAGCAGGTCGAGGCGGTCGAGAGCCGCACGGACGGTGGCGACGTTGGGCGCCGACACGACCACGTTCGAACCGTGGACGAGGAGCGCGCGGATACCGCCGGGGAGCCCCGCGCTCTGCAGCAGTTCCACGGCGGGGATGCCGGCGCCGGGGATGATGTCGGGGTCGACACCCCATACCGCGGCCACGTGCGCGCGCGCCGCGGGGTCGGTGATCTTGCGGTACCCCGGCAGCTGGTCGGCCTTCTGCCCGTGCTCGCGTCCGCCCTGCCCGTTGCCCTGGCCGGTGAGCGTCCCGTACCCGCTGCCGGGTGCGCCGGGGAGCCCGAGCAGCAGTGCGAGGTCGATGGCGGCGGTGGCGGTATCGGTGCCGTCGACGTGCTGCTCGACCCCGCGGCCGGTGAGGATGTAGGCGGATTCCGCGCGTGCCAGGGAGCGCGCCACCTCGCGGATGCTCTGCGCAGGTACACCGGTGATCGTCGCTGCCCGCTCCGGCCACCACGACGACACCGACCCGCGCAGTGCCGCGAAGCCCGAGGTGCGCGCCGCCACGTAGTCCCGGTCGTACAGCCGTTCGGCGATCACCACGTGGATCAGCGCGAGCAGCAGGACGAGATCGGTGCCGGGGACCGGCTGCAGATGCGTGCCGCCGCCGTCGGCGCAGAGCCGTGCGGTGGAGCTCCGACGCGGATCGACGACGACGAGGCCCCCGCGCGCCCTGGCGCCCTGCAGGTGCGAGACGAACGGCGGCATGGTGTCACCCACGTTCGACCCGAGGAGCAGGATGGTCTCTGCGGTGTCGAGATCCGTGAGCGGGAACGGGAGGCCGCGGTCGATGCCGAACGCCCGATTCGCTGCCGCTGCGGCCGACGACATGCAGAAGCGGCCGTTGTAGTCGATCCGTGAGGTGCGCAGCGCGATGCGGGCGAACTTCCCCAGCTGGTAGGCCTTCTCGTTCGTGAGGCCGCCGCCGCCGAAGACGCCGACCGCGTCGTGACCGTGCTCGTCGGCGGTCTGCCGCAGGCGCGCGGCGAGCAGATCGAGGGTCTCGTCCCATTCCGCGGAGTGCAGTTCGCCGTCGACACCGCGCACCAGAGGGGTGGTCAGTCGTCCCCTGTCGCCGAGGAGCTCGGCCGACGACCACCCTTTCTTGCACAGGCCGCCGCGGTTCGTCGGGAAGTCGCGGCCTGCGACGCTGACCGGCAGCGGCCCGCCGCTGGGTGTCAGCGTCATCGCGCACTGCAGCGCGCAGTACGGGCAGTGGGTGTCGGTCATGCCGGCGCCCCCGCGTGCGCTTCCACCAGTTCGGCGATGCGTGCCCGGCATCCGCCGCAGCCGGTTCCGGCGCGCGTGCATCCGCCGACCTCGGCCACGCTGCGGCAGCCGTCGGCGATGGCATCCTCGACCTGGCCGATCGTCACGGCGTTGCAGATGCACAGGGTGCCCTCGCGCCCGCTCGCCGGCAGGGCCTCGTCGGCGTCTTCCAGGCGCAGCAGCAGCGACCGATCGGCCGGCAGCTCGCCGCCGCGCAGATAGAGGACGCTCAGTTCGGCGGCGGTCCGCGGCATCCCGACCGCGACGAACCCGGTCAGCACCCCTTCACGGGTGGCCATCTTCACGTAGGTGCCGTGCTCGGGGTCGGCCCAGAGGGCGATGCCGGGTGCGTCCTCGCCGGCGGGCACCGGTGCGAAGGGGTCTGCGGAGACGTCGCCGGCCGATGCCAGATCCACCCGCTCGCCCTTGAGGACGACGACCCCGGGCCGCTCCTCGTCGAACGGTGCGATCTCGGCGCCGTCGAGCTCGGCGCCGATGCTCTTCGCCAGCCACGAGGCCTGGCGCCACCCGGGGCCGACGAGCCCGTTCGGTCCTCCGGGGACGTGCTTCTCGTGCCGATGGATGGCCGGATCGGCGACGTGGGCGCAGTCGCCGATCGCGTGGATGGACGGGTCGGTCCACGATCGCAGCGCATGGTCGACGAGCACTCCTCTGCCGATCCGGAGACCGGCGTCCTCGGCCAGCTCGGTGCGGGCCCGCACACCACACGAGAGCACGAGCAGATCGCCTTCGATGCGCTTGGCGTCCGCGCTCACCAGCGCCCGGAATCGACGTTCACCCGTGTCGTCCTCGCGGGCGATGACACCCTCGGCGCGCGTGTGCGGGACGAGCACGACTCCCGCCCCGGCCAGAGTCGAGGACAGGACGGAGGCAGAGCCGCGGTCGAGCTGGCGCGGCATCGGGATGGGGCCGAAGTGCGCGACCGCCGGATGTGCTCCGGCGCCGGCGAGCAGCAGCGCCAGCTCGATGCCGAGGACCCCGGCGCCGAGCACGACCACGCGTCCGCCGCGCTGGACCACGGCGCGCACCTGCTCCGCGTCCGAGAGGTCGCGGAGCACGCACACCCCGGAGGTCAGCCGCACATCCAGGCCCGTGGCGTCGGGCCCCCGCTCGTGCAGGCCGTCCAGCTCCGGGACGATCGGCCGGGCACCGGTCGCGAGCACGAGCCGGTCGTAGGCGACGGTCGAGCCGTCGGAGAGCACGACGTGTCGGGTCTCTCGGTCGATCCGCTCGGCGCGGGTGCTCAGACGCAGTTCCACCCCCGGGAGCGCCTCAGCGGTGACGAGGGTGAGCTCCTCCGCCGCCGCGGCGTCGCCGACGGCGTACTCGCCGATCAGCACCCGGTTGTACGGATCGGCTGCCTCGGCGCCGACCACCGTGACCGCCACGCGCCCCGCCGCCACGAGCGGCAGCAGCTCCTCCGCGAGGCGGATGCCGACCGGCCCCGCGCCGATCACGACGACCCGCAGGAACATCAGATCCGATGCCCGGCGAGCGAGGGCCGCGGGATCGCGTAGACGAACACGGTCATCAGCAGCAGCAGGACATACGCGCCGACGAAGGCCCCGAACGCGGGAGCGTAGGAGCCGGTCGAGCTCTGTGCGACGGCCAGCACCTGCGGGATCACGAATCCGCCGTAGGCTCCGATCGCCGAGATCAGGCCGAGTGCCGCTGCCGCCTTGCGCTGCGTGGTCACGGTCATCGGGTCGCCGGCGGTGGCGGCGCCGCGGGCCGCGAAGACGCTGGGGATCATGCGGTAGGTCGCGCCGTTGCCGAGGCCCGCGGCGATGAACAGCAACAGGAAGCATCCGAGGAACACCGCGAAGTCGTCGGTCTCGAGTGTGAGCAACAGGGACAGCGCGCCGGCGATCATCAGACCGAACGCGACGATCGTCATGCGGGCGCCGCCGAATCGATCGGCGAGCCTGCCGCCGAAGGGCCGGGCGAGCGAGCCGACGAGCGCGCCCAGGAAGGCGAGCGTGACCGACGCCGTGCCGATCTGGAACGTGGAGAACTCGGGGAAGCCGTCGGCGATGAGCTTGGGGAACACGCTGGAGAATCCGATGAACGACCCGAAGGTGCCGATGTACAGCAGTGAGAGCACCCACAGATGCGGTTCGCGCAGCGCGGCGGCCGCCCCGGCGAAGTCCGCCTTCGCGGACGACAGGTTGTCCATGTACCGCCAGGCGCCCCACGCGGCGAGCAGGATCAGCGGGATCCACATCCAGCCGGCGAGCGAGAGGTTGAATGTCAGCGCCGCCGTGAGCGAGACGACGATCGGCACGGCGAGCTGCGCGACGGAGGTGCCCAGATTGCCGCCGGCGGCGTTGAGCCCGAGCGCCCATCCCTTCTCCTTCTGCGGGAAGAAGTAGGTGATGTTCGACATCGAGCTGGCGAAGTTGCCGCCTCCGAATCCGGCGAGCGCCGCGACGAGGAGCAGGATGCCGAACGGCGTCTCCGGATTCTGCACCACGATGCCGAGCAGTGTGGCCGGGATCAACAGCAGGAGGACCGAGGCGATCGTCCAGTTGCGGCCCCCGAACCGCGCCACGAGGAACGTGTACGGGAAGCGCAGGGTGGCCCCGACGAGGCTGGGGAGCGAGATCAACCAGAAGGACTCGGTGGTCGAAAGCGTGAAGCCCGCATTCGGCAGCAGCACGACGACGATGCTCCACAGCTGCCAGACGATGAAGCCGAGGAACTCCGCGAAGATCGACCAGCCCAGGTTCCGTCGTGCGATCGTGCGGCCCTGCGCCTGCCAGAACACCGGGTCCTCGGCGTTCCAGCCGTCGATCCAGCGCCCTTCGCGCCGCGTGAGGACGGTGGCCGGAGCGGTTACTGCGGTGTTTCCGATCGTCTGCGGCATCGCGTCTCCTGGGGGTTCGAGAGGAAGGATGCTCCGAACCTAGGGCGCGTGTATTTCTTGTCCGCTCATCAGCGATTTCCGGACGATTACATTCTCGTCACATCGGCGATGTCGCGATGAGAGAACTTTTCGGCGAGGTCGCTGCCGCGATCAGCGTGCGGCGGCGACGAGCTCCAGCGTCTGTGCGCGACCGGTCGGAGCGTCCTTCGCCTCGGCGTCATAGGCGCCCGCGACCGGAGACAGCATGACCTCGTCGACCCCGTACCGCTCGGCGAAGGCGCCGATCTCGGCGGCCACGCTCTGGCCCGTGCCGACGAACCACCGCGAGCGGGCGGCCTGCACGACCTCGTCGGTCGCCGCGTTCGTCTCGGCCGCGGTCGCCTCCTCCACGGTCTCGAGCGCGGCGAGCGGCTGGTTCAAGCGCAGTCGCGCCATCATCCGCAGCTGCGGCAGTGCGCGGGCCTCAGCCTCTTCCTGCGTGGGCGCGGCGACCGCGTTGACCGTGAGGAACGTGCGCGGCTCCGGGTGCTCCTCGCTCGGACGGTACCCGGTGCGATACAGGTCGAGTGCGCGCTCGAGCCCCTGCCCGGAGAAGTGATTCGCGAAGACGTAGGGCAGGCCGTGCGAGGCGGCCAGCTGTGCCGAGTAGTCGCTCGAGCCGAGCAGCCACACCTCGGGGGTGCCGGTCGCGGCGGGTGTCGCGCGCACGGTGTACTCGCCACCCGAGGTGAAGCGCAGTGCGGCGCCTTCGGCGGAGAGCAGTGCGGCGATGTCCTGCACGTGGCGGGGGAACTGCTCGACGTCGCTCGTGGTGCCCGAGCCGCGCAGCAGCTGAGTGATCACGGGGTCGCTGCCGGGTGCACGGCCGAGGCCCAGGTCGATGCGTCCGGGGGCGATGGCCTCGAGGGCGGCGAACTGCTCGGCGACGATGAGCGGAGCGTGGTTGGGCAGCATGACGCCGCCGGAGCCCAGGCGCACGCGGGAGGTGCGGGTGGCCGCCGCGGCGATCAGCACCGGGGGAGTGGTGGATGCCACCGACGGCATGTTGTGGTGCTCGGCGAACCAGTACCGGCGGTAGCCGAGCCGGTCGGCGATCTCGGCGAGGGACAGGGAGGCGGCGATGGCCTCGGCACTGGTCTGACCGGTGCGCACCGGGACGAGGTCGAGGACGGAGAGGGCGACGTCATTCATCCCGAGGAACAACCCGTCGCCGCTCTCCGGCATTCCCCGATCAGGCCGCGAGCGGCGTGGCGGGGGTCAGCGCTTCCTGAAGGGTTCGGCGCGCGAGTCGGTAGCGGATGTGCCAGGCGGCGCTGTAGCTCTGCTCCGGCAGGGCGGCGAGTGCGGCTCGCTCGTCGGCGCTGAGGCCGTCGCGGGTGGCTTCCCGCAGCAGGTCGTCGCGCGTCGCCGGATACTCCATGTCGGCCAGGAAGCGATCGAGGGTGGGGGAGAGGGGCATGGGAGTTCCTTTCTCTTCGTGACGGAATCCGGGGTGCCCGGGGGCGGCGCGCGCGGCGCCGCCCCCGGGGGTCAGGCGTCGATGGCCTGGCGCTGCTCGGTCGACTCCACGGTGATCTTGCGCGGCTTGGCGCGTTCGCTCACGGGGATGATCACCGAGAGCACGCCGCTGTCGTACGAGGCGCTGATGCCGTCGAGGTCGACGCCCTCGCCGAGCGAGAACTGCCGCAGGAACGAGCCTGCGCCGCGCTCGCGGGCGAGCCAGCGCACACCTTCCCGGCTGTCGGCCGTGCGCTGGGCGCGGATGGTCAGCTGGCCGCCGTCGAGGTCGACGTCGATCGATCCGGGATCGACGCCCGGAAGGTCGGCGTGCAGGACGTACCGGTCGCCGTCGCGATAGAGATCCACCGGCATCAGCCGGGGTGCGCGAACGGAGTCCAGCACGCTCGCGGCGAAGCGGTCGAGCTGACTGAAGGGATCGAAGGTGAGTGCCATGGGTTTCTCCTTTCGTGCGGCCCGGATGGGCGATGAGGGATGCAGGTTATCTGCATCTCGTGCTATAGATTTGTTATAGAACAACTTGCAGGATCTTGCAACCCGATCTGAGGACTCTTCCGGATGACGCACCGCGACTCGCGCACACCGCTCTACGGCATCGCCGTGGCAGCGCAGCTCGTCGACCTTCCCGAGGCGACGCTCCGGCTGTTCGAGAGCAAGGGACTGCTCCTGCCGGCGCGCAGCGAAGGCGGCACCCGGCGGTACAGCGACGAAGACATCGATCGGCTGCGGCGCGCGGCGCAGCTCCGCGACGACGGGCTCAACATCGTCGGGATCGCCCGGGTGCTCGAGCTGCAGGACGAGAACGCCGATCTGCGTGAGTCCCTCGCCGACGATTCCGCGTCCGCCTCGAACCAGGAAGGGCCCGCCTCGCGCCGCGTCTGATCCACGAGCGGCTGTGCGGGGCGGCGATACGCTTCCCTCATGGAAGCGGGTATCTTCTACGTCCTCGTCGGCTCGGTCGCGGTGGCGGCGTTCGCGCGCTCACGCGGGTGGCCGGCGCCGCTGCTGGTGACGGTCGTGGCGCTCGCCGTCTCCTTCCTCCCCTTCGTCCCGGAGCTCGACATCGACGGGCATCTGCTCCTCAGCCTCGTGCTGCCGCCGCTGCTGTACTCGGCCGCGCTGGATGTGTCGTTCGTCGGCTTCAAGCGCAGCCTGCCGCAGATCCGGCGGCTCGGGATCTGGCTCGTGCTGATCACGGCCCTCGCCGTCGGTTTCGTCGCCTGGTGGATCTTCCCCGCGCTCACCCTCCCCGGCGCGTTGCTGCTCGGGGCGATCGTCGCCCCGCCGGACGCCGTGTCCGCCGCGGCGATCGGCCGCCGACTCGGTCTGCCGCGCCGGATCATGACCGTGCTCTCGGGGGAGAGCCTCATCAACGACGCCACCTCGCTCACGCTGTACCGGGTGTTCGCGGCGATCCTGGCCGGGGCGACCGTCTCGGTCTGGGGTGGTATCGGGCAGTTCCTGCTCGCGGTCGCGGTCGGGGTCGGCATCGGTCTCGTATTCGGGATCGTCCTGCATCAGCTGCGCATGCGCATCAGCGATGCGGTCGTGATCGGCACGTTCGGTCTCCTCGCACCGTTCGGGGCCTACGCGATCGCCGAGCATCTGCAGGGCTCCGGAGTCCTGGCCGTCGTCGCGATGGGCCTCTACGTCGGGTACAACTCCCCGCGCACCGACTACACGACGCGTCAGCAGGAGAAGCCGCTCTGGCTCTCGGCCGACCTGCTGTTGGAGAGCTTCGTGTTCGCCTACATCGGGCTGCAGTTCCCGCGCGTGCTCAGCGATCTCGGCAGCGAATCGGTCGGGCACATCCTGCTGCTCTCCGGTGCCGTGCTGCTGGTCGTCCTGATCGTGCGGCCGCTCTACATCTATCCGACGAGCGCCTGGGCGAACTTCCAGGACCGCCGGAAGCTCGAACGCTGGGACCGCGGTGTGCAGAGCGGCGAGTTCGAGAAGCGGCACCGCAAGTCCCGACGCTGGGGGGACTACACCGCCGACGAGCTGCGCAGCCAGATCGTGCGCGACCGGATGGCGGGGCTCAAGCTCACCTGGAAGGACAGTGCCGTCATCTCCTGGGCGGGTATGCGCGGCGTGGTCACTCTCGCGATCGCGGTGGCCGCCGCCGACCTCGCGACGCTCGACACCGAAGCCTCGCACGCCATCGTCGTGGTCGCGTTCATCGTCACGGTCGGCACGCTGCTGCTGCAGGGGCTCACCCTGCCGCTCCTCATCCGGAGCCTCGGGATCGCCAGCGACGCCGATGAGCAGGAAGACGAGGAGGCGCTCGCCGAGGTCAGGGCGAAGAGTCGCGAGGCCGGGAAGGAGTTCCTCGCCGGTAAGCGCGTCGAGTGGGAGGCGAAGTACGGCGAGGTCGACCTGAGCGTGTTCGACGCGTTCACGAAGCGCATGACCCGTGTCGAGAAGGACACCGACGAGGCGCAGAAGGTGGAGGATGCCGCGAGCCGGCCGTCCTACGACGACCTGGTGGGTCTGACGAAGGGGTGGCTGCAGGTGCGGCGCGAGATCCTCCTCGCCGAGCGCGACGCGGGCAACCTCGACGAAGAGGTGATGCGCGAGCTCATCGCCGCGATGGATGCCGAGGAGCTCGCGCTCGACACCCGCGGTGCCACCCGTCAGCCTGACCGGGCCTGACACCGGAACGCCAGAGCGCCTCGCCCCAGGAGGGACGAGGCGCTCTGTGCGTGGCGGGACGGGTCAGCGGGCGCCGACGGGCTCCTTGTCCGAGGCGATATCCGCCTCGGGAGCATCCTCGTCGTCACCGGAGTCGTCGGCGAAGGGCAGGCCCTCACGGGGAGCGTTGTAGAGCTCCTCGTTCAGGATGCCTTCGCGCTTGGCCACGATCGTCGGGATCAGTGCCTGCCCTGCGACGTTGACCGCGGTGCGGCCCATGTCGAGGATCGGGTCGATCGCGAGGAGCAGACCGACGCCCTCGAGCGGCAGGCCCAGGGTCGAGAGCGTCAGCGTGAGCATGACGACCGCGCCGGTGGTGCCCGCGGTGGCGGCAGACCCGACGACCGAGACGATCACGATCAGCAGGTACTGCACGAAGTTCAGCTCGATGCCGAAGAACTGGGCGACGAAGATCGCGGCGATGGCCGGGTAGATCGCGGCGCAGCCGTCCATCTTGGTGGTCGCGCCGAGCGGCACGGCGAACGAGGCGTAGGAGCGGGGGACGCCGAGGTTGCGCTCGGTCACGCGCTCCGTGAGGGGCAGCGTGCCGATCGAGGAGCGGCTGACGAAGGCCAGCTGCACGGCGGGCCACACGCCCGAGAAGTACTGCTTGATCGACAGGCCGTGGGTGCGCACCAGGATCGGGTACACGACGAACAGCACCAGCGCGAGGCCGATGTACACGGCGGCGGCGAACCAGCCCAGGGAGGCCAGCTTCTCCCAGCCGTACTTGATCACGGCCGAGCCGATGAGGCCGAACGTGCCGACCGGGGCGATGCGGATGATCCACCACAGCACACGCTGGATGACCTTCAGCAGCGACTCGGTGAAGATGAGGAAGGGCTCCGCCTTCTTGCCGGCCTTGAGCGCCGCGATGCCGATGACGGCCGCGACCACGATGACCTGGAGGATGTTGAAGCCCACACTCGACGAGAACGTGCCCTCGACCGCGCCGGGAGAGGTGTTGACCGTCAGGCCGAGGAAGTTCTGCGGGATCAGGCCCAGCAGGAAGTTCCACCAGGTGCCCACGGTGTAGGGCTCACCGGTCTCGAGGCCCTCGCCGGCACGGTTGCCGGGCTGGATGACGAGGCCGAGGACGATGCCGATGATGACCGCGATGAACGCGGTGATCGCGAACCACAGGATGGTCTGGCCGGCCAGGCGTGCGGCGTTCTGCACGCGGCGCAGGTTCGAGATGCTGGCGACGATGGCCGTGAAGATCAGAGGGACCACGGCTGCGCGCAGCAGCGTGACGTACGAGTTGCCGATCGTGTCGAGGGTGGCCGACAGGCCGTTCGGGTTCTCTGCCGTGGCTCCGAGCTGACGGCCGATCAGACCGGCGGCGATGCCCAGGACGAGGGCTGCGAGGATCTGGAAGCCGAACGAGGTCAGCAGCTTCCGGACCGGCCCGCGAGTGTCAGGCGCCTTCTGGGCGCGTGCGGTGGTGCTC
>JAQZBG010000036.1 GCA_029239165.1 Microbacterium sp. | reverse complement strand
GCTCATCGCCGTGGTCGGCCCGGGGGCGATCGGCACCACCGTGGCGGCGGCGCTGCATCAGGCAGGACGGACTCCGCTGCTCTGCGGCCGCTCTGCCCGCGATCAGTTGGAGCTGCGGCACGGTGATGACATCGTCACCGTGCCAGGGCCGGTGCAGACCGACCCGGCGCAGGTCGGAACCGTCGACCTCGTGTTCCTCGCCGTCAAAGCGACGCAGACCGATGCGGCGGCACCGTGGCTCGCCGCACTGTGTCGCCCGGACACCGTGGTGTGCGTGCTGCAGAACGGCGTCGAGCAAGCGGCGGCGGTGGCGCCCCACGTTCCGGGCTCGCCTGTGGTGCCGGCCGTCGTCTGGTTCCCCGCACAGCCGCAACCTGACGGATCCGTGTGGTTGCGGGGCGATGCGCGCCTGACCCTGCCTGACGTCGACCCGGCCCGCGTGGTGCAGGCGGCACTGCGCGGAAGCTCATGCGCGGTCGAGCTGGCGGCCGACTTCACGACGGTCGCCTGGCGCAAGCTGCTGCAGAACGCCGTGGCGGGGCTCATGGTCCTCACAGGCCGTCGGGCGGGTATGTTCGCCCGCGACGACATCGCCGAACTGGCTCTGGCATATGCGCTCGAGTGTCTGGCTGTCGCCCGGGCGGAGGGTGCCGCCCTGAGCGACGAGGTGCCGCGCGAGATCGTCAGCGCGTTCCAGGGCTTCCCGGCGGACATGGGAACGTCGATCCTCACGGATCGCGAAGCTCGTCGACCCCTCGAGTGGGACATCCGTAACGGCGTCATCTCGAGACTCGGGCGAAGGCACGGCATCCGGACACCCCTCAGCGATGTCGTGGTTCCGCTGCTCGCCGCGGCGAGCGACGGGCCGGGGTGAAAACCCCGGGAGCCGAATGAGATCCTGAGGGAGAGTGCTGCGGGTCGCGACCTGCTCAGTCCTTCAGCCGGCTCCGCACCGCGCGCTCGGTGAGCACGGTGAAGTAGTCGGTGACCCTGGCGCTCGAGATCTTGTCGAGTTCTTCGGTTGCCAGCGAGGAGATGTGCTCGCGGTCCACGTCGGGATAGCTCTCCGCGATGCGGTCGGTGACCTGCTTCACGATTTCCTTCGAGTCGATGTTGGTTGCCACGATCGCGATGTTACGCCGCCTCGTGGCTGTCGCTCGCGGAGTTCTCCAACTGTTCTTGTTGACGCGGTACGCTGTGCGCCGCAGGCAGCGCGCCGTCCCCCTCGGCGCGCCGGTGGAGTGGAGAGAGTCACGATGGCGAAGACGAAGAAGGCCGTGAAGTCGGCCCACGCAGCCCTGGATGCCGCAGCGGAAGCCGCGAAGGACGCGAAGCGCCTGAGCAGAACGCTGCCGAAGAAGGACGCGAAGAAGCTCCGCGATCTCGCCGCTGAGGCGAAGGACGTCGCCGGTGCGAAGAAGAAGAAGGTGGAGCGCAGCCCGCGCAAGGTCGAGAAGAAGGCGGTCGCCGCGATCGGCCGCCTCGAGAAGGCTGCCGGCAAGATCGAGAAGCGGCTCGCGGCCGAAGCGGATGCCGCGAAGCAAGCCTCCGAGAAGGCGGCGAAGGCTGCCAAGAAGGCTGCCGCGAAGACGGCCGAGAAGGATGCGAAGGAGGCGCCGAGGCCCGAGCGGGAGCAGACTCCCGTTCCGGCGCCGGTGGGTGCCGCCATCCCGGACGTGAGCCCCGCTGTGATCCCGACCGCGAAGCGGGCCACGAAGCCGGCCACGAAGCGAGCCACGCCAGTGCGCACCCGCTCGCAGACCGCCGGATCGTCGGCCGACCTCTCGACGCTCACGGTGGTCCAGCTGCGCGCGCAGGCCCGGGAACGCGGACTTTCGGGATACACGAGACTCACCAAGGCGCAGCTACTCGATCTGCTCTCCGTTTGACCGTCGTGCAGGAGTATCTCGACCGCTCGAAGGCTGCGACCGAACCGCGAACGCTGATCGACATCCTCCAGGCGTCGGCGACGGAGTATCCGCAGGCTTCGGCTCTGGAGGATGCGGCAGGAGCGCTGAGCTACGCCGAGCTGATGGCGCTCGTCCGGCAGACGGCTGCGCGACTGCACGCGCTCGGGGTGCGAGCGGGTGATCGGGTCGGCGTCCGCATGCCGTCGGGCGATCGGGAGCTCTACGTGTCGATCCTCGGCATCCTGGCGGCCGGCGCCGCCTACGTGCCGGTCGACGCGGATGACCCGCAGGAGCGCGCGGATCTGGTGTTCCGTGAAGCCGCGGTCGCCGGCGTGATCACCGGCGCCGGCCGCTATGAACCGCGTGACGCGGAAGTGCGGCCGGCGGCGAGCGGACGACTCTTCCGCGGCGATGCGCCGCACCCCAGCACGAGCACTCTTCCGGCGACGCCTCCGCCGACCGTCGACCAGGACGCGTGGATCATCTTCACCTCCGGCTCGACGGGTGTGCCCAAGGGCGTCGCGGTCACGCATCGCTCCGCCGCGGCCTTCGTCGATGCGGAGGCGCGTCTCTTCCTGCAGGACTCGCCGCTCGGCCCCGGCGACCGCGTGCTGGCCGGCCTCTCCGTGGCGTTCGACGCGTCCTGCGAGGAGATGTGGCTCGCCTGGCGGCATGGCGCATGCCTCGTCCCGGCTCCGCGGGCGCTGGTGCGCTCGGGCGAGGACCTGGGGCCGTGGCTTCTCGGCCATGGCATCACCGTCGTGTCGACGGTCCCGACGCTCGCCGCGCTCTGGCCGCAGGATGCGATCGAGAACGTGCGCCTCCTGATCTTCGGGGGAGAGGCGTGCCCACCGGAGCTCGTCTCCCGACTGGTCGCCGACGGTCGCGAACTCTGGAACACGTACGGACCGACCGAGGCGACGGTCGTCGCGTGCGCCGCCTTGCTGGACGGCGAGGGTCCTGTCCGGATCGGCCTTCCGCTGGACGGCTGGAGCCTGGCCGTCGTTGGAAGCGACGGTCTTCCGGTCGCCGACGGCGAAGTCGGCGAACTCATCATCGGCGGTGTCGGACTCGCCCGCTACCTCGATCCGGCCAAGGATGCCGAGAAGTACGCGCCGATGGCGTCCCTCGGATGGGACCGCGCCTACCGCTCCGGCGATCTGGTCCGCGCCGATCCGGCGGGCCTGCTTTTCCAGGGGCGTGCCGACGACCAGGTGAAGGTCGGCGGACGACGGATCGAACTGGGTGAGGTCGAAGCAGCGCTGCAGGCCCTGACGGCCGTCTCCGCGGCCACCGTGGTCGTCCAACGTTCCGAGGCCGGGGTCCCGCTGCTCGTGGGCTATGTCGTTCCCGGCGCGGGCTTCGACCGCCAGACCGCTCGAGCGGAGCTGGCGGGCACTCTTCCCGCTCCGCTGATCCCGCTGCTCGCGGTCGTCGACGATCTGCCGGTGCGCACCTCGGGCAAGGTCGACAAAGCCGCGCTCCCTTGGCCGCTGGTCGACACCGACGCGTCGGACTCCTCGCTGTCGGGGACGGCTGCGTGGCTCGCCGAGCAGTGGGTCGCCGTGCTCGGGATCCGTCCCGTGGATGAGAAGGCCGACTTCTTCCAGCTCGGTGGCGGCTCCCTCGCCGCAGCCCAGCTCGTGTCGCGGATCCGCGTCAGAGCGCCGGAATTCACGATGGCCGACGTGTATGACCTGCCGCGCCTTCGGCAGATGGCGGATGCCATCGAAGAGGATGCGACAGAGGGCGGTGACGCGCAGAACTTCAGCACCGCGCATCCCACCCCGAGGGCGATGCAGTGGGTGCAGACGATCGCCAGCGTGCCCCTGTTCATCCTGACCGGGCTGCGGTGGACGCTCTGGCTGCTCACGGCGAGCTGGCTCCTCCAGCTGGTCCCCGGGTTCGAGTTCCTGCCCGATGTGCCGGGATGGGTGATTCTCATAGGGCTGCTCGTCTTCGTGACGCCGCTCGGTCGCATGGCGCTCTCCGCCGGATTCGCGAGAGTTCTGCTGCACGGCGTGCGCGCGGGCGATCATCCGCGCGGCGGGGGCGTGCACCTGCGCCTCTGGCTCGCCGAGCAGATCGCCCACCAGATCGATCCCGTCGGCCTCGCCGGTGCCCCGTGGGTCACCTACTACGCGCGGGCCCTCGGCGCGAAAATCGGGCCGAACGTCGACCTGCATGCTCTCCCTCCGGTCACCGGGATGCTCGAGATCGCCGATGGCGCAGCGATCGAGCCCGAAGTCGACCTCTCCGGGTATTGGATCGACGGAGACACCGTGCGGATCGGCGGCATCCGCATCGGAGCCGGTGCGACCATCGGTGCCCGCAGCACTCTCGCACCGGGCGCCAAGATCGGCAGGAACGCCGAGGTCGCACCGGGATCAGCGGTGTTCGGCCGGGTGCGCGCGGGGCAACGCTGGGCGGGTTCACCCGCCGCGCGCGTGGGCGGCGTCTCCAGCCCGCTGGCTCCCGAACGTCCCCCTGCTCCACGTCGTTGGCTGTGGATCTACGGCCTCTCCTCGGCAGGCCTCGGACTACTGCCCTTCGTCGCGTACGCGGTGGGTGCGCTCGTGATCGCGCAGGGAATCCGGGGAGCCGATTCGGTGCTGGCCGCTGTGCCCGCCGTCATCGCCTGGCTCGTTCCTGCGACGCTCGCGGCCGGGGTCACCCTGGCCGCAGCCGTCCTCGTGTTCACGAGACTCCTCGCCATCGGACTGGTGGAAGGCATCCACCCTGTGCGCGGTCGAATCGCCTGGCAGGCGTGGACGACCGAGAGGCTGCTCGACTCGGCACGGACGATCCTGTTCCCGATCTACTCGAGCCTGTTCACGCCGATCTGGCTGCGGATGCTGGGCGCCAACGTCGGCCGGGACGTCGAGGCATCCACCGTGCTGCTGATCCCCTCGATGACCACGATCGACGACGGCGCGTTCCTGGCGGACGACACCATGGTCGCGGGCTACGAGCTCCAGGGCGGCTGGATGCGCATCGATCAGGCGCGGATCGGCAAGCGCGCGTTCCTCGGGAACTCGGGCATGGCGGGGCCGGGCCACCGAGTGCCGCGAGACGGCCTCGTGGCGGTGCTGTCCGTCGCTCCCGAGAAGTCCAAGCCGGGATCCTCCTGGTTGGGGTCGCCCGCGATGAGACTGCGCAGAGTCGTCAACGACGCCGATCTCGAGCGCACGTTCCAGCCCCGCCCTGGGCTGCGCGTGGCTCGCGCGCTGTGGGAGCTGTGCCGCATCATCCCGGTCGTGATCAGTTGCGCTCTCGGGCTGGCCGTGCTCCTCGTCCTCGCGACGATGATCGACGCCTGGGGACTCGCGATCGCCGTCGTGCTCTCCGGAGCGGTCATCGTGGTCGCGGGTGGCGTCGCGGCAGCCATCAGCACTGCGGCGAAGTGGATCTTCGTCGGCCGCATCCGGGCAGGCGAGCACCCCCTGTGGTCGAGCTTCGTCTGGCGGACCGAGGTCTCCGATGCATTCACCGAGATGGTCGCTGCGCCCTGGTTCGCCAACGCTGCCGCCGGCACACCGGCGCTGGCGATCTGGCTGCGTTCCCTCGGCGCGAAGATCGGCCACGGCGTCTGGACCGACAGCTATTGGCTGCCGGAACCCGACCTCGTGACGCTCGGCGACGGCGCCACGGTCAACCGCGGATGTGTGGTTCAGACGCATCTGTTCCATGATCGAGTGATGAGCACCGACACAGTGCGCCTCGAAGACGGCGCAACCCTGGGCCCGCACAGCGTGATCCTCCCTGCGGCATCGATCGGCGCGAACGCGACGGTGGGCCCGGCATCCCTCGTGATGCGCGGGGAATCGGTGCCCGAGGGGAGCCGGTGGAGCGGCAACCCGATCGGCCCCTGGAGGGCGGTCAAGGTCCGCGCCTACCAGTCGGCCGACGCATGACCGGCGATCCGTACACCCCCCAGAGCGGCGATGAGAACCTCCGCATCGACCACTACGACCTCACCCTCGACTACAAGGTCTCCACCAATCGCCTGAGCGGAACCGCCGTCCTGCACGGGCATGCCGTCGCAACGACCCGAGCGCTGTCCCTCGACCTCACCGGGCTGCGGGCGTCTCGTGTGCGCCTCGGTACCGCAGCGGCCGACTTCCGTCAGAGCGATCGCAAGCTCCGGATCTCGCTTCCACAGGCACTCGCTCCCGGCGATCCGTTCTCGGTGACGATCGCCTACGCGGGCGCGCCGCGGCCGCGCAGATCTCGATGGGGAACGATCGGCTGGGAGGAACTCGAAGACGGTGTGATCGTCGCCTCGCAGCCGACCGGCGCCCCGACCTGGTTCCCGTGCAACGATCTGCCGTCTGACAAGGCGACCTACGCGTTGACCTTCACCACAGAATCCGCCTACACGGTCGTCGCGGGCGGAGCGTCGTCGTCGTCCACCCGAGGCGGCAAGACGACCTGGACGTTCCGGCGGGACGTCCCGACGCCCACCTATCTCGCGACCGTGCAGATCGGACGGTACGTCTCGAGGCCGGTCTCGCTCGGGGGAGTCCAGGGCGAGCTCCACTACCCGCGCGCATTGGAGTCTCGGGTGCAGGCGGACTTCGCGGATCTGCCGGCGATGATGACCGTGTTCGAGGAGGCATTCGGCCCCTACCCGCTGCCGGACTACCGGGTGGTGGTGACGGAGGACGAACTCGAGATCCCTCTCGAAGCGCAGGGAGTGGGGATCTTCGGATCGAACCATGCAGACGGCGCCGGGGGATCGGAGCGTCTCGTCGCCCACGAACTCGCCCACCAGTGGTTCGGGAACAGTGTCGGACTCTCGTCCTGGCGCGATATCTGGTTGAACGAGGGATTCGCCTGCTACGCCGAGTGGATCTGGTCCGAGCGCTCGGGAGGGCCGAGTGCCCATGAGAAGGCGCTCGCCCATCACGGACGACTGGCCCTGCTCGCACAGGACATCGTGATCGACGAGCCCGGCCCCGATCTGATGTTCGACGATCGGATCTACAAGCGCGGCGCGCTCGCTCTGCATGCCGTTCGTGTGGCGGTGGGCGACGAGCGCTTCTTCCGCGTGCTTCACGAGTGGACGGGGCGCTTCCGTTGGTCGACGGCCACGACGGCGGACTTCGTCGCACTGGCGGAAGAGGTCGCCGCGCTCCCACTGGCCGGGCTTCTGCACGCATGGGTGCACGAGCCGGCTCTGCCGGCGTTCCCTGTCGCGGGAGCGTGACCGGGCGTACGGCGCGGACTCAACCGGGAGTGGATGCCGGCGCGAGGGCGACGCTCACGACGTGGCCCGCGGGGCCCGGCGCGGAGGCCACCTCGAAGCCGCCGGGATTCCCCGGCACTCCAGCGGCTCGACCACCGGGGAGCAGCACCGCCGATGGCCCTCCGAACGAGACGTCTGCGGGGGAGACGCGCATCCCTCGACCGTCGGCCTTAACGACAGCCTCGATCTCGGTCCACGACCGCAGACTCGGCGCCGTGCGCGGCGAGAACAGATCTGCCAGTTCGGTGAGCGGAACGTCGATGTCCGTCGAACTCGCCTCGATGTCGATCCCGAGCGCCGATGCCGCTTCCAGTCGCACAGCCGCGGCGACCACCATCTCGCCCGCGTAGCTCACGCTGATCTCGTACGGCGCGCCCATCACGCGGGGGCGGCCATGGTCGCCCCCGCCGCAGTGATCGCAGCGGCTCTCGATCGTGGCAGCATCCGTGCCCAGCGCGGGAATGAGCTCGGCGAGAAGCAGGCGGCCGACGGCGAAGCGTCGTCCTGCATCGGCATCGAGGCTCCGGTATCGACGCAGCGCGGCATCGCCGAGCCGCCGCATCTCGGCCTCGAGGGCGGTGGGGAGGCCGGTGGGGGAGAGCGAAACCGATGCCCATGCGATCTGCACGGGCCCCCGCGCTCCGCGATCGGACATCACCTTCACGTCGTGCCCAGGACAGGGTCTTCTCGTGAGGACGAGCGAAGCGCTGGGCAGTGTTCCGCAGTGGGGTGGTGGGCGATATCGACGATGCGGTCGAGGGCATCGCGGGCGGCGGTGAGGCCCTCGATGGCCTCGGTGATGCGATCGCGTTCCGCGGCCAGCAAGGCGAAGGACTCCGGCGACCCGTGGCCGGTGTCGACGCACGGCAGCAGCTGCACGATCGTGCGACTCGGCACTCCGGCGGTGAAGAACTGCTGAAGAAGACGCACGCGTTCCACGGCAGACACGGGGTACTCCCGCTGCCCGCTCGGCGTCCGCTCGGACGAGAGCAGCCCCTGCTCCTCGTAATAGCGAAGGGCTCTCGTGCTGACTCCCGCCTCGTGCGCCACCTGGCCGATCCGCATCCGTCCTCCTTTTCTGCGCGCGTTGCACTTGACCTTGACGTCAACGTCAAGTTCTAGCGTAGGACCCGCCGGCCCGATCGGGCCCGAGAACGCAGAAACCAGGAGAGTCAGGAACTGATGAACATCACCGACCAGATCGTCCTCGTCACCGGAGCGAACCGCGGGATCGGACGCCAGTTCGTCCTCGAACTGCTCGATCGCGGAGCGCGGACGGTGTACGCGACCGCCCGCCGCCCTGACACCCTCGAATTCGATGATCCGCGCGTGGTGCCGCTGAGGCTCGACCTGCTCGACCACGACTCCATCGTCGCGGCCGCCGCAGTCGCCCAGGATGCGACCATCGTCGTGAACAACGCCGGGATATCCACGGGAGCGGCTCTCGTCTCCGGCGATCCGGCGGAGTTGCGTCGTGAGATGGACACTCATTTCTGGGGCACACTCGATGTCGTCCGAGAGTTCGCTCCGGTCCTCTCCGCGAACGGCGGCGGCGCGATCGTGAACGTGCTGTCCGCGTTGTCGTGGTTCTCCTCTCCTGGCGCGGGAGGGTACGCCGCCGCGAAAGCTGCGGCGTGGAACATGACCAACGGGGTCCGGCTGGAGCTTTCCGATCAGGGGACACTCGTGCAGGGCGTCCACCTCGGTGCTGCGGACACCGATCTGATGGTCGACTACGACGGGCCCAAGATCGATCCCCGCGATGTGGCCCGCCGATCGCTCGACGGCCTCGCCGCCGGTTCGATCGAGGTGATCGTCGACGACTGGTCCGCGATGGTGAAGGCATCGCTCGCGGGAGACCCCGCCGTCTTCTACGCCCGGATGACGGAGCTCCTCGCCACCTCCTGACCCGCGGTGATCGGGCCTCGGCAGACTCAGTGCGCACCGTCTGCCGCGGCCGCACGGGGTGTGCGGGTCGCGATCCCCACGGCAACCGCGGTAGCGACGGCGAAGGCGGCCAGCATCACGACGATGTAGAGGGTCACGCCCGCTGCCGATGGCGACGGATTCGCGGATGACGTGGTGGCACTCAGGATGCTTCCTCCGACGATGTTCATCACGACGGAGCCGACCCCGAGCATCACCTGGACGAGAGAGGCGACCACGCCCTGCCTCTCTTCGTTCACGAGTGTCGTCGCGAGGTTGAAGCCGGAGGTGACCAGCGCCCCTGCGGTCAGCCCGAGGAAGCCGGCGCAGATCGCAGCGGGGAGGAAGGACCCCGTCGACAGGAGGAGGCCGACTCCGGACACGACGCCGATGAGCGCACCCCCGGCCAGGGTGCGAGCAGGACCGATGCGGCCTCCGAGCCAGCCGGCGACGACACCTCCTGTCGCGGCGCCGAGCGCCGGCAGCGCGAACATGAGACCGAGCGAGTTGGATTCGCCCGCGAGGCCGTACCCCAGACCGGCCTCGAGCGGCGTCTGGCCGATGATGCCGATGAGTTGCAGAAGTGCTTGGTAGGCGCCGGTGCCGAGAACGACGACCAGCAGGGTCGCCACCAGCGGCCGGGTGAGTCTGCGCAGATCGACGACGGGTTCGGAGGTGCGCAGCGCGGAGAAGATCCATGCCGCCAGGAGCGCGATCCCGGCCAGGAGAGTGCCCAGCATTCCGATACTCGTCCATCCCGCGGTCGGTGCGAGGCTGATGTAGGCGAGCACTCCTGCCAGTCCGAGCCCCAGGAGCAGAGCACCGGTGACGTCGAGTCGGCTGCGGGCGTGAACGGGGGACTCCGGGAGGAAGAAGCGCACCGTGATCGCCGCGAGGAAGGCGAGCGCGGCGGACACCACGAAAACCGCACGGAAGTCGAACGCCTCGACGACCGCTGCGAAGAGGAAGGGGGACGCGATTCCGAGGATCGCCGAACCCGAGGTGACGATACCGACCGAGGTCATCCCCACGCTCGCGGGGAAGATCTGTCGGATGTAGACGACGGTGATGAAGACCGAGCCCACGGCTGTTCCTTGGATGACGCGGCCGAGGAGGAAGATGCCCATGTTGGGCGCGACGAGGCAGATGAGCGCGCCGACACCGCCGGCGAGCAGAGCGACGACGAGGACGCGGCGCTTGCCGTAGATGTCAGCGCTCTTGCCCAACAACGGCGCCCAGACCGCCCCGGCCAGGACCGCGCTGGCGTTGAGCCAGGCGCTCTGGTCCGTGCCGAAGTATTCGGCCATCTGCGGCAGTACGAGCAAGGGGGCGACGATGACGGTGTCGACGAGGGTGTTCGCGACGATGAGGATCGCCACCCACCAGACGAGGCGTCCGCGCCATCCGTCGTGGTCTCGGCCCGCGGGACGGGTCGAGCGAGAGGGGGTCTGTGTCATGGCTCACTCCAGAAGTCGGTGCGACGCGTCGTCGCCGGATGTTCTGGACATTGTGGGAGTGCCATGTTGCCGGCAGTCGATCATGCAGGAAACGAGCGCGGAGCGATGGTCCCTCGAAGCAAAAGTCATGTCGGGAGCCGAACGCGAATGAAACGGCTAACATCGGCTGAGGTCGCTCAGCGGCTGCGGCCCGCGGTGGACCCGAATGGCGTCGGGGAAGGAGCTGACTCATGACGGTTGATGCCTCGCGCGCGCGTCGCCCTGGCGGTCGTACGCGCCTCGTGACGGAGCGGCTGTGGGCGGCGGCGCTGGAGATCATCGCCGAGAAGGGGATCGAGGGTCTGCAGTACGAAGAACTCGCCACCCGCGCCCAGGTCGGTCGTGCGACGGTCTACCGGCGATGGCCGAACCGCGATGACCTGTTCCGCGACGTGCTCGCGCGCTTTGCGGAGACATCGGTCTCGATCGACGACACCGGTGACATCGTCCGTGATCTGACGGCCTTTCTGTATGCGTTCGCCGAAGCGTCCGCTTCGCCCGCCGGCCGTGCGGTGCTTCAGATCCTCCTGCGCCGCGCCGGTGAAGACGACGGGCTTCACCGTGTGGGATTGGAGTTGCTGGATCGTCGCACCGAGGATCTGCAACGGCGTCTCGACCGGGCGGCTGAGGCCGGGCAGCTTCCCGAAGTGAAGGCCCCCTTCGTCAACATGATGCTCATCGGCCCCGTGCAATGGTTCGTGCTGCGCCGGGAGCAGCCGTTCGTCCTCGCCGATGCCCGTGTGATCGTCGAACTCGTCGTCGCCGGATTGTTGCGCACAGGCGCCGAATGAGTCTCTGAATCTTCGCCCGCAGACGCTGTCGCGGACGTTCCCTGCGTCGCGTGGAAAAGACCGCCTTCGCTCGCGCTTACAGAGATAAAGTGTCTCGTTAAAGAGCGGGGATGGCTCGCTCCGACGAAGGGACTCACCATGGTTGACACCTCGAGCTTCGGATGGGACGGACACGTCGCCCCCACCCCGTTGGAGGAGTATTCGAAGCGCTATTCCGACTTCTTCGAGATGCGCCGGGAGGACGGCATCCTCGAACTGCGGCTGCACACCGATGGTGGCCCCTACGTGCACAACTGGGCCGCGCACAACGCATGGAATCGGGTGTGGCAGGACGTCGGCAACGACCCCGAGAATCATGTGCTGATCATCACGGGAACCGGCGAGACCTGGTTCCAGGGAGATCCGCGGCAGACCTGGCCCAAGCCGCTGGTCGAGGAGACGCCGGACTACATCTTCCAGCAGACGATCGACGCCTGGAAGCTGATCGAGAACTTCGTCAACAACATCGACATCCCGACCATCGCTGCGGTGAACGGTCCGGGGATCCACACCGAGTTCGCGCTGATGTGCGACGTGACCCTTGCCGCCGAGGACGCGGACTTCATGGATCCCCACTTCATGGTGGGGACGGCGCCCGGCGACGGCCTCGCCCTCGCCCTGCAACATCTGATGGGCACCAAGCGCGCCGCCTATGCCATCTACGGTGGAACGAGCATCCCCGCCAGGAAGGCGCTGGAGTACGGTCTGGTCAGCGACGTGCTGCCGCGCGAGGAACTCGTGCCGAAGGCATGGCAGCTCGCGCGCGACATCATGAAGCGGCCGCGGTTCGCACGGTGGTCGACGCACAACATCATCAACCGGCCGTGGCGCAAGCTGGTGACCGAGGACTTCGGTTTCCACTTCTCGCAGCAGTCGCTTGCCACCGTCGCGGCCAAGATGCTCATTCCGGACCCCGAGCTGGTCGCCGACGCGCGCGAGCGCAAGGTCTGGTGACACGGATGGCGGAGGCGGCGGCATCTCTCGTCCGCACCGGGATGGGAGTCACCTCGTTCCGCGCCGAGGGCGCCGGGCCTCCGCTCATCCTCCTGCACGGGCTTCAGATCGGGCAGGAGCTGTTCGACCGTCTTCGCGTGCACCTGCAGGCGTCATTCACGGTGGTCACGTACGATCAGCGCGATCGCGGGAACACGGCATTCGAGCCGTCGGTCTACACGACCGACGACCTGGCCGACGATCTCGCGGCACTGATCGAGGCGCTCGGCTTCGCGCGGGCACACGTCCTGGGAACGTCGTTCGGGGGAATGGTGGCTCAGGCCTTCGCCCTGCGTCATGCCGACCTCCTGGATGGTCTGGTGCTCGGCGCCACGTCGCAAGCCCCGTTCCGCACCGAGCGGGTCGCCGGGCCTGTGGCGGAGCTTCTCTCTGCGCTCGAACGCGGTGATGAGGAGCGCGCCAGGGCCGTCCTGGCGCGAATGGCACCCGCCGCAGCGTCTGCCGTGGCAGTCGGAGACTCTTCGAGGCGACCGGAGCGCAGCGATGGGCTGATGCGACGTTTCGGCGCGACCCTGGCTTTCGATACGCGTGGTCGGCTCGGGCAGATAGCGGCGGAAACTCTGGTCGTACACGGCCGGGAAGACGCTGCGGTGCCGGTCGCCGACGCACTGTCGATGGTGGGCGAGATCCGCCGTGCGGATGCGTTGCTGCTCGCGGGCTGCGGACACTCGTGGGAGAACGAGCATCCCGCCCGGGCGGCCTCGGCGATCACCGCTTTCCTCAACGCCGTGCCGATCGACCAAGCGAAGGCCTGACGCCGGCTGTCGCTGCGTCCTCCGCACCTCCGTTTCAGCACTCGACGACGTTGACGGCGAGGCCGCCCTGCGCCGTCTCCTTGTACTTGTCGCTCATATCTGCGCCCGTATCACGCATCGTCGCGATCACCTGGTCGAGTGAGACGCGGTGCTCACCGTCGCCCCAGAGCGCCATCCGCGCGGCATTGATGGCTTTCGACGCGGCGATCGCATTGCGCTCGATGCAGGGAACCTGCACGAGCCCTCCGATCGGATCGCAGGTGAGTCCGAGGTTGTGTTCCATGGCGATCTCGGCGGCATTCTCCACCTGACGTGGGGTGCCGCCGAGGATCTCGGCCAACCCCGCCGCGGCCATCGACGACGCAGACCCGACCTCGCCCTGGCAGCCGACCTCGGCACCGGAGATCGAGGCGTTCGCTTTGTAGAGCGTGCCGATCGCGGCCGCCGTGAGGAGGAACCTCTCGACGATGTCTTCGCGTGC
>JAQZBG010000416.1 GCA_029239165.1 Microbacterium sp. | reverse complement strand
GACGATCGCACTACCGATGAGGGCCAGCATGGCCACAGTCGACCCTACCTGTGGATCGACCGGCCGCGAGAGGAGGAACGCCAGCAGCCCCGCCCCGAAGCCCGCCATGATGGCTCCGAGCAGACTCGAGGCGCGGGCGAGCGTCGCCGCTCTGAGCGCACGGAACGGGTCGATGCGGATGCCCGAACGCACGCTGCGACGTACCGGCCAGGCGACGCCCAGCGAGGCCAGGGCGATCAGCAGGAGCAGCACCGGAAGCAGCAGCGACGGGGTGAAGGTGACGCGGCCCGCCGCCGTGAGCAGGTGATCGAGAAGGAAGCCGCCGCCGGCCGCGAGCAACGCGAGCAGGAGCAGGAGCCCCGCAGAGGTGCGCCTCATCCCTCACCCCGGCCGCGCAGCTCGGCTGCGAGATCGGCCACGCGTCCTCGTCCGAGGAGCTCCGCATCCGGGTCGACGTCGAGCCAGGGGTCGAGCACGAACAGCCGTTCCGCGGCTCGCGGGTGCGGCAGCTGCAGACGCGGCTCATCGGAGACGACGTCGCCGTAAGCGATGAGGTCGAGATCGAGCGTGCGATCGCCCCAACGCTCCCGGCGCTCCCGACCGTTCTCGTCTTCGATGGCATGCAGCATCCCGAGAAGGATCTCGGGGGCGAGACGTGTGGTGACGAGCGCGACCGCGTTCACGTATCCGGGCGCCTCGGGGTCCGGCCCGTCGAGGCGGAGGGCGACGGTCTCGAACAGCTCGGACAGACGCACCTCGCTCACCAGCGGCAGGCGTGCGATCCGCCGCGCCGCCGCGCGGATCGTCTCGTGTCGATCGCCGAGGTTCGCGCCGAGGGCGACGACGGCCACCGTCGCCGGGCGTGGGGGGCGGGGGCCGGGCGGCTCAGGCGCCTTCGCAAGGTCCCGGCTCATATCGTGATGTCCTCGAGCGCCTGCGGCGGACGACTGCGGTTCACGGTGACCGCCACATCGGCGAAGCTCAGCGGGATCGGAGCGTGCGGCTTGTGCACCGTCACCGTCACGTTCTGCACCCGCTCGTCTTCGAGCGCCGTCGAGGCGATACGCTCGGCGAGCGTCTCGATCAGGTTCACCGGTTCGCCGACGACCACGGCCGCCACCTTCTCCGCGAGCTCGCCGTAATGCACGGTGTCGGTCACGTCATCGGAGGCCGCCGCCTGCTCCAGCGAGAGCCGCAGGCGCAGGTCGATCGTGAAGTCCTGACCCTCCTCGCGCTCGTGGGCGTAGACGCCGTGGCGACCGAAGACGGTCAGACCGGTGAGGACGATCTCATCGAGGAAATCCATGCCTCTAGCGTACGGGGGACGCACCCCATCGGCTGGGTGGGAGTTCAGCCTGCCCAGGCCTGGGCGATCGCGAGCGCATCGCGGGTGCCGGCGACGTCGTGCACGCGCACGGCCCACACGCCGGCGCGAGCGGCCAGGGCACTCGTGACGGCCGTCGCGAGATCGCGTCGCGACTCGGAGACCTCGCCGTCCGTCCCGGTCTCCTGACGCAGAGCCTCCGCGAGGAAGCGTTTGCGCGAGGTGCCGATGAGCACGCGGGGGCCCAGCGCCACGATCTCGTCGAGCCCGCGCAGCACGTCCCAGTTCTGCGCGCCGGCTTTCGCGAACCCGATACCCGGGTCGAGGATCAGTCGCGACGGGGCGATCCCGGATGCCGCGGCTTCGCCCATGCGCTCCTGCAGCTCTCCCGCGACCTCGCGCGCGACGCGGCGGTACTCGGCGTTCGCGTACATGTCCGCGGAGAATCCGCGCCAGTGACCGATGGCGTAGTCGGCGCCGGATTCGGCGACGGCCGCCCGCATCTCGGGGTCGGCGAGCCCTCCGGAGACGTCGTTGACGATTCGCGCGCCCGCCCGCACGGCCGCCGCGGCGGTGGCGGCGTTGAGCGTGTCGATGCTGACGGGTACCCCTGCCGCCGCCAGCTGTTCGACCACCGGGATCACGCGCTGCTGCTCGATGTCGGTGCCGACGCGTTCGGCGCCGGGCCTGGTCGACTCGCCGCCGACGTCGAGCACGGCCGCGCCTTCGGCACGCAGTCGCAGACCGTGGGCGACCGCCCGATCCACGTCGAGGTAGCGACCCCCATCGCTGAAGGAGTCGGGGGTGACATTGACGATGCCCCAGATCGTCGTCATCAGCGCGATGCTCCGGACCCCGCCGACGCGCCGATCAGCGTGATCAGCTCGGTCCTGGCGACGGCGTCCGTGTACTCCCCGCGCGCCGCGATCGTGAGCGTGGACGCCTCGCTCTGGCGTCCACCGCGCATCGTGACGCAGCCGTGCGAGGCGTCGAGGACGACCAGTACGCCCCGGGTGTCGAGGTGCTCCGCGATCGTGTCGGCGATCTGCTCACCGAGGCGCTCTTGCACCTGCGGGCGGGCGGCGAGGATCTCGACCACCCGGACGAGCGCACCGAGACCGACGACCTGCTCGCCGGGGAGGTATGCGATGTGGGCGTGCCCTGCGAAGGGCAGCAGGTGGTGTTCGCAGACGGAACGGAAGCGGATGTCACGCAACAGCACCGCCCCGGAGGGCAGGGTGTCCGGTGCGGGTCCGCGCGAGACGCTGATGGTGCGCGCGAGCGGCTCGGCGGCGTCCTCCCCCACTCCTGCGAAGAACTCGGAGTACAGCTCGGCCATGCGCGCCGGCGTCTGCTTCAGCCCCGGTCGATCAGGATCTTCACCGATGGCCTCGAGCAGCTCGCGGGTGAGTTGTTCGACGCGGTGCCTGTCGACGGTCACGTCACGCCGTCGCGGGTCGCGGGTTCCCGGCTCCGGCCGAGCCCTGCTGCGCGCGCGGCGCGGTGGTGGGCGCCTCGACGGATGCCGCGAGCGAGACGTCCTTCTTGGGCACCTCGATCGGGGGCCGCTCGGACACCGGGCGGTCTTCGCTC
>JAQZBG010000415.1 GCA_029239165.1 Microbacterium sp. | reverse complement strand
AGCGCGAGCGGGATGTACATGAACGCGAGCACGATCGCGACGATGACCCCGAGCACGATCTTGGAGGTGCGGGACAGTCTCAGCATGCGCGACTCACATCCTTTCCAGGGCACCGGTGCGCTGCACGCTCACCAGGTAGACGACGACGAACACGATGGGGACGAGCGAGTACGCGGCCGCCAGTGGCGGGTTGAGGTTGATGTTCGACGCGATCACGCTGCCGATCATCTGGGTGTCGCCGCCGACGAAGCGGGCGACCAGATAGTCGCCGAGGCTGAGCGAGAACGTGAACACCGATCCGGCGATGAGCGCCGGCTTGATGAGCGGGAGCACGACGGAGACGATCGTGCGCCACGACCCCGCGCCGAGGTCGGCGGAGGCGTCGAAGAGATTCGGCGGCACCTGTCGGATCGCGGTGTAGACGGGCACCGCCATGTACGGCAGCCACAGGTAGGTCAGCGTGAGCACCACGGTCAGCACCGAGAAACCGGGCCCCGAAAGTCCGAGAGGCGCGAGCAGCCAGTTCGCGAATCCCTGCTCGGTGAACGTGATCCGCATGGCCAGCACCTTCACCAGGTAGCCGGCCCACAGCGGCAGAGTGATCGAGACCGCGAGCAGCGCCCGCAGCCAGGGCGAGGCGACCTTGGCCATGAAGATGCCCAGCGGAACGGAGATGAGCACCGCGAGCACCGTCACCGCGAGCGCGATCCCGAGGGTGCGCAGCGACGTCGACAGGTAGGCCGGGTTGACGAAGAGCTGCTCGAAGTTGCGCAGCGTGAAACCGGGCTTCACCTTCGAGGTGAAGGGGTCGGTGATCCAGAAGGCGGTCACGAGGAGCATGACCAGCGAGAAGATGTAGATCCCGATGAGCCAGGTCATCGGAAGAGCGAGGAGCCCGGCGATGCGGAGGCGGCGCTTCATGTCGATCCCGTTCGTGGTGGCGGAAGATCTGCGGAGGTGAGGGGCGGGCCGGGAGACCCGCCCCTCGTTGCGGCTCAGCCCTTGACCGAGAGCCAGGCGTCCGTCCACTGCTGGAAGTTGGTGCAGGTGACGTCGGTGCGACCGTCGATGCACTGCTCGATCGGAGTCGTCCAGAACCACACCTTCTTGAAGTACTCCTCGTCCGTGGCGTTGAAGTAGTCGCAGTGCGCCTTCGCCTCGTCGCTGGTCTCGCAGAAGGCGGCGTTCGCGGGCGCCATGCCGAAGTTCATCGCGATCGCGCCGTTCACCTCGGGCGAGGACGAGTAGTCCATCCACGCGTAGGCGCAGTTCGGGTTCTTCGACTCGGTCGCCATCATCCAGGCGTCCGACCAGCCGGTCGAGCCCTCCTCCGGCAGCACGCTCTTGAACTTCTCGTCCTCGGTGAGCTTGCGCAGCACCTCCCAGGAGGTGCCGACGACCGATGTGCCGCCCGCGAAGGAGGTGATCTGCGCGGCGGGGTCGGACCAGTACTCCGACACGATCTCGTTCTGCTGCTTGAGCAGGTCGACCGCGGCAGCGAGCTGTTCCTCGTCGAGCGCGTAGGGGTTGGTGATGCCGAGGTCGGGCTCGTGCGCCATCAGGTACACGGCGGCGTCGGCGATGTAGATCGGAGCGTCGTAGGCGATGACCTTGCCCGCGTACGGGCTGTCTTTCTCCCAGGCGATGTCCCAGCTGGTGGGCTCCTCGGTCACGACCTCGCTGTCGTACTGCAGGATGTTCGCGCCGCGGCCGATCGGGATGCCGTACGACTTGCCGTTGATGGTGTCGTAGATCTGGCCCTTCATCCCCTCCACGATGTCGTCGCCGAAGTTCGGGATGAGTTCGAGGTTCAGCGGCTGCACGTCGCCACCCGCGATCAGGCGCAGGCTCGCGTCGCCGGAGGCGGAGACCAGATCGTAGTCGCCGGTGCGCATGAGCTGGACCATCTCGTCACTGGTGCCGGCGACGCGGCGGTTCACGACGCAGCCGGTCTCAGCGGTGAAGGCATCGCTCCAGGCGGGTTCGACGAATCCACTCCAGGCGACGATGTTGACCTCGCCCTCGTAGTCGCCGAGCTCCTCCTGCATGGCGATGTCGGGAACGTCGATCTGGAGCCCGCCGGCGCCCTCGGCCGGAGTCTCCTCTCCTCCGGTGGAACAGCCGGACAGGGCCAGGGCGGCGACCGCGGTCATCGCCGCGGTGGCCAGGATCTTCTTACGCATGGATCGCTCCTTCGTGATCGGTGCTGCTGTGTGTTCTCAGGTGTTCGGGTGTTGCGGTTTTCGGGTGTTTCAGGGGAGCCGGGCCGCATGGTCGGGAGACCAGACGGCGCGGACGTGGTGCCCTCGCGCGAGATCGTCATCGGCGCTGTGGCGCGCGTTGGGGCGTTCGGCGATGAGGTCGAGGCCCGCATCGGTCGTGACGAGGTAGCGGGTGGCGGGTCCGGTGTAGACGACCTCGCTGATCGTGCCCGCGAGCGAGACCTCGCCCGCGGCGAGCGCCGCATCCGGTCCGGTCAGCCGCATGCGCTCCGGGCGTACGCTCATGGTCCGTCGATCGCCGGTCAGGCTCTCGGCCAGCTCCCCGCCGATGAGGTTCGAGAGCCCGAGGAAGCGCGCGACGAACTCGGTCTGCGGGCGCTCGTACACATCCCGCGCTGTGCCCACCTGCTCGATGCGGCCGCCGTTGAACACGGCGACGCGATCGCTGAGCGTGAGCGCCTCCTCCTGATCATGGGTGACGAAGATGAAGGTGATGCCGACTTCGCGCTGAATCTGCTTGAGTTCGATCTGCATCTGCTCGCGGAGCTGCTTGTCGAGCGCACCGAGCGGCTCGTCCAGCAGCAGCACCTGCGGGCGCAGGATGAGGGCACGGGCCAGGGCGATCCGCTGTCGCTGACCGCCGGAGAGCTGATGCGGCAGCCGGTCGGCGACGTGGTCGAGGCGCACCTGTTCCAGCGA
>JAQZBG010000414.1 GCA_029239165.1 Microbacterium sp. | reverse complement strand
TTCGAGGCCGACCCCGAGACCAAGGCGATCGTCATGATCGGCGAGATCGGCGGCGACGCCGAAGAGCGCGCGGCCGACTACATCAAGGCGAACGTCACCAAGCCGGTCGTCGGCTACGTCGCGGGCTTCACGGCTCCCGAGGGCAAGACCATGGGTCACGCCGGTGCGATCGTCTCCGGCTCGGCGGGAACCGCCCAGGCGAAGAAGGAGGCCCTCGAGGCCGCCGGCGTCAAGGTCGGCAAGACGCCGTCCGAGACGGCAGACCTGATGCGTGCGATCATCGAGTCGCTCTGATCTGAGTTACGCTTGATCTGAAGGCCCCGGACTCCACTCCGGGGCCTTCTTTCTGCCCGGGGAGTCCGGCAGGGAGCGCGACCGCGGACCTCAGCTGCGGGAGGACACCGCGTGCAGGACGCCGTCCAGGGCTGCGTGGGCCTGCTGCCGGGCATCGGCATCGTCCGGATGTGCGGCCAGCCAGAGGGCGAGTTCGTTCATCGCTCCGGAAAGCGCTGCGGTCAGGGCGTCCAGGAGCGCGGGGGCGGCCCCGGCCTCGCGCAACCCCGCGCGCAGCTCCTGTTCCGGGCCCTCCGCATCCAGCTTCCGCCACTCCTGCCATCCGAGCACGGCGGGGCCGTCGACGAGGAGGATGCGTGAGGCGGCACCCTGGGTGATCGCATCGAGGAACGCGTGGCTGCCGTCGCGGAGCGCAGCGTCCGAGGCGCTCGTGGCTGTGGCCTGCACGATCGCCTCGGCGACGGTGTGCTGCTGTGCGGCGGCGACCGCGGCGAAGAGCTGCGGCTTCGACGTGTAGTGGTGGTAGACCGCCCCGCGGGTCACCCCGGCGGCACGGGCGAGCTCGTCGACGGAGGCTGCCGCGTAGCCGTACTCGGCGAAGTGCGCGGTTGCGACATCCAGGATCCGGTGTGCGGTCTCTGCGGCGTCGGCGGCGGATGCTCGGGGCATGAGGTTCCTTTACGTGCGGTGTGTATGTATTCTAGCCGAAGGATACAAACAGGCTGTATGTAAAGGAGAGACGATGGAGATCACGAGCTTCTACCCCGTGCTGATGGTGGACGACGTCGCCACTGCCGCGCGGTTCTACCGAGAGGAACTGGGCTTCGAGACGACGTTCGAGGCCGACTGGTACGTGAGCCTGCGCTTCGACGGCGGCGAGCTCGCGATCCTCGACCACCGCCACGAGACGATCCCCGAGGGCTTCCGGGAACCCGTGCGCGGGCTGCTGCTGAATGTCGAGGTGACGGATGCCGCCGCCGAGCATGAGCGACTGGTGGGGGAGCGCACGCTGCCCGAGCGGCTGCCGCTGCGCGACGAGGCCTTCGGCCAGCGGCACTTCATCGTCGAAGCACCGGGCGGTGTGCTGCTCGACGTGATCGAGCCCATCGAACCGTCCGCGGAGTTCGCCGCCGCCTACGGGAACTGAACACGGAAGAGGGGCGGATGCCGCAGCATCCGCCCCTCTTCTCGAACTCGTTCCCGGTCAGATCCCGACGCCGAAGAGGGCCTCGATCGGCCCACGGGCGAAGAAGATCAGGAAGCCGGCGCCGACGACCCACAGCAGCGGACTGATGGTCTTGGCCTTGCCGGAGAAGGCGTGGATGAGCACCCAGCTCACGAAGCCCGCGCCGATGCCGTTCGCGATCGAGTAGGTCAGCGGCATCACCGAGACGGTGAGGAACACCGGCAGCAGTACGCGGAAGTCGCTGAAGTCGATGTAGCGGATCTGCGCCATCATCATGGCGCCGACGATGATCAGCGCTGCCGCGGCGATCTCGGTCGGGACGATCGAGGTGAGCGGTGTGAGGAACATCGCGATGAGGAAGACGACGCCGGTCACGACGTTCGCGAGGCCCGTGCGCGCGCCTTCGCCGATACCGGCACCCGACTCGATGAAGACCGTGCTCGACGAGGACGAGGTCGCTCCACCGGCGATCGCACCGACGCCCTCGACGACCAGTGCCGACTTGATGCGGGGGAAGTCGCCGTTGTCGTCGGCGAGGTTCGCCTCCTTCGCGAGGCCGGTCATGGTGCCCATGGCGTCGAAGAAGTTCGTGAACAGCAGGGTGAAGACGATCATGACGATCGCCACGAGGCTGACCTTGCTCAGATCGAAGCTGAAGTCGACCGCGCCGATCAGGCTGAGGTCGGGGATGCCCACGGGCGAGCCGTTCAGCGCCGGGACGGTGAGTCCCCATCCGCCCGGGTTGACGACGTTGCCCTCATCGTCGAAGCCGCGGGCACCGATGTGCCAGATCGCCTCGACGATCACGGCGAGAACGGTGCCCCCGATGAGGCCGATCAGCATGCCGCCCTTGATCTTGAGGGCCACGAGGATGCCGGTGAGCAGAAGCGTGATCACGAAGAGCAGGGTCGGCACGGTCGCGACCGAGCCGTTGACGCCGAGACCCACGGGCGGCGACGAAGAACCGGTCGCGGTGACGAAGCCGGAGTTGACGAAGCCGATGAAGGCGATGAACAGGCCGATGCCGACCGTGATCGCGATCTTCAACTGGAACGGCACGGCGTCGAAGATCGCCTTCCGGAGCCCGGTCGCGGCGAGCAGCACGATGACGACACCGTTGATCATCACCAGCGCCATGGCCTCGGGCCAGGTCACCTGGCCGACGACCGAGAACGCGACGAAGGCGTTGATGCCGAGGCCGGCGGCGAAACCGAAGGGCAGTCGCGTGACCAGCCCGAACAGGATCGTCATCACACCGGCGGTCAGCGCGGTGGCAGCTCCCACGGCGTTGAACTCGAGCATGTTCCCGGCGACGTCCGGCTTGCCGGACAGGATGATCGGGTTCAGGATCACGATGTAGGCCATCGTGACGAACGTCACCAGACCCCCTCGGATCTCGGTGCCGATCGTGGATCCGCGCTTGCTGATCTCGAAGAAGCGGTCC
>JAQZBG010000035.1 GCA_029239165.1 Microbacterium sp. | reverse complement strand
CTCGGGGGCGACGGCGGGAACCGGGCGGAGCACTCCCTGGAACAGCTCGGTGGGTCGTTCGATCGGCTCGCCGGCCACCATCGCGTCGTAGTCGGCTCGAGCCCGTTCCCCGATGACCCTCTCGATGCGCTGGAGCCAGTCCTCCGCGAGAACCTTCTCGCCCCGACGCTGCGCACGCTGGATGTCGATGACGATGTCGTCGAGCGAGACCTCGCCACCCGATGCCGCCCGCAGCCGGGCGTCGACCGCCACGAGATATTGGATGCCGCGGCCGTAGGGGATCGTCTGCGCCCGCAGATCCGCCCAGAACAGGTCGGCCGCATCCGCATAGCCCAGGTGCCGTCGCGGATTGGCGTCGTATCGGCGGTACATCTCGCTCAGCTGCTCGGCGAAGGTCGCCGAGTCGAGGATCCCCGCTCGCCACGGCAGGACCAGCGAATAGAACTCGGCAGTCCCCTCGCTGTACCAGGATCCGACGGTCCAGTCCTCGTCGAGGTGCGGCCAGTTGTGCACCATCTCATGCGCGAGCAGGGTGCGCAGATCCGCCTCGTCGACCTCGGTGGTCGGCGAGTATCCGAACGCGAAGGACGACGGGAAGGAGGTGCCGCCGGAGCCCTTGTCGGGATTGCGGCGCACGAGCACGTGGTACTGCGGGTTCTCCTCCTCGAAGAACGCGCTCATCGTCGTGTGGATGTCACGCAGGTAGGTGCTGAGCGCATCGAGGTCGAACGGCACGTCGCTGTAGGCGTGGATGCCGAAGCCCGTCGCTCCTTCCGGGGCGATGATCGGTGTGCCGGCGCCGAACAGGCAATGCTCGATCGAGGCGATGTCGCCGGACCAGCGTCGGACCTCGTCTCCGGTGCCGTGGCTCGAGACCGCGGTCACCCCCTCGTCGAGGTGCCAGGTCAGCGAGAACTCGAACTCGCGCTCCGCGCTGAGCGGCACCGGAACGAAGGTGCACCCGGCACCGAACAGCCCGAGCTGCTCGCGACGCAGGTCGAACAGCGGCCCGACCGGTGTGCGCAGATCCACCTCGCGCACGGGGGCCGTGACCGCGACCTCCACGATGCCGTCGACATCCCGTTCGGCGGTGAAGTGACGGTAGGTGCTCATGGGGTCCGCAGTCCCCTCGACCTCCGTCAGCAGCACGGCGCCGGTGGGATCGCTCACCCGGATGTCTTCCACCCGGTACACCGCGCCAGGGACCGAGGCGATCACCGCCGGGAGCCGGAGCAGCACCTCGCCCGCGGCGACGGGGCCGAACGCGGCGCGATAGCGGACGTCGATGCCCGCCCATCCGTCGGCGTCACGGAACGGGGTGAGCTCGAGGTCGAACACGGGCAGAGTCATGAGAGCGCCTCCCAGCGCACGGTGGCGACCTGGTCGCCGGCCGGCAGATACTCGAAGACGCGGGGCTCCCCCTCGCGGACGACCCGGAGCGAGAGTGGCCGGTCGCTGTAGCGGGAGGCGTGGTACGGCAGTGCGAGATCGACCAGCGCATCCCCCTCGCGCACGCCGGCCCTGGCAGCCGCGGAATCGACACCGATACCCTGCACCCGTCGCCCTTCGCTGCGGAAGGAGGCCACATCGAAACCGAGGTCGTACTCGGCGGCCGTCGCCGAGACCGCTCGCATCCCTTCGAAAGGGATATCCGGAAGCGGGATGGGGGCGCCGGCGGCCATCGCATCGAACTCGCTCTGCGCGTCCGCTCCGGTGAACGCCGCCACCCGTTCCACCCAGCCCTCGGCGCCGATCTGCTCGCCGGCGCGCTGTGCCCGCAGGATGTCGAGCACGACGTCGTCCAACGAGCGCGCCCCGTCGGTCGCCTGGCGGATCCTGCCGTCGGTCGTGATGAGGTAGCGCAGCCCGCGCCCGTACGGGATGCGCTGGGCGCGGGGGTCAGCCCAGTACGCGGCGGAGGCCGCCGCATTGTCGAGCCCCCGGAGGGCGTTGGTGTCGTACTGCTGGAACCGGTCGGTGAGCTGCTCGGCGAGCGCCTCGGTCGAGAGCATGCCGGTGCGATGCGGGAGCACGTGCGAGTAATACTCGGCCGTGCCCTCGGTGTACCAGGAGATCGTCGAGTGATGGTCGTTCAGGGTGGGCCAGTTGTGCGCCATCTCGTGCGCGAGCAGACTGCGAAGGTCGTCCGCCTCGGTGTCGCCGACCGCCGAGAACGCGAACGCGAACGAACCGGGGAACGCGGAGCCGCCCGTCCCCTGCCCGAGGTTCTTGCGGATGAGCACGTGGTAGCTCGATCCTTCGTCCTCGAAGAACCGGGTGAACTCCGTGTGCAGCCGTGCGACGTACTCGCCGATCTCCTCCAGGTCGAACGGGGTGTCGTTGTAGGAGTGGATGCCGAAGTCCTCCGACCCGGCGGGGGTGCGGTGCGGCGTGCCCGCGGCGTAGTAGCAGAACGCGACACTCTGCAGCGGTCCGCTCCAGGTGCGATCGCCGGTGCCGTAGCTCGACACCGCCGTGGCTCCCTCGTCCAGGTGCCAGTGGAGGGCGAAGTCGAAGACGGGTCCGTCCGGGGTGGAGACGTCGCCGGGCAGCACCAGGAAGTTCAGGCCGGCGCCGAACAGTCCGAGCTCCTCGGCCCGGAGGTCGAACAGCGGGCCCACCGGAGTGAGCGCGTCATAGGGCCGCACAGCCGCCCGGAAGGCGACCTCGATGCGGCCTTGCGTCGTCCGATCCGCGACCCAGTGGCGGTAGACCCCGGAGGAATCCGAGGTGGTCTCGGCCTCGCGGAGCACCAGCGTGCCCGCATCGTCGGAGACGGTGAGATCTTCCGTCCGATACGGCGTCGCCGGTATCGAGACGACGACCTCCGGGATGCTCAGCAGAGTCTCTCCCGCAGACACCGCGGGGAGGTCGACGACGTAGTGCACGTCGTATGCCGTCCACACGTCACCGTCGCTGACGGGCCGGAGGTCGAGTTCGAACCGCGGCGCGCTCATCCCCGATCCGCCGAACGATGCGCGATGCACGACATCTCGACGCTGATCCCGAACGGCAGCCGCGAGACCTCCACCGCGGTCCGCACCGGGTGCGCGCGGTCGCTGAGGTACGCCGCGTAGGCGTCGTTCATGGCCGGCCACTCATCGAGGTCGGTGAGGAAGCACACGATCTGCGCCAGGTCTTCGAGCGCGAATCCCTCAGAGCGCAGCAGCGCCTCCACGTTCTCGAGCGTGCGGCGCGTCTGCGCACCGATGTCGTCGAGCACCGCGTCGCCCGTGGCCACGTCGATCGAGCCCTGGCCGGACACGTAGAGCACGTCTCCCACCCGCCGAGTCGTGGCATAGGGGCCCTTGGGCTGCGGCACGAGGGTGGCGCGGGTGGTCATGAGTGTCCTCCGTGGGGCTGGTGTGCCGGTGCGAGCTCTGTCAGCGCAGACAGCAGCCGATCGACGTCGTCGTGGGTGGTGGTCAGGTACGGGGAGACGCGCAGGGCACCGTCCCGCACGGTCGTGGTGATGCCGCGGTCTCGCAGCCGTTCGGTCAGGGTCGCCGCCTCCGACACCGCCAGGCTGACGATGCCCGATACGGGCTCGGACACGGCGGGAGGCAGTCCGAGCTCGGCCGCACCGTCGGCGATGCGCCGGGCGAGCGAGAGGGTGTGCGTGCGGATGGGCTCGAGCCCGATCGCCTGCCGCACGCGAGCCGCGGCCTGCAGGGCGGCCATGCCGAACAGGTTGCTGTGACCGACGGCCAGCCGCGGCGAGGGCGGTTCGTTCATGTAGCCGATGAGCCCGGGGACCGCGCGGTCGTCGAAGCGCTCGCCCGTGGCGACCACGGCGGCGCCGAATCCTGCGAGCAGCCACTTGTACGACGCGGCGACGTAGACGTCTGCATGGCGCGCAGCATCGGGGAACAGCCCCGCCGCCTGCGCTCCGTCGACGATCAGGAGCACGTCGGCGGACGTGCAGGCCTCGTGCAGCCGGGCGAGGTCGAGCGCATCGCCCGTCGTCGCGTGCACGTGCGTCACCGACATCGCCCGGGTAGCCGGGCCGATCGCCGAGAGGAGTGCTGCCGTGCGATCGGCGCCGACGGTGGTGGCGACCTCTCGGACGACGACACCGGGCACCGTGCGCCACGGCATCCGCGGGCTCGGGAAGTCGTCCGCGAGCACGATGACCTCGTCGCCGGCGGACAAGGGGATCGCACGAGCCACGGCGTTGATCGCCGTGCCGGTGTTCGCCAGCACAGAGACCGCGGTCGCCGCGACGCCGAGCTCATCCGCCAGCAGCGCCGCCGTGTCATCGGTGAGCTCATGCCAGTCCGATGAACCGTGCGTCCCGCGACCGAGAGCACGGGCGACGCCGACGACGGCTTCCTCCACCTCGACCGGCACCGTGCTCACGGCCGCGTGGTCGAAGTAGCCGCCAGGGCGATGGGGGAAGTGGTCGGCGATGGCGCGTTCGTCGATCATGCCGCGGTCCCCCGACGGATCCCCGGAGTGACCGAGAATCGGGGGACGGCGTCGAGCAGCATCCGCGTGTAGGGATCGTGCGGGTCGCGGAACAGGTCCTCCGCCGGCCGGTTCTCCACGATGACGCCCTGCCGCATCACTGCGATGTCGTCGCAGAGATAGCGCAGTACGTCGAGGTTGTGCGAGACCACGGCGAGCGCGAGCCCGGACTCCCGGCGGATGTCACGGAGGAGGTTCAGCACCGATGCCTGAACGCTCACGTCGAGCGCACTCGTCGCCTCGTCGCAGACGAGGACCTGAGGGCGCACGGCCAGAGCACGGGCGATGGCGACGCGCTGCCGCTGCCCGCCGGAGAACTGGAACGGATACTTGTCGACGTCGGTCGCGCTCAGACCGACGATGTTCAGCAGCCGGACCGTCTCCGTGCGATGGTCGCCCGGGATGTCGTTGACCTGGAGCGCCTCGCGGATGGCGTCGCCCACGGTCATACGCGGGTTCAGGGACGACATCGGGTCCTGGAACACCATCTGCACGATGCGGGGCCGAGACCCTTCGCCGCGCGCGGGCAGGGTCTCCAATCGGGCGCCGTTCCATTCGACGCGCCCATCGGTGGGACGACTCATGCCGACCAGTGCGCGGGCGAGCGTCGACTTGCCGGATCCGGATTCGCCGGCCAGCCCCAGCGAGCGCTCGGTCGAGACGGTGACGCTCACGCCGCGCACGGCGTACACCCGCGTGGCGCCTCGCCCGTAGACGACGTGGATATCCGATCCGATCAGCTGACCGCTCATCGTGCACCTCCTGCGATGCGCGCCGCCGAGTCCGTGTGCCTGGGCACCGGATGGGCGGCACGGTACTCGTCCGTGTTCCACGAGTAGTCGTCGATCGTGGTCAACTCGTGCGCGGTACCGCCCGAGAGGTCGGGCACTGCCCCGAGCAGCGCTCTCGTGTAGGGGTGCTGCGGGTCGCCGATCACCTCGGCCATCGGCCCCTCCTCCACGATGCGGCCGTCGTACATGACGATCACGCGCTCGCAGACCTGGCTGATCAGCGCCAGATCGTGCGAGACCATCACCAGCGCCGTCCCGTCGTCGTCGTTCAGCTTCTTCAGCAGGCCGATGACCTGTGCCTGCACGGACACGTCGAGAGCGGTGGTCGGTTCGTCGGCGAGGATCACCTGCGGGTCGCCGAGCGTGGCCATCGCGATCATGACGCGCTGACGCTGACCGCCGGAGAGCTCGTGCGGATGCTGCCGGAGGCGCCGGGCGGGTTCGGGGATGCCGACGTTCTCCAGCGCCTCGATCATCCGCGCCTTCGCCGCAGCACCGCGCAGCGATGTGTGGGCGTCGAGCTTGTCGCGCATCTGCCTGCCGACCGTGAGCGACGGGTTGAGCGACGACATCGGATCCTGGAAGATCATGGGCATCTTCGCCCCGATGATGCGGCGGAGACGGGCGCGGCTGAGACCGCGCAGATCCTTGCCCAGGAAGGTGTGCGCATCGACCTCGGCTTCCAGCAGACCGGGGAGCATGTGGGCGAGCGCCGAGATGGTGAGGCTCTTCCCCGAGCCGGACTCTCCGACGATGCCGACGCGCTCCCCACGGCGGACGACCAGGTCGATCCCGCGCACCAGCTCTCGGCGGTCGTCGCCGTGCCCGGCGAAGACGCGCAGGTTCTGCACGCCGAGCACGACGTCCTCCGCGAGCAGGTCGTCGGGGTGCTGCGACGCCGAAGGTTCATCGTCGATCTCGGCGGCCGGGGCTCCCCCGCGCCCACGGTCACGGGCGAGGCGGCGCAGCATCCGACCCGGGGTCATCACCGCACCCCGCGGGTCGAGGAGCTCGGCGAGCTTCTCACCGAGCAGGCTGAAGCCGATCCCGGCGGAGACGATCGCCACAGCGGGGCCGATCGTGGTCCAGGGTGTGGAGTAGATGTCCTTCATCGCCTCTGCGATCATCCCGCCCCAGTCGTACTCGGGAAGCTGCACGCCGATGCCGAGGAAGGAGAGGGCGGCCATCATCATGAGGCTCGCGCCCATGGTCACGACGGTGAGGGTGACGATCGGCTCGGCCACGTTGGGGACGATGTAGCGCCACATCAGCCGGCCCTTGGGCACGCCCAGGAGGCGCGCGCTTCCGACGAAGTCTGCTCCGGCGACGGTGGCGGTGAGGTTGACCACCAGCCGCGCGGTCGACGGCACACCGGCAAGCGCGAGACCGAGCATGGCGGCGGTACCGGAGCGCCCGAGCATCGTCGCCAGCAGCAGCGCCAGGATGATCGACGGGAACGCGGTCGCGGCGGCGATCAGCTGGAACAAGACCTGGCGGGCGCCGTTGCCGAGCACGGCGGCGAGCACCCCGATGAACACACCGAGCACCAGCGAGATGACGACGGCGCCGAAGGTCAACGCGAACGTCAGTCTCGCCGCCACGAGCACCCTGCTGAAGACATCGCGGCCCAGGGCGTCGGTGCCGAACCAGTGCTCGAGCGACGGCCCGACGAGCGGATTCGCGGTGTCGAACTCGTTCGCCCGCGGTTCGAGGAAGATCGGGGCGAAGAGTGCGGCGAGCACCCAGAAGAGGACGAGGATGAGCCCGATCAGGCCCGCCGGCGTCTGGAACACCCGCCGCAGGAGCCGTCGAGGCGTCCTCGTGCCGAGCGTGGTCGTGAGGGACTCGGTCATCAGCTGCTCCGGATCAGGGACTTGGGATCGACCTTCGCGAGGATCAGATCGACGAGGAAGGTGGCCACGAGCGAGAACGTCGCGATGATGATCACCAGACCCTCCAGAAGCGGGTAGTCGTACACGGCGATGGACTTCACGAAGAGGTTTCCGATGCCGGGCCACCCGAACACGGTCTCGGTGATGATCGCGCCCCCCATGAGCGAGGCCAGCATCATGCCCGAGTAGGTGAGCGTGGCGGTCATCACGTTGGGCAGCACATGCCGGAAGAGCACCACGCGAGGAGGAAGGTTGTTGGCGCGGGCGGTGCGCGTGTAGTCCTCCCGGAGCACCCGCGTCGTCTCCGCCTTCATCAGGCGGCTGAGCACGGCGATGAGTCCGAGCGACATCGTGAGCACCGGGAGGATGAACGCGGTCACCCCTTCTCCCCCGGCGGCGGGCAGCCAGCGCAGCCCCACCGCGAAGATCATCACCAGGGTGATCGCGATGAGGAAGTCGGGAATCGAGGCGAAGAAGCCCGAGATCGCGTTGAAGGCGGCGTTGGTGCGCTCGCCGCGCCCGTTCTCGGTGCGCACGGCCATCCCGATCCCGAGCGGGATCGACACGAGCATCGCGAGCAGGAACGCGTAGAGCCCGAGCTGCACGGTGTACGGCAGCCGGGCGCTGATCTCGAGCGCCACGCTGTTCCCGGTGGAGATCGATTCGCCGAAGTCGAACGTGAGGATCCGCTCGATGAACCGCCCATACTGCTCCAGCAGCGGATCGTCCAGCCCGAGTTCCGCGCGGCGGGCGGCGACGTACTCGGGGGTCGCGGTGACGCCCGCTGCGGCGCGGACGGCATCCCCGCCGATGGCGCGGGAGAGGAAGAAGATGAGGGTGGCGATGAGCCAGAGGCTCAGGATCAGCGATCCGGTGCGTCGGACGATGAAGCCCACCCACGGCGATCGCGCCCCCTTCCGGGAGGACTCGTCGGAGTCCTCCCGGGGAGGGGTGGTGACGGTGCTGGTCATCACGCGGTCTGTCCTGCTATCAGTTCTTGCGGAGGGTCAGCGGGTCCACGAACGCGCCGTCCGAGAAGAAGCTCACGCCTTCTCCGAGCACCCACTTCGAGTCGGCCGCGATGGTGGGCACCCAGTCCGCACGCTCGACCACTGCAGCCTCGGCCTCGATCCACAGCGGGCAGGAGTCCAGCCCGCCGATCTGCGAGGCCTCGCCCTGCTTCTGGGCGTAGACCGGGTTGCTGATCGCCCCGAAGTTCGGGCCCTCAGGAGCGGCCGGCCCGACGAAGAACGGGCGGAACCCGGTGGGCTGGGATGCCCCCATGGAGACGAAGCTGACGCTCCAACCGGTGCCGGAGTAGAGCACGTCGACGGCCTGCGCCGATCCGCGGTTGTCGAGTTCGACGTCGACGCCCAGTTCCTTCCAGGCGCCGGAGACGAGCTCGGACGCGGCAGAGGTGAACTCCATCTGCAGCAGCTGCACGCTCAGCGGCACACCGCCCTTGGCGTAGATCCCGTCGTCGCCCTTGGCGTAGCCGGCCTCCTCGAGCGTGGCGGATGCCGCCTCGATTCCGCCGGTGGGGATGACGTCGGCGATCGCCTCCTGGTCGACGCAGATGTTCGAGGGTGCGCGCAGGAAGTCGGCCACGTAGCCGAGGCCCTGGGTCTGCACCTGGGTGAGCTCCTCGAAGTCGAGCGCCTGGGCGAGCGCCCGGCGCACGGCTTCGTCCTTCGTGGGGTACCCGTCGCGCTCGTTGAACATCATCATGGTGACGGCCGTGTCGGCCACCTGCTCGGTGAACCCGGATTCTCCTTCCAGCCGGGCGAGCTGATCGACCTGCAGCAGCGCCGTGTCGGCGTCGCCGCCCAGGAGCAGGTTGACCTGGGTGTTCGGATCTTCGACGATCTTCAGCTCGACGGTCTTCGGGAGGTCCTCCACCGAGAAGCCTTCCGGCCCCCAGGCGTAGTCGTCGTTGCGGGCGAGGGTGATGTGCGAGCCGGTGACGAACTCGTCGACGACGTAGGGACCGGTGCCGTCGGACCCCGTGCTGAGGGATGACGGGTCTTCCAGTGCCGAGTCGCAGACGATCCCGAGCTGGGTGAACGAGGGCTCCGCGCCCAGGAACGGCATGCCGACCGTGAGGCCGACGTCGACCGTGCGGGCGGCGTCGTCGAACTCCACGGTGAAGTCCGAGGAGCCGAAGAAGTTGTTCACGAGAGGAGCGTTCGTCTCCGGGTCCTTCCACCGCTCGAAGTTGCGGGCGACGGTGCCGGCGGTGATCTCGCTGCCGTCGGCGCACATCGCGCCCTCCTTGATGACGAAGGAGGCGGAGGTCGGCGTGAAGTCCCAGGACTCCGCGAGTCCGGGAACAGCCTCGCCGGTGTCGGGGTCTTCTCGGACGAGCGCTTCATAGATGAGCCAGGTGGCCTGACGTCCACCGGTGCTGAATGCGAGCGCCGGGTCGATGCTGTTCACGGTGTCCGGCAGCAGCATCGTGAGCTTCGAGCTGTCGCCACCGCCACCGCCTTCGGATTCGCCGGGGATGCTGGGGGTGCACGCGGTGAGCGCCATTGCCAGGGCCAGGCCGGCCCCCACCGCAGCGGGGACGAGGCGCGGAGACTTCGGGGTAGTGCGCAAGAGTCCTCCAGGGTTCGGGGCGAGCGTCGTCGCCTTCGACAGTTTGTTGGGCGCTATTCAACACCATGACGAAGAACGTTCATGTAACAACTGTGTTACGGCCGCGAAAACAGCGACGATTCCCGCAGGATTCCGCTGAAAGTCATGTGCACGCGGCGAAGCGGATCAACGACATTTCATTGCAAATTTCTACAATCTGTGCCAAATTCCAGGTACGCAGAACTGGGAGGGACCATGACGGATACCGCACCACCGGCGTCGGAGACGACTTCGCGTATTCCCGCTTTCACCGATGAGGAACGGGCGCACGCGGCCACGATCGTGGACATCGTGGGCCCGATCATCGTGCCGCTTGCGCGCGCGCTCGCTCCCCGCACGGAGGTTCTGCTGCACGACCTCACCAAGATGCCCGGCACGATCGCCGCGATCGGCGGGAACATCACGGGGCGGGGAATCGGCGGCCCTGCAACCGATCTGGGTCTGCGCACCTTCTCGTCGGGGTGGAACGAGCACCTCATCGGCTACCGCACCGAGACCAACGACGGGTTGCCGATGCGCTCGTCCAGCATCTTCTTCCATGCCGCGAGCGGACGCCCCGTCGCCTGCCTGTGTCTGAACACCGACGTCAGCGAGGTGGTGCGGGCGCAGGAGCTGCTGCGCAGCCTGAGCGCCATCACCACCATCGATCCGTCGCTACGCTCCGAGGCGATGACCGCCGAGAAGTTCCCCGCCTCCGTCGAGGATCTGGCGCAGGGCATCCTCGCCGAAGCCGTCACCGAGACCGGCATCCCCGTCGAGTCCATGAAGAAGCGCCACAAGGTCGAGGTGGTCCGACAGCTGCGCGATCGCGGTTTCTTCACCATGCGCGAGGCGGTGCCGATCGCTGCACAGAACCTCGGCGTCGGCCGTCACACCATCTACAACTACCTGAACGAGATCGAGGAGTCGGCGGACACTTCGGTCGATGACGAATAGTGCCCATGGACGAACGACGCGTCAGCCGCTCGGCGACCTGCAACGGTCGCCGGATCGACTACACGATGGGCCTCGAGCAGATCCCGTTGCGCACGGCCGACGGCGCTCCGGTCGGTACGCTGTCGGCCTTCTCCTACCTCGCCGAGACCGATGCCGACAGCCGTCACGACAGGCCTGTGCTGTTCCTCACGAACGGAGGGCCCGGCGCCGCGTCCAGTTACCTGCACCTGAGCGGGATCGGCCCGTTCCGCGCGCAGATCCCGAGTGACCTGGAATCGGGCGTCCGTGCCCCCTATGGCATCGAGTCGAGCCCGTCATCGCTGCTGGACGCCGCGGATCTGGTGTTCATCGACGCTCCGGGAACGGGGTTCGGGACGGTGGCGGAGGGCACGGACCTCGCCCCCTTCTTCTCCATGGAGGGCGATGCCGATGCGTTCGCACGGGCTATCACCGAGTGGGTGAGCCGTCACCGACGCTGGGATTCGCCGAAGTACTTCCTCGGCGAGAGCTACGGCACCCACCGGGCTGCCTTCCTCGCGTCGAGTTCGCACGGCATGTCGACGGTACCGCTGGACGGCATCGCGCTCCTGGGCCAGGCGGTCAACATCCAGGAGACGGCCGAGCGGCCGGGCAACGTGCCCGGCGCGCTGGCGAACGTGCCGTACAAGGCCGCTGTCGCCTGGTACCACGGAGCAGGATCCCGTGAGCACGCGACCGTCGAGGACGCCATCCGCGCCGCACTCGACTACGCGTGGGGCGACCTCGCCACAGCCATGCTGCAGGGGACGTCGCTTCCCGACGCCGAGCTGCGGTCGGAGGCAGCCCGCCTGTCCGGCATGATCGGGATCCCTGCGGAAGAGCTGGTCCGGTCGCGCCTCTGGATCTCCAAGACCGAGTTCCGCAAGCGCCTCCTCCGCGACCGCGGGCTCGAGGCGGGCGTGAACGACAGCCGCTACACCTCCCCGGCCACCGATCCCGGCTTCGGCGAGCTCGGACTGGATGCCGCCGGCACACACCTCTCCCCTCGCTACACCGCCGCGTTCGCTCAGCTCTTCGAGGAGTTCTTCGACGAGACTCCCGAAGTCCCCTACCTGGTGCACGACGCGAACGCCGCCACGAGCTGGGAATGGGCGGATCAGGGCGGCGCCCTGTTCATGTCGATGGGCAAGCCGTCGCCGTTCCACACCTACCCGTACCCGGCACGCCTGAGCCGGTGGATGAAGCAGATGCCGTCCGGGCGGCTGTTCATCGGCACCGGCATCTACGACTCGCTCACCACCATCGGTTCCGCAGATCACCTGCTGCGCCAGTGGGACCTGCCCCGGGAGCGCGTGGTCTCGCATTGGTACGACGGCGGTCACATGATGTACAGCGACAGGAACACGGTGGTGAAGCTCAACGCCGACCTGCGCGACTTCGTGACGGGCGGTCGCGGGTGACCGGGGCGGTCCGCCGAGTGCGCATCGGCGGCGATGAGATCGAGTACCGCGGCGCCGTCGGAGGGATCGACGTCACCGACGGCGACGACGGCCCGGGCGCCCACTACGTCTTCACCGAGTACATCCGCACCGACGTGTCCGACGACGAACGCGCCGAGCGTCCCGTGCTGTTCGCCTTCAACGGCGGCCCCGGCTCGTCATCGGTGTGGCTGCACCTCGGGCTCGGACCTCGACGGGTCGCAGATGCCGACACGCTGCAGCCGCGGATGGCTCCCCCGTTCGCACTGGTCGACAACGGCGACTCCCCGCTCGACGTCGCCGACCTCGTGTTCATCGATCCGCCCGGCACCGGCTACAGCAGGCTCCATCCGGACGCGGATCGCGAACGTTTCCACGGCGTGGAGCAGGATGCGCGCGCCACGCTGGAGTTCATCGGCCGCTGGGTGCGGCGGAACCGCCGGGAGCAGTCGCCCCGGTATGTGATGGGTGAGAGCTACGGCACGCATCGCGCGGCGCGCATGTCGCGCCTCGCGAACGGAGGCCCGATGCGCGGAGGCACGACGAGGCCGACATCACTGAACGGCGCGATCGTGCTCGGACCGGCGTTCGGACTCGGCGAACCCGCCTGGAGCAGTGATGTCCAGGCGGCTCTGGAGTTCCCGACGCTCGTGCAGACCGCCCGCCACCACGGCGCTGCCGCCGACCTCTGGGAGAAAGACGTCGCGGACTTCGCCCGCACTGAGCTGCTCCCGGCCCTCGCCGCCGGCACGCAGCTGGAGGATGCGGAGCGGACCGCACTCGCGGCACGCATGGGTGAGCTGCTCGGACTCCCGGCTCAGGTGGTCATCGAGCACGATCTCCGCCTCACCCCGGATGCCTTCGCCCGACTCGCGCTGCGCGAAGACGGCCGCCATCTCGGGATGTACGACAGCCGCTACACGCTCGCCGCCGACGGAGCCGGAAGCGATCCGGTCACCGATGATCCGGCGATGGGCGCCTACGCTCCACAGTTCGCCGGAGCGATCGAGCACTACCTGCGCGAAGAGCTCGGACACGAGAGCGATGACGAGTACCGCGCCATCGACTTCCGCCTGGCGATGGGCGGCTGGGACTGGGACGGGCACGACACGCCTCGCCGCAACTGCTTCGGCGACTTCACGGAAGCCGTCCGTCGCGACGAGCGCTTCGAGCTGATGATCGGCGTGGGAGAGTACGACCTGGTCACGACCAGGGCCGCGACCGAGTTCACGCTCACCCGGTTCCGGTTCGATCGCTCGCGCGTTCACCTGAAGGTCTACGGCTCCGGCCACATGCCGTATCTCGGCGAGATGCCCCGGGCCGCGCTCGCCGACGACATCCGGGGGTTTCTCCGCCGACGAGGGTGACGAGGCACCGGCTTCCGGTCATCCGCCGCGCACGAGGTCGGCGCGGTGCGCGAGCACGGCGGCTTCGACCCGGTTGCGGACGCCGAGCTTCACCAGGATCGCGCTCACGTAGCCCTTGACCGTGCCCTCGACGAGGTGCAGACGACTGCCGATCTCGGCGTTCGAGGCTCCTGCTCCGAGCAGCCCGAGCACCTCCCGCTCCCTGTCCGTCAGCGCTGCAACCGCCTCGCGGGCTTCCGCGCCGCGCACCCGATCGCCGCCGCGGTA
>JAQZBG010000413.1 GCA_029239165.1 Microbacterium sp. | reverse complement strand
CTACGGCACCTCGGCGCACACGACGAAGGGACGTCGCCGACCGGCCGCCACGTCGGTCCGAACCGACCGCCCGACCGCACCGGCATCGACACCCGCACCGGCACCCGCACCGGCACCGGCACTCGCACCCGCCGCCGTCGGCCCGGTCCCGACGCCCACCGCCGCCGCACCCACCCGCCGCCCCGTGGCCGTGCGCTCTCCCCTGGTCCGTCGCCTCGCCCGCGACCTGGGGCTCGACGTACACGCGATCACCGCGACGGGTCCGGACGGTGCGATCACCCGCGCCGACGTGCTGCAGGCCGCGGTCGAGAACGCCGTCGACGGCGTCGCCGCGCATCACCGCGTTGCGAACGGCACCGGAGAGTCGGTCGACGGACTCGATGTGGTCTCGCGCGAGCGCATGTCGCCCCTGCGGCGCGCCGTCAGCGCGAAGCTCACCCGCAGTCGCCGTGAGATCCCCGAGGCGACCGTGTGGGTCGACGTCGACGCGACCGCGCTGTGGGATCTCCGTGCGCAGATGGCCCCCGAAGGCGGCAGGGCTCCTTCGATCACTGCCCTGCTCGCGCGCTTCGTGCTGCTCGCCCTCGAGGACTACCCCGTGCTCGCCTCGCGACTAGACGAGAGCGGTGAGGAGTTGATCTCGTTCGACGGCGTGAACCTCGGAATCGCGGCGGACACCGAACGCGGACTCCTGGTCCCCGTGCTCCCCCGTGCGCATGCCCTCACCGTGGAGCAGCTCGACGCGGCACTGCGCGAACTCGCCGCGACGGCCAGAGCCGGCACGATGCCACCGGAACGCCTGCGCGGCTCGACCTTCACGCTCAACAACTACGGCGGGCTCGGCGTCGACGGCTCGGCGGCGATCATCAACCACCCGGATGTCGCGATCCTCGGCATCGGCCGGATCATCGAGCGGCCGTGGGTCGTCGACGGCTCGATCGTCGCCCGTCGCATCGTCCAGCTGTCGTTGGCGTTCGATCACCGTGTCTGCGACGGCGGATACGCGGCGGGATTCCTCCGCCGCGTCACCGAACTCATCGAGCATCCGTTGCGCGCATTCGTGCGGGTCTGACCCCACCCGGCGCGCCTCAGCTCGGTGCCGCGCCTGTGCCATAATTACCATACGATCGGTCAGTAATTCCTGGCCACGCGAGAGGCGACGAGCCCCCGCCGAGACGACGAAGTCAGGAGATCCGCATGATCGAGGCATTCCTCGTCGGAGGGGCGCGCACCCCGGTCGGTCGCTACGGCGGCGCGCTCGCTGCCATCCGCCCCGACGACCTCGCCTCGATCGTGGTGGCCCAGGCCGTCCGCAGGGCCGGAATCGATCCCACGGAGATCGACATCGACGAGGTGATCCTGGGTGCGGCGAACCAAGCCGGCGAGGACAACCGCAACGTGGCGCGGATGGCCGTGCTGCTCGCCGGGCTCCCCGACAGTGTTCCCGGCATCACGGTGAACCGGCTCTGCGCCTCCGGCATGTCCGCCGTGACGATGGCCGCGCAGGCGATCCGCGCGGGAGACGCCGACCTCATCGTCGCGGGCGGCGTCGAGTCCATGACCCGCGCACCCTGGGTGCAGGCGAAGCCCGAGAAAGCCTGGTCCAAGCCCGGCGCGGCATTCGACACCTCCATCGGCTGGCGCTTCCCGAACCCCCGCCTCGTCTCCCGCGACAAGGCGACCTTCACGATGCCGGAGACCGCAGAGGAGGTCGCCCGGATCGACGGGATCACCCGCGAGGAAGCCGACGCGTTCGCCCTCCGATCTCAGCAGCGCGCCGCCGCCGCGATCGCCGCCGGACGCTTCGCCCCCGAGATCGTCGGGGTGCCGGCAGCGACCGGAGAGGTGCAGGTCGACGAGGGCCCCCGGCCCGAGACCTCGCTCGAGGCACTCGCCCGGCTGCGTCCCGTGGTCGCCGGTGGCCAGGTCGTGACGGCCGGGAACTCCAGTGCGCTCAACGACGGCGCATCGGCGATCGTCGTGGCGAGCGCCGAGGCGGTCGCGCGCTACGGTCTCGTGCCGCGAGCACGGATCGTGGTCGGCACCAGCGCCGGTCTCGCACCGGAGGTCATGGGCCTCGGCCCCGTACCCGCGACGCAGAAGGCGCTCCGTCGCGCCGGACTCGCCATCGACGACGTCGGCGCCATCGAGCTCAACGAGGCCTTCGCCACGCAGTCGATCGCCTGCATCCGCCGACTGGGCCTGGACGAATCGCGGGTCAACGCCGACGGCGGGGCGATCGCCCTCGGCCATCCGCTCGGCTCCTCCGGCTCCCGTCTGCTGATCACGCTGCTCGGCCGCATGGAGCGCGAGGACTCGCGGTACGGGCTGGCCACGATGTGCGTGGGCGTCGGGCAGGGCGCGGCCATGATCCTGGAGAAGGTGTGATGCCCGCCGCACCGAATCCCGAAGAGCCGTTGCTCGTCGAGCGCCACGACGATCGTGTGATCGCCACCCTCAACCGTCCCCACAGGCGCAACGCGATCGACCAGGCGACGATCGACGCCCTGCACGCGCTCTGCACCGAGCTCGAGGAGACCCCGCGCACGCTGATCCTGGCCGGCGCCGACGGCGTCTTCGCAGCGGGCGCCGACATCGCCGAACTTCGCGAACGCCGGGCCGCCGACGCACTGCGCGGCATCAACGCGCATGCCTTCGTGCGGATCGCCGAGTTGCCGATGCCGGTCATCGCGGCGATCGACGGCTATGCCCTGGGTGGCGGCGCCGAACTCGCCTATGCCGCCGACATCCGCATCGCCACGCCCTCGCTCGCGATCGGCAATCCGGAGACGGGGCTCGGTATCCTCGCCGCGGCCGGTGCGAGCTGGCGGTTGAAGGAGATCATCGGCGATGCGAGGGCGATCGAGCTGCTGCTCACCGGACGCACGGTGAAGGCCGAGGAGGCGCTGCGGATCGGCCTCGTCTCGGCGATCCACGACCCCGA
>JAQZBG010000412.1 GCA_029239165.1 Microbacterium sp. | reverse complement strand
CGGGATCACCCTCGGCGTCGCGGGTCAGGCCGCGATCAACATCGACATCTCCGAGGCTCTGGCCGACGTCCTGCCGCTGTATCTGGTGGTCGTGGTCGGGCTCTCGCTGCTGATCATGATCGTGGTGTTCCGCTCGCTGCTCGTGCCGCTCATCGCGACCGGAGGCTTCGTGCTGTCGCTCTTCGCGACGTACGGCCTGATCGTGGCGGTGTTCCAGTTCGGCTGGGGTGCCGAGATCATCGGACTGCACAGCACCGGACCGATCCTGAGCTTCCTGCCCGTGATCCTCGTCGGCATCCTGTTCGGACTCGCGATGGACTACCAGCTGTTCCTCGCCTCCGGCATGCGCGAGGCGTACGTGCACGGCGCTTCGGCGCGGGATGCCGTGGCCCAGGGCTTCCGTGCCGGCCGTTCGGTCGTGACCGCCGCCGCCCTCATCATGGTGTCGGTGTTCGGCGGGTTCATCTTCTCGGAGTCGACGATCATCCGCTCGATCGGGTTCGGTCTCGCGTTCGGCGTGCTGCTCGACGCCTTCGTGGTGCGGATGCTGCTGATGCCCGCGCTCATGCACCTGCTCGGCCGTTCGGCGTGGTGGCTGCCGCGCTGGCTCGACCGCATCCTGCCGAACGTCGACATGGAGGGCGCCGCTCTCGAGCGCGATCACCCCGGCATGAAGGCCGTGGCCGTTCCGACGACGACCGACTCGGTGCCGACCCGCGGGCACTCCTGACGAGCCGGGTGTCGGCGACCACGCCTAGAGTGGGCGCATGACCGCCGACCCCCGGGAACGCCTGCTCGCCCTGCGCGATCAGGCCGAGGCCCGCGTGCAGGCGACGGCCTCGACCCTCGCCGAACTCACCCACGAGCGCGAGGGCTCGAACGACGACGACGAGCACGACCCCGAAGGCGTCACACTGTCGTCCGAGTGGTCGCGACTGACCGGTCTCGCCGAGGCGGCGGCATCCGAACTCCGTCAGGTCGACGACGCGCTGGCGCGAGTGGACGCCGGCACCTACGGCGTCTGCGCCGACTGCGGCAGGGCCATCCCTGCGGGTCGCCTCGAAGCGCGGCCGTTCGCGGAGTACTGCGTCGCCTGTGCCGCGAAGCTCGGGCACTAACCCCTGACACGCGTTCCTGAGCGCGAGTAGCATCCCTCCCATGCCCATCGCACTCGAGAACGTCGGGATCGCCGTGCGCGACCTGGAAGCGACCATCTCCTTCTTCACCGACCTCGGCCTCACGGTGCTCGGACGAGACGAGGTCAGTGGGGAATGGGCCTCGACCGCGGTCGGTCTCGACGGCAACCACGCCAAGATCGCGGTGCTGCAGACACCCGATGGGCGCGGGAAGATCGAGCTGTTCGAGTACATCCACCCGGAGGCGATCGAGACGGAGCCGACCCTGCCGAACGAGATCGGCATGCACCGCATCGCGTTCTCGGTCGACGACATCGACGCGTCGCTCGTGATCGCCGCCCGCCACGGTTACCACCCGCTGCGCGGTGTCGCGAACTACCAGGACGTCTACAAGCTCACGTACCTGCGCGGCCCCAGCGGCATCCTGGTGATGTTCGCGCAGGACCTCACGAAGAGCTGACCATCCCGCGCCAGATCACCTCGATCGCGGCCCGCATCCGGTCGACGACGGCCGGGTCGCTCACGCGGTCTCCGCGCACGACGAGCTGGTAGTACGCCACTCCGGCGATCGCGTCGAAGCAGGCTTCCACGTCGAGGTCGGACCGCAGCTCGCCCCGTGCGATCCCCAGCCGCAGGGCATTCTGCAGCGGCACCCGGCGCCGCGACACGTGCGACTCCCAGTAGGCCCGCTGCAGAGCGCGGTCGGCCATCACCAGGCGGATGCGCTGCCGGAACCGCTCCTCGGAGTATCCGGGTGCGGAGGGGGCGACACCGTCGGCCCCGAGTCCGAGCCCCGCGAGCAGGATCTCGTGCAGGTCGGCATCCGCGGGATAGTCGGGCGGCACCTCGCGGCCGACGTCGAGCGCCGCCGCGATCAGCAGCGTGAGCGACGGCCAGCGTCGATACAGCGCCGCCCGGCTCACCCCGCTGCGGGCGACCACCCTCGACACCGTGACCTCCTCACCCGCGTCGATGATCTCCAGCGTCGCCGCGACGATCTGCCCATCGAGGTCTTCGTCACGCGGACGACCGGGGCGGCGGCGAACCGCGGCCCCGGCATCCGCCGGCCGGTGCCGGTTCGGCCGGGTTGCGGCGTCAGCACGGTCACGCGGCGAGTGCCCGTTCGCGCAGCCGGGCGATGGTGGCATCCGAGAGGCCGGCGGCGCGCAGCGGGGTCAGCGGGTCGCCGTGCTGTGCGCGGAGGGTGTCGAGCAGGCTGCGCATCGACACGTCCATCGAGCCCTCCATCAGCGACGAGGTCTTCTCGAGCGCGTCGGCGTCGAAGCCGAGCGCCTTCCACATCGCGCCCATCACGGGTGCGGTGCGCGCCATGATCGCGACCATGTTGTCGCCCGTGCGCGCGTAGTCCGTGACGATGTCGTCGTCGGCAGCACCGAGGGCGAGCAGCAGCATGGCAGCCAGCACGCCGGTGCGGTCACGCCCGGCCGCGCAGTGGAAGGCGGCAGCACCCGGGGTGTACGCGATGACGTTGAGCGCGATCACGAGCTGCGGCGCCGCGCCGTCGACCATCCGCTGGTACATCAGGCCCATGGCCTCATGCGTGAGGGCGGGCTTGTCACGATCCATCGACTCCCCGACATCCGCGATCAGGGGCAGGTGGTGGTACGCGACCGGGTGCTCGCCGAGCGGGCCTCGACCCGTCACCGACACCTCGAGCGGCGAGCGCAGGTCGATGATCGCCGTGAGGCCGCCGGCGACGAGCTCGTCGGCGACCTGTTCGGTCACGTAGGCGAGGTCGTCGGTGCGGATGGCGAGGCCCTCGCGGAGCACGCCGCCGTCGATCGCGATGCCG
>JAQZBG010000411.1 GCA_029239165.1 Microbacterium sp. | reverse complement strand
AGGCTCGAATAATCGGAGGCCGGCCATGAGCCAGAACCAGAACTACCTCGCCGTGATCAAGGTCGTCGGCGTCGGCGGTGGCGGCGTCAACGCCGTCAATCGCATGATCGATCTCGGTCTCCGCGGAGTCGAGTTCATCGCCGTCAACACCGACGCGCAGGCGCTGCTGATGAGCGACGCCGACGTCAAGCTCGACGTGGGTCGCGAACTCACGCGCGGCCTCGGTGCCGGTGCGGATCCCGAAGTGGGGCGACGTGCCGCCGAGGACCACGCCGAAGAGATCGAGCAGGCACTGACCGGCGCCGACATGGTCTTCGTGACCGCCGGCGAAGGTGGCGGGACCGGAACCGGTGGTGCCCCGGTCGTCGCTCGCATCGCGAAGTCCATCGGCGCCCTCACCATCGGTGTCGTCACCAAGCCGTTCTCCTTCGAAGGTCGCCGCCGCCAGAGCCAGGCAGAAGCCGGCGTCGCCAAGCTCAAGGAAGAGGTCGACACCCTCATCGTGGTGCCGAACGACCGCCTCCTCGAGATCAGCGATCGTGGCATCTCCATGATCGAGGCGTTCGCCACCGCCGATCAGGTTCTCCTCGCCGGTGTCCAGGGCATCACCGACCTCATCACGACCCCGGGTCTGATCAACCTCGACTTCGCCGACGTCAAGTCCGTCATGCAGGGTGCCGGCTCGGCACTCATGGGAATCGGCTCCGCGCGCGGCGCCGATCGTGCGATCAAGGCCGCAGAGCTCGCCGTGGAGTCGCCGCTCCTGGAAGCATCCATCGAGGGCGCGCACGGCGTGCTGCTCTCGATCCAGGGTGGATCGAACCTCGGCATCTTCGAGATCCACGACGCAGCCGACCTCGTCAAGGAGGCCGCGCACCCCGAGGCGAACATCATCTTCGGTACCGTCATCGACGACACGCTCGGCGATGAGGTGCGTGTGACGGTGATCGCCGCCGGCTTCGATGGGGGAGAGCCCTCGCTGCGTCTCGACCCGATGGTCGTCTCGCGTCCTTCTGCGGCGACGCTTCCCGAGGTCGCGCTTCCGGACGAGTCCGAGAAGAAGAGCGAACCGGCACCGGCGGAGTCTGTGCAGCAGCGGGTACCCACCACAAGCATCGAGCCGGCGTTCGCTGACGACGACATCGACATCCCCGAATTCCTGAAGTGACGTCTGCGGTCGACGGTCAGCAGTCGCCCGGCCTGGCCGCGCGGCTGACGGCGATCGACGAGCGGATCGCCGCAGCCGCGCAGACCGCAGGCAGAGACCCGGGCGCGATCACCAGGATCGTGGTGACGAAGTTCCACCCGGCCTCGCTGGTGCGCGACTTGCGCGCGCTCGGCGTGCAGGAGGTCGGTGAGAACCGTCAGCAGGAGTTGTCGGCCAAACAGGCCGAGCTCGCTGCCGTCGACCTGAACTGGCACTTCATCGGTCAAGGGCAGACCAACAAGGCTGCAGCCATCCGACGCAGCGCCGACGTCGTGCACTCGGTCGACCGCATCCGGTTCGCCGATGCCCTGCACAGGGCGGCTGAGGGCGACGATGTTCTCGACGTGCTGGTACAGGTCAATCTGACGGACGATCCGGGTCGAGGAGGCGTCGCTCCCGTGGATGCGGTGGGTCTCGCCGAGCATGTGCTCAAGCTCCCGTCGTTGCGTCTGCGTGGCGTGATGGCTGTCGCTCCTCTCGACGAGGAGCCCGCTGCCGCGTTCGCTCGGCTGCGCGACATCGCCGACGCCGTCCGGGCCGCCGCGCCCGATGCAACCTGGATCTCGGCCGGGATGACCGGAGACTTCGCCGAGGCGATCGCCGCCGGCGCGACACACCTGCGGATCGGCTCCGCAATCACCGGCCCCCGGCCCGACCGGGGTTAACCTGTGAAAAGACCAGCCCCAAACGTTCGAACCGGAGGACACGATGGGTAACCCGCTGAAGAAGACCATGGTGTATCTCGGCCTCGCCGACGAAGAAGAGGTCTACGAAGAGGAGACGCAGGCACCCGCCCGCGCTCACCGCGAACGTGATCGCGACCGCGAGGAGCCGGCACCGGCCCCCGTCACGCCGTTGCGCCGCCCCGTCGCCGTCCGCCAGCCGTCTGCAGGAGCCGTGAACGAGATCCTCACCGTCCACCCGAAGCAGTACCGCGACGCGCAGCTGATCGCGGAGAGCTTCCGCGAGGGCGTCCCCGTCATCATCAACCTCTCCCAGATGAGCGACGCCGATGCGCGTCGCCTCATCGACTTCGCGAGCGGGCTCTCTCTCGGTCTGTACGGCCGTATCGAGCGCGTCACCTCGAAGGTGTTCCTGCTCTCGCCGGAGAACATCGCGGTTTCGGGCCATGGGGGCATCGCACACGCAGACGCTGAGTCTGCGGGCTTCGACCAGTCGTAACTCGTGGAGCTGGTCTCCGTCGCGGCGAGCATCGTCCATCTGGTGCTGCTGCTGTACATCTTCGTGCTCTTCGCGCGCCTCATCCTGGACTACATCCCGATGTTCAATCGGGAATGGCGTCCGAAGGGATTCGGCCTGGTCGCCGCTGAGGCCGTCTACACGGTCACCGATCCACCCATCCGGTTCTTCCGGAGGCTCATCCCGCCCCTGCGGATCGGTTCGCTGTCGCTCGACTTCGGGTTCACGCTCACCCTGCTGGTGGTGCTGATCCTGATGAACATCGTGCGGCTCTTCATCCGCTGAACTGCGCTCGATTCGCCCGTCGGGCGCGCCCCGAGTTCACGCAGTCTGGGTGTCGCGACATCGCGGCGCTGAGGCGCGGGGACTATGCTGGCACCCAGGTGCGCGCCCCGGGTTCGCGCCACATCACGACCACGCCATACATCGATACTGGCATTCGAACTCATCGAAAGAGGAGCCACTCATGGCACTTACCCCGGATGACGTCGTCACCAAGCAGTTCCAGCACGTCCGCTTCAAGGACGGCTTCGACCCGGACG
>JAQZBG010000034.1 GCA_029239165.1 Microbacterium sp. | reverse complement strand
GAGCCGATCTCGAGCAGCTTCGCGCTGTTCGCGTTGGCGACGGTCCAGTAGCCCGCGCTGTTGGGCGTCAGGTTCCAGCGCTGCGTCGCATTGCCGCTCGCCGACCGCTGGACGGCGTCGACGCCGTCAGCCGTGGACGCACCCGGGATTTCGAGGAGCTTCCGGCTGTTCTTGTTCACGAGCTCGAAAGTTCCCCCGGTCGCGGGCTGGACCTTCCACACCTGCGTGGCGTTCGCCGTGGGCCCCCACTGCCCGGCGGCGGCGCCGTCGGTCGTCAGCGCAGACAGGATCTCGAGGACCTTGCCACTGTTGCGGTTCTGCACCTGGAAGGTCGCCGGCAGGGTCGTTCCGCTCTTGTGGAGCTGGATCTGGTCGATCTCGGCGAAGGTGCCCGAGTAGGCGAACCGCACCGTGTTCGAACCGGCATTGAGGGTGACGGACTTCTGCGCCCAGAGGTAGCGCCCCCAGTCGGCGGTGGCGGGATAGCTGATATTCGACGCCGTGCCTCCGTTCACCGACACCGCATGGCCGCTCGTGGAGCCCGTGCCGTTCGCGTACCGGACGTTGAGGTCGTAGGTCCCCGCCTGCGGAGCGTCGACGGTGAAGGTCACCGTGCTGTCGGCGAAATTGATGTTGCCGACCTTGCTCCCGTTCGAGGCATCGCCGTGCGTGACGAGCGTGGTGTTCGTGCGCGCGGCGTTCTCCGCCTCGTAGGCGGTCGCCGTGAGCGGGATCGTCCCGACCCGGATGTCGTTGTAGAGGTACGTCTGGCTGGGGTTCGACGGGTTCGTGCGGTAGTTGTCGACGTTCACCGCCTGGTACAGCGTGCGTCCGTCCGGGCTGTAGTCGATCCCCTGAGCGAACCCGGTGATCGAGCTCGGACCGTTGAACGTCACCGCAAAGGGCAGTCGCTCCCACGGACCGGCGCCGAGGTTGTAGTTGACGAAGAAGTTCTGGCCGCCGTCGAGGTTGCCGGCGGCGTCGAGCCCCCACTTCGAAGCGACGACGATCATCCCCTTCGGACCGCCGGTGGGAACCCACTTCACCGTCGGGGACGACCCGATTCCGCGACCGTCGGCAAGTTCGACCGGCGTTCCCAGGCTCGTCGTCGATCCCCAGTTGAGGCCGTCGGGCGACTTCTTGAAGAAGACCGGTGACGCGTTCGAGAACGCGTACCCCTGAGCATTCACCACTTCGTACGTCGCGATGTACGAGCCGTCGGGCAGCTTGTCCACCGTGATCATCCCTGGGCGATGCGTGGAGTCGGTCGGAGCGGACACGTTCGAGAGAGCGCCCCACGTCTGGCCGCCGTCGAGCGAGCGCCGGTACGAGACGGCCTGAAGAACGCCGTTCGCCTTCTGCCGTTCATCCGAGAAGTAGGCGACGAGTCCGCCACCGCCTTCGATCGCCAGCGTCGGCTCCCAGACGGTCGTGGTCGTGGAGGTCGATGAGGGGTCGTAGATCGCGGGCCCACCGGTGTCGATCGTGCTCACGTAGCTCCAGGACACTCCTCGGTCGGTGCTCTTGTAGACGACGAGCTTCGTCACCGACGTCGCGGCATTGCGGTCAGCGGGCCTGATCTGGCCTGTGAGCAGGATCGTGCCCGCCGCGAGGTTCCCCGTCGTCTGCGGGACTTCGAAGAGGAACGGCTGCGCCAGGCGGTCGAGCTGCGTCGTGCTCTCCTGCCCGGCGATCCCCGGGAACTGCAGCCCCGGGTTGACCGCCGAGATCTTCTGCCAGCTCGTGCCGTCGTTCGTGCTGCGGAAGATCGGCCACTCCTGGTGGCACGCCAGGGCCGGATTCGCGAGGCAGGCCTGCGTGTCCGTCGTGGGGTTGGAGCTCGGGTTGACGTCCTTGATCAGACGCCCGTCGTCGAACGTGTTCAGGAGCGTCCCGTTGGACGTGCCGTTGTGCTTGAGGGCGATGATCTTCGCGTACGCAGTGCCCGTCGCATCTCCGCCTTCATCGTTGAACGACGACCCGTTCGGTGGGGCGTACACGAGTGATCCGTTGCCCGTCGTCACCGCCTGAGCCGATGTCGCGACGAAACCCGTCGCCACGAGTGCCAGCGTCGCGGCGATGGCGGACAGTGCTGCCAGCCTCCCGCGCGATCTCTGTTCCGATAACCGCTTCATTGCGTCCTCCGAGGTCGAGGTCCTGACGCGGAGCTCCCCATCAGGATTTACATCGTTGTAAATGGAGAATTGCACAACGTTGTAAATCCGTCAAGACCCGCGGCGATCAAGCCTGGGAATGCCGCAGGAACGCGTCGGCGACCGGCGTGCGATGCCGCTGAAGGACACCGTCTGCGTCCTCTTCGAGCGCCCACAGTCCCATGGAGAGCCGGTAGTCCATCGGCTTCCCGTCGCCCGGACGATAAGACCACTCGACCATGTCGGTGATGCACCACCACGTGTAGCCGATCACGTCGACGCCGGCCGCGCGAAGGTCCTCGACCGCTGCGATCGACGCGTCCATCCAGGTGATCCGCTCTTCGACGGTGCCGGTGTAGCTCGTCTCGGTCAGGAACACGGGCTTCTCGTAGCGCGCGGCGAACGATTCGATGACGTCCGCCAGCCCTGCCGTCCCGGCGTCGAGACGTGGCCGAAGGTCGCGGGGGCCGCCGGTGTGCACCACCCCCGCCTCGAAGACCTCCGTGGAGTGCTGCGGGTAGTAGTTGACGCCGACCACGTCGGGGATCGCCGTGTTCTCGATGGCCCAGGCGAAGTCCTCGTCGGTGAACCCGTTCTCCCGCAGGTACGGGACGAGCGGGTGGTCTTCGCCGACGCGTCCCATCACGAGGTCCTGCACGATATACGCGCGATGCCGCAGGTGCTCATGGGTCTCACTGTGCGCAGCGGTGTCACCGGCAAATCGGAAGGAGGCCTCGACGTGCACGAAGTCGGCATCCGGATCGACGGCGGCGATCGCCCGCTGCGCCGTGACGATCCCGCGGGAGATCCCGCGGAGCACCTCCACGAAGCCGCGATCGCCGGAGCGGTACGGCGGCCACTGCGCGAACTCACCGCAGTACATGATGTTCAGAAGCGGTTCGTTGAGCGGCGTGTAGTGCCGGATCCGACCTCGGTACCGTTCGGCCACGGCCGCCGCGTACTCGGCGACGCGCTCCGGATACGCCGGGTTGACGAACTGATCCTCGAGCCAGAGCGGTGTCCCGTAGTGGACGAGGTCCGCGATGAGCTCGATCCCCAGCTCGTCGAACCGGTCGATGACCTGATCCAGCCACTCCCAGTCCCACTCGCCGGGCGCCGGGTTCACGCGATACCAGGGGATGCCCCACCGCACCATCTCGCTGCCCACTTCGGCGCAGTAGCCGAGATCCTCCGACCAGAAGCGGTAGTGCTGCATGAGTTCGTACTCGTCCAGCGCGCGCTCGCCCGATCGGGTCTGAGGGATGAAGGTGTCTTCCACTCCCATCGCGAGTCGCAGGCGTCCATCCTCGAACCAGTTCACGTCGTCGTTCTCCTTCTCGGATCCGGTGATCCGTTCGATCTCTCTGCCGCCGGTCGGGCTCGGGCGCCCGGCACACGGCAACCCGCACCGATCGGGACCGTCGGTGCGGGTGGTCGTGCAACGGAGTCAGCCCGCCAGGGCCGCCTCCATCTCCTCCTGCGCCGTGCGGAGCAACTCCGCGGGGTCGCCCCCGGCGAGCGCTTTCTGCGTGGCCGTGTCGAGCGCGGTGAGCACATCCGTCGACGGGATGACACCCGGCAGGAGTGCGGCGCCGTACTGTGACTGCTCGGCGAGGGCCGACACGACGGGGTTCTCCGCCACGTCCTCGGCCGATACCTCCGACGTGAGCGGGGGCCAGCCGGAAGCGAGCGACCACGTGACCATGTTCTCCTTCTGGTAGAACCAGGTGAAGAACTTCTCGGCGGCCGCCTTCTCCTCCGCCGAAGCCTGTGCGGTGATGCTCATGTCGACCGCGAGGGCGGAGGCCACGATGCCGTCAGGGCCGGCCGGGAGCGGCGCGATACCGTACTCGATACCCGATTCCTCGGAGACGGTGGCGAGCCACGGGCCGCCGAGGGTCATCGCGACCTTGCCCGCACTGAAGAGTCCGTCGGCGTCGGCGCCCGTGAGGCCCGTCGGTGAGAACTTCCCGGCGGCGACGGCATCCGCCCAGTACGTGAGCGTCTCGACGTTCTCGGGCGAATCGACCACGACATCGCCGTCGGCGGTCACGACGTCGCCGCCGCCGCTCTTGAACAGAGACGGCCAGACGCCGTTGCCCACGGTCGCGTTGTCCTGGAGGGCGAGTCCGTACTGCTCGGGCTCACCGTCTCCGTTCGCATCGACGGTGAGCGCGGTCGCGGCGGCGACCCACTCGTCCCACGTCGTCGGCACGGACACGCCGGCTGCCTCGAACATCGCGGTGTTGTAGAACATCGTCAGCGGGGTGAAGCTCAGCGGAGCGCCGAAGCGCTCTCCGTCGACGATGCCGGTATCGACAGCACCGGGGTTGAGGACCTCCGCGGCACTGTCACTGTCGTACCAGTCATCGAGCGGCTGGAGTGCACCTTTCGACGCGAAGACCGGGATGTTCTCGGGAGGGATCGCCATGAGCTGCGGCCCCTTCTTCGCGGTGAGCGCGGGCAGCGCCGAGTCCAGGAGCGTCGCCCAGGGCTTGACCGACGGCGTGATCTTCACCTCATCCTGGGACTTGTTGAACTCGGCGACGAGATCGTTCAGCACCTCGCCATCCGCCTCGGTGTAGCCGTGCCAGAAGTCGAGCTCGATCACTCCGCCTTCCTCGGACGGGGTGCCGGCCGACGAGCAGCCGGCCAGGGCGAGCAGCAGGACGCTCGCGAACGCTGCGGGTAGTGCTTTCTTCATCAGGGGAACCTCCACTGTTCGACCACTCTGTCGGCGCGGAGGACGGGTGTCCTCATCATCGCTTTACAACGTTGTAAGTAAACGTTATAGAGGTTATGGTTCTCGATGTTCCGGCAAAAGTCAAGCGGCGCGGCCCGCCGTCCGTGCAGGGGCCCGCCCGCCGCCAGTCGACGCTCGTGACTACGAGTTGACGAGCCGACCCCGAGGTCCTTACTGTGTGGGTTACAACGTTGTAGAGAGAAGTGACAATGACCGCCACGACTTCCCCACCCGCCCGTCGCCGCCGCCCGCCGTCGCAGCTCGGCGGGCGCGGCCCGATCGGCGGCGCCGCGAAGCGTCGCCTCACGATCCTGGCCTTCCTGGTGCCGGCTCTGACGATCCTCGCCCTCTTCGTCTTCTGGCCGATGGTGTCGGCGCTCAGGCTCTCCTTCACCGACGCGAGCGGATTCGGGCTCGAGGAATACGTGGGCTTCGCGAACTACGTCGAGGTCTTCACCGACCCCGAGATGCTCCAGGCGATGAGCAACACCGTGCTGTACACCGTGCTCTTCACGCCGGTGGCCGTCGTGCTCGCGCTTCTGCTCGCCCTCGCCCTCAACAGCCCGAACCTGCCGCTTCGAGGCATGTTCCGCACGTGGCTGTTCCTGCCGTTCATCGTCTCCCTCGCCGTCGCCGCTTTCGCCTGGCAGTATCTGCTCGACCCACAGGTCGGTCTGCTGAATTACTGGCTGCAGGCATTCGGCATCCGTATCGGCAACGTCCTCCAGGATCCGGTGCTCGCGATGCCGACCGTCGTCCTGGTCGCGGTGTGGAAGAACTTCGCGTTCTACATGATCGTCTTCCTCGCCGGGCTTCAGGAGATCCCGAAGAGCCTGTACGAGGCGGCGAACATGGACGGAGCGGGCCCCCTCGCCCGCTTCCGCAACGTCACCCTCCCCCTGCTGGGCAACACGACAGGATTCGTGCTCATCATCGCGACGATCGCCGCGCTCCAGGCCTTCGACCAGATCTACGTCCTCACCGGCGGCGGCCCGTACCGCAGCACGCAGACGATCGTCATGCAGATCTACCAGTCCGGATTCCGTGACCTCGAACTCGGCTTCGCCTCGGCGGTGTCGTACGTGCTTCTCATCGCGACGCTCCTGCTGAGCCTCGTCCAGTTCGCCCTCTCAGGCCGTCGAGCGAAGGACGCCGCATGACCGACACCGCCCTCTCTCGACGCCGACCCGCGCGACTGCGCGTCGGCCGCGGACTCTATTTCCTGGCGATGCTGTTCGTCACACTCCTGATCCTGCTGCCGATCCTGATCATCGTCTTCACCGCCTTCAAGCCGGTGTCCGAGGTCAATGCGTTCCCGCCCTCGCTCATTCCGGGGACGTGGACACTCGACAACTTCGAGCGGATCTTCACGGATCTGCCTTTCGCCCGACTGATCCTCAACAGCTTCGTCTTCGCGGGCGGAGTCACGCTCTGCGCACTCGTCTTCGATTCTCTGGCCGCCTACGTGCTCGCCCGCATCGACTTCCGTGGGAGCCGCCTGCTCCTCGTCGTGATCGTGGCGAGCCTGATGATCCCGTTCCAGGCGACACTCATCCCGATCTACCAGCTCGTCTCGGACTTCGGCTGGGTGAACACGTTCTGGGGCCTCATCATCCCCCGCGCGGCAGATGCCTTCGGGATCTTCTTCCTCCGCCAGTTCTTCCTCTCCCTCCCGCGCGACCTCGACAACGCCGCCCGCATCGATGGAGCTTCGGAGTTCCGGATCTTCCGCAGCGTCGTGCTCCCCAACGCCGTCCCCGCGCTGCTCACGCTGGGCATCTACACGTTCGTCAACAACTGGAACGATCTGCTGTGGCCGCTCGTCTTCACCACGGAGCAGGAGATGGGCACCATCACCTCCGGGCTGACACTGCTCACCGGGCCGAGCGGCATCATTCCCTACGGCGTCATGATGGCGGGCTCCCTGATCGCCGTCGTCCCGCTCGCGATCATGTTCCTCTTCGTCCAACGACGCTTCATCGAGAGCGTCGCGAGCACCGGACTCAAGTAGACCGACCTTCCGCGCCCCGGCCGCGACTCGCTCGCCGGGACCGTGAAGATCCGACCGAAAGGCAGAAATGACCGCCGCACGATTGACCTTCGACACTCAGCTTCCGGTCGGAGCTGTGAACCGCCGAGTCTTCGGCTCTTTCGTGGAGCACCTGGGCCGATCCGTCTATGACGGGATCTACGAGCCCGGGCACCCGAGCGCAGACGCCGAGGGCTTCCGCTCCGATGTGAAGGCCCTGGTGTCCGAACTCGGTGTGAGCGCGATCCGCTATCCCGGAGGCAACTTCGTGTCCGGCTTCCGTTGGGAGGACAGCGTGGGCCCGCGGTCGCAGCGTCCTGCCCGGCTCGACCTGGCCTGGCATTCGGCGGAATCGAACCAGGTGGGCCTGCACGAGTTCGCGTCGTGGCTCGACTCCGTCGGCAGCGAGCTCATGCTGGCCGTGAACCTCGGCACGCGCGGCACGCTGGAGGCGCTCGATCTCCTGGAGTACACGAACCTGCGATCGGGCTCGGCTCGGGCGGCGGAGCGGGCCGCGAACGGCCGGGCCGAGCCTTTCGACGTGCGGATGTGGTGCCTCGGGAACGAGATGGACGGCCCGTGGCAACTCGGCCACCGCTCGGCGGACGACTACGGCAAGCTCGCCGCGCAGACGGCTCGCGCGATGCGGATGTTCGATCCGACCCTCGAGCTGGTCGTCTGCGGCTCCTCCAGCCGCTCGATGCCCACCTTCGGGGAATGGGAGCGCGTCGTCCTCTCCCACACCTACGACGACATCGACTACATCTCCTGTCACGCCTACTACGAGGAGAAGGACGGAGACCTCGGCAGCTTCCTCGCGTCGTCGGTCGACATGGACGAGTTCATCGAGTCGGTGATCGCGACCGTCGATCACGTCAAAGCGACGAAGCGCAGCGATCACGTCGTGAACCTCTCGTTCGACGAATGGAACGTCTGGTACAACACCCGGTTCGAGACCGTGGACAAGATCACCGGCGCGCAGAACTGGCCGACCGCGCCGAGGCTGCTCGAAGACGCCTACTCCGTCGCGGATGCCGTGGTGGTGGGCAGCCTCCTCATCTCGCTGCTGCGCCGAGCCGACAGGGTGACCAGTGCCTCGCTCGCACAGCTCGTGAACGTCATCGCCCCGATCATGACGGAGCCGGGCGGCATCGCCTGGAAGCAGACGACGTTCTTCCCGTTCGCCGTCACCTCCGAGCTCGCGATCGGGGAATCGATCCCCACTCACGTCGAGTGCGACCGCTATGAGACCGGCACGTACGGGAGCGTGCCGGTCGTCGATGCCGTGACCACGTTCGATTCCGCCACGGGCAGCGTCAGCCTGTTCCTGGTCAACCGTTCCCAGGCCGACTCGGTGACGCTGACCTTCGACCTCGCGGACTTCGGTGCGGTCCTGGAAGCGTCCGCACGAACCCTCAGCGATGATGACGTGTACGCCGTGAACACGCTCGACGATCCGGAGCGCGTGACTCTTCGACAAAACGAGACGCTGGTCATCTCCGATGACGTCGCGGTCCTCGAGCTGCCGCCCGTCTCGTGGACGGCCATCAGCCTCCGGGTCGCCCCGGCAACGGCCGCCGTGACTCCCTCGCCGGACGACGAGACCCGTTGAGTACTCAGACCCCCGCGCGCACGTCCTCCAGCGAGGGGTAGTCCGTGTACCCCTCGGCGGTCCGCCCGTAGAACAGCTGCGGGCGCGGGTCGTTGAGCGCTGCTCCCTCACGCCAGCGCTCGACCAGGTCGGGGTTGGCGATGACCGGGCGACCGGCGGCGACGGCATCCGCCCATCCTTCGGCGATCAGCTCTTCGGCGTCCTCCCGAGTCGTGACGACGCCGAAGCCCGTGTTGATGATCAGCGGCACGCCGGCCGTGCGCCGGATGCCCTGCACGAGGTCGCTCGTCGGAGCGGAACTCAGCACATCGATGAAAGCGAGGCCGAGCGGTGCGAGGCCCTCGGCGACAGCGGCGTAGGTCGCGTGGACGTCTGCGTCGTCCTCCTCCAGCACGCCCTGGATGTTGTGCTGCGGCGACAGGCGGATGCCGGTGCGATCGGCACCCACTGCCGCGGCGACAGCGCCCGTCACCTCGATCGCGAAGCGGGCGCGGTTCTCCGGCGACCCACCGTACTGATCGTCGCGGATGTTCGACACGGGTGAGAGGAACTCGTGGACGAGGTAACCGTTGGCGCCATGGACCTCGACGCCGTCGAACCCTGCGGCGATCGCATTGCGTGCGGCCTGCGCAAACTGCTCGACGACCTCGGAGATCTCCTCCAGGGTGAGCGCGTGGGCGACGGGCAGATCAGCCTTGCCCACGGGCGTGTGCGTCTGACCCGGTGCGGCGAGGGCGCTCGGTGCGACCACCCGCGGCTGCCCGGAGATCTCCGGATGCCCCACGCGTCCCCCGTGCATCAGCTGCATCACGATCGTGCCGCCCGCGTCGTGGACGGCCTCGGCGACGGGCCGCCAGCCCTCGATCTGCGCGGGCGTGACGATACCCGGCTGGCCCGCATACGACTTGCCTTCGGCAGCCGGCCACGTGCCCTCGGAGATGATGAGGCCCTGCCCCGCGCGCTGCCGGTAGTACTCCACCATCACCTCGGTGGGCACACCGTCGTCGTCCGCGCGGGTGCGAGTGAGCGGCGCCATGACGACGCGATTGGACAGCTGCAGGGCGCCGAAGACGGCCGGATCGAAGAGAGTCACAGTGGGAGGTAAGGCCCGGACCGAGCCTCGTATTCCCCTCAGTTGCCGCCGAGCGCGGACAAGAGGTCGGCGAAGTGGTCGAGGTCGGCGGACGTCCACTTGCGCAGCCGCTCGCCGATACGGCCCTCGTACTGGGAGCGGGCGACGGCGATCCGCTCCTGCGCCAGGTCGGTCGCGACGAGGACGCGCGCGCGGCGGTCCTCGGGATCGTGGACGCTCTCGACGAGTCCGAGCTGCTCGAGCTGGCGCACTTGACGACTCACCGCCGACTTGTCGGTCTGCAGGTGCTCGATGATCGCGCCGGCCGAGGTCGCCTTGCCCGTCGCGATGGACGTGAGCACCTGGTAGCCGAGGGGCTGGAGGTCGGGGTGCACGGTTGCGGCCGCCTCGCGCCAGCTGACGCGGATGCGGGCGAAGAGTCGCCCGAGCTCCTGCTCGACCCGGGTGACGGCCTGGTCGAGATCCGCCCCGCCCAGGCGGCCCTCTTCTGAGGGAGACGCGGGGGTGTCGGCGGGGGCGTCGGAAGAGGCGCTCATGCTCGCCAGTGTACGGCGAAGCCCCGCCGTCGAACGCGACAGCGGGGCTTCACTCAGACCTCTGCGAGGAGTCGGAACACCTTCGAGGCGGCGTGGATCTCGTCGGGCGTCAGCTCGTCGACCACGGCCTGCAGACGGGTGCCGTATTCGCGGCGAACCTCGGCGAGCACGCTGCAGGCCGACGGCGTCGCACTCAGCACTCGAAGCCGTCCGTCCCGCTCATCCGGTCGGGACTCGAGGAGCTCGAACTCCTCCAGCATCCGCACCTGGCGGCTGATGACCGACTTGTCCATCTCGAACCGCTCGGCCAGCTCGTGCGCGTTCGCGGTTCCCGCCCTGGCGATGAACGTCAGCAGCTTGTACCCGGCCACCTGCAGCTCGGGGTGCACCCGAGCTGCAGACTCCTTCCAGAGCGACCTGGTCCTCGCGAAGATGAGGTTCAGGTGCGCCTGGAGGTCACCGAGCGCACTGTCCACATCTGCCTGCTCGACCGCTTCGGGGGCGAGCATCTCAGCGCTCCTGGTCCCGATCTTCGCGCTCGAGCACGCGTACGGAGCCGGTCGACGGGCTCGTCTCCTCGCCCTGGAACCGGATGGTGCCGGTCGAGAGCGACCCGCCGACCCTGGCCTCGGAGACGTCGATCGCCGAGTCCTCCGCCTGCTCGAGCATCTGCTCGGCGGCGTTCTTCGTCGACAGCGGCTTGTTCTTGATGAACGCGATCGCGATGATGGCGATCACCGCGAGCGGGATGGCGATGATGAACGAGTCGGCGATGCCGTGGCCGTAGGCGCCCTCGACGATCGTGCGGATCGTGTCCGGCAGCTGTCCGACCTTCGGGACGTCGCCCGAGGCGAGATGCTTGAGCGCCTCGATCTCGGCCGGCGTCGTCGGCGTGAAACCGTCGAGCGAATCCGTGATGTACGACGCGACGCTGGTCGACAGCATCGCACCCATCACGGTGACGCCGATGGTGCCGGCGATCGTGCGGAAGAAGTTCACGTTCGACGACGCGGCGCCCAGCTGCTGCGGAGCCGTGTCGTTCTGCACGATGAGCGTGAGGTTCTGCATGACCATGCCGAGACCCGCACCGAGGACGAACATGTACACCGCGACCAGCGGGAACGGGGTGTCGTACCGAAGGGTGGCCATCAGGCTGACGCCGATGGTCGCGAGGACGGAGCCGGTCACCATCCAGCCCTTCCACTTGCCGAAACGGCTCACGAGCTGGCCGATGATGATCGACGCGCCCATCTGGCCGACGATCATCGGGATCGTCATGAGGCCGGACTCGGTGGGCGTGGCGCCACGAGCCAGCTGGAAGTACTGCGCCAGGAACACCGAGGTGGCGAACATCGAGACGCCGATGGCGATCGAGGCGACGACCGACAGCGTGAAGGTGCGGTTGCGGAACAGCGACATCGGCACGATCGGTTCCTTGACGAAGAACTCGACCGCGATGAAGGCGGCGATCGCGACACCGGCGATTACGGCGAGCATGATGCTCGTGGAGGAGTCCCAGTCGAACTGGCTGCCGCCCATGGAGACCCAGATCAGCAGGGTCGAGACGCCGACCGCGAGGAGCACGATGCCGAAGTAGTCGATCGACACCTTGGTGCCACGCTGAGGCTTGGGCAGGTGCAGCGTGAACTGCAGCAGCACGAGAGCGAGGATCGCGAACGGCACGCCGACGAAGAAGTTGGAGCGCCAGCCCCACACGTCGGTGAGGAGTCCGCCGAGCAGCGGGCCGCCGATGGTGCCGAGGGCCATGATGCCGCCGACGACGCCCATGTACTTGCCACGCTCACGAGGCGAGATGATGAGGGCCACGGCGATCATGACGAGCGACATCAGGCCGCCGACACCGATGCCCTGGATGACACGGACCGCGATGAGCATGTTCGTGTCGGTCGAGAAACCGGCGATCACGGTGCCGACCGTGAAGAGGATGAGTGAGATCTGCACGAGGATCTTGCGGTCGACCAGGTCGGCGAGCTTGCCCCAGATGGGGGTCGAGACGGCGGTGGCCAGCAGGCTCGCGGTGATGACCCAGGTGTACTGGGACTGGGTGCCGCCGAGGTCGGCGATGATGACCGGCATCGAGGTCGACACGACGGTCCCGGAAAGCACGGCGACGAACATGCCGACGACGAGTCCGGAGATCGCGGTGAAGACCTCGCGCGCCGAGCGGGTGGCTTCGGGTGCTGAGGATGGGGTGTGTGTCACGGGGTAACGCTCCTGCGTAGAAAGTTGATCGAGGTCAACCATACTCCGATAGTTGCGAAAGCGCAACTATCGGAGTATGGGCAGGAATCAGGGCGTGAGCCGGTGCAGGTCGCGCGGGAAGAGCGTCACCTCCCGGATGTTCGACGCCTCGATCAGCCGCGACACCCAGCGCTCGAGTCCGATCGCAAACCCTCCGTGCGGCGGCATCCCGTGCTCGAAGGCCGACAGGTAGGCGGCGTAGGCGTCCGGGGACTCCCCGCGCCCCTCGATGGCGGCGATGTAGTCGGAATGCCGATGCAGGCGCTGCCCGCCGGTCACGAGCTCGAGTCCCCGGAAGATCAGGTCGAAGCTGTTGCTCCACCGCGAGTCGTCGGGTTGAGGGTGCGTGTAGAAGGGCCGTTTGCGCATCGGGTAACCCTCCACCGCGAGCACGTCGCTGCCGTGCTTCTCCCTGGCCCACTCCCCGAGCGCACGCTCGTGAGCCGGCGCGAGGTCGGGCTCGTCTTCGGGGGCGCCGACCAGCTTCAACGCGTCCCTGAAGTGAACCACCGGGATCTCGTCAGGGATCGTCGGGAGCGACACCTCGAGGCGGTCCAGCGCCTCTCCGCTCTCGGTGCGGATGCCCTCGAGCATCCCGACGAGCACCTGGTGCAGCAGCGCGAGCACGTCGCGATGGTCCCGGATGAAACCGAGCTCCGCGTCGAGGGAGACGTACTCGGCGAGGTGCCGAACGGTGTCGTGCGGTTCCGCGCGGAAGACGGGGCCCACCTCGTACACGCGCTCGAAGACGCCGACGAGCTGCTGCTTGAAGAACTGCGGACTCTGCGCGAGATAGGCGGTCCTGCCGAAGTAGTCCACCGGGAACACGTTCGCGCCCGACTCGGTCACCGCGTCGACGAGCTTCGGCGTGTGGATCTCGGTGAAGCCGGCAGCGTCGAGGGTTCGGCGGAACCCGCGCAGACTCGCGGCAGCCAATTCCCACTTCGCGCGCTGCGCCGGGTGGCGCCACGTCACCGCGGCGTGGTCGAGCACGGTCGGCAGCGACGCATCGAGCACGGGGCGCCACAGCTCGACGACAGGTGTGCGCGCCGGCTCGGACAACAGCTCGATCTCCGGCGAGGTCACCTCGACGCCGCCCGGTGCGTGCGCGTTGGCCGTCGCTGTCCCGGTGATGCGGATCACCGTCTCCTCCCCGGGGAGCCCCTCGGTCGGCAGATCTTCGGGCCGCAGCACGATCTGCGCGAGCCCGGACCTGTCGCGGAGGATCAGGAACGACACCTTCGCCAGCTCTCGCCGGCGATGGACGTGTCCCATGAGGGTGACCCGGGACCCCGGGGGCGTCTCGGAGAGCTGGGTGGCGAGCGTGCGGGCGGGGTCGGTTATCGACATGATTCCTCCAGGTGGCGAAAGCCCTGGAGGTGCGGGCGGGGGCTAGATCGCGGTGCCACCACACCTTCGCCGATCGCTCATCGGCCTCTCGTCGATACGCCGGACGCGCGGGCTCTGCCTGCCCGAAGGCCGAGGGGCGTCACTCCCTCACAGATTCCGTGACCATATTAGCG